>NZ_JAYGHG010000037.1:0-48043 GCF_034931085.1 Nodularia harveyana UHCC-0300 | reverse complement strand
CTGGGTCGAACCCTATACCTTAAGTATGTCGAAGAACTTGCCATTTATTTTACAACGATTACAGACTATGATGCATCAAGATTCTTTGCCTAAATCACGCTCTCGAAAGCCGTCCTGAAGAGACGGGACTTTACACCCCATTTTTTGGTAAAGGTTTCGTTTTTGGGCATAATTCGTTATAGCCTTGAAGGAAACAGAAACATTAATGTTATGCAGGATACCCAAAATCCCACAGTTTTAAATTCATTTCGTCGCGCCGCGCAAGTAGGCGAGTTTTTAGTTACCGCCGAGGTAGCTCCCCCAAAAGGGGTCAATGTCACACAGATGATTTCAATGGCGGCGACCCTTAAGGGGAGGGTTCATGCCGTCAACATTACTGATGGTAGCCGCGCCGTATTGCGGATGTCTTCGTTGGTAGCGTCGGTTTTTTTGTTACAAAATGGTATTGAGCCGATTTGTCAGATGGCTTGCCGCGATCGCAATAGAATTGGTTTACAAGCTGATTTGATGGGCGCTCATGCTTTGGGTATCCGCAACATATTAGCTTTGACTGGTGACCCGGTGAAAGTCGGTGATCATCCCCATGCTAAACCTGTGTTTGATTTAGAATCTGTCCGACTGCTACAGCTAATTCGCAAAATGAATCAGGGCGTTGATTGTAACGAACGGCCTTTCCCCGATGGCGCTACTGACCTATTTGCTGGTGCGGCGGTAGATCCCCAGTCTCCCAGTTGGTCAGGGTTACAAAAGCGATTTGAACGAAAAATTGAAGCAGGAGCGCAGTTTTTCCAAAGTCAGATGATTACAGATTTTGAGCGGCTAGAAAAGTTTATGGATACCGTAGCCGTTAATTATGAAAAACCCATTTTGGCAGGAATTTTTCTGTTGAAATCTGCTAAGAATGCTCAGTTTATTAATAAGTGTCTTCCGGGTGTAAATATTCCCCAGAACATTATTGATAGGTTAGATCAAGCCAAAGATCCTCTTCAGGAGGGAATGAAAATTGCGGCGGAACAAGTGCTAATAGCGCGAGAATTATGCCAAGGTGTCCATATTATGGCGGTGAAGCGGGAAGATTTAATTGCGCCAATTTTGGATTTGGCGGGAATGACAGCAGTGAATTAGCTACTACACCAATCTAAAACGGCGATCGCATTTTCTCTTAATTTTGGGTAGTGCGATCGCCTTCCCGTTTAAATCAAATCCCCCCACCTATCCGGTTTAGTAGAGAAAACATTGAAAAGATATCACGATACTTAAAAAGTGTCTGCGCCTTGTTTCTCCCATACCTCAAGGGAATATTTTTCCAGTCATCCCACAGATCATAGTGATGAAAGTAAATGTTATCCCTAATTTTTCTCAAATTTTCGCAGATGTGAACGGATTTTTAATCACCGTCGTCAACCCCTAACAAAACGAGTATGCTGTAGAAACCATATTAGAGTTATTCCCCTCTGAAGATGCTGGGTAAGCTTTGAATAAAGTGACAAGTATTTTCCAGCCCACTACAGTTAAATAATATGGACAGCCGAGTTTTAGTCTTCCGCTATCAATGGCATTACCAACAGTTACGGGAGATCATGCAAAGTTGAAATTAAGCGCCATCATCCCGGTAAATTCTGGTCAATAATTAGTGAAGAAATATTTACTTGACTTGATGGAACTAACCGAGTGTAATTGATGTTCGCGGCATTAAAAATTCCCGCTTATATTCCACCGTGGATCAGTTAGTAGAGATTGGAGAGCCAAAATTTCTATGCCTTCAGATGCTGAACTCTCTTTGGAGGCCGGTTTAGTTGCCCTCAAACAAGGAAATTACCAAACTGCGATCGCCAAACTTATACCTATAGCTAGTAATCAAAAAAATACTACAGTTAGCTTACAAGCACGGGTTGGTTTAGTCATGGCCTACGCACGCACCGGGCAAATCCGCCAAGCTACAATCATCTGTCAGACTCTCACCCACAGCAAAAATACACAAGTTGAAGAATGGGCTAAAGTTGCCCTCACACACTTGACTAAACGCAAAAAAAAGAGTCAGACTTCCACTAATTCTGCAACAGGATTTGTGGCTTTTGAAAATTCTCAAACCACTACGACATCAAAAAATAAAGTACCAAAAACCAGAAGAGATGATAATTTATCTGATGTGCAATCAGGTGAATACCGCAACTCCATCATGGAATCACCACCTGCTACAACAGAGAGTGATAGCAGTTATGCAACAGCTGCATCTGCAAATATTTATTGGCGACAAGCAAAACGTGCTAAAGTCTGGCAGCCACTACGTAAACCGAAGTTAATTCCCTTGCGGTTGCTAGGACTTGGCACATTGATAGCTTTGTTTTGGCTACTGCGAGCAATACTCCATCTCACAACGGGATTGATTAACTTTGCCTTAGTCAAACTACCTTACTTACAGCCATTACAGTTTCTCTACCGCGACCCCACCCCATTATTGTTGATCATTTTATTGATCATTATGGGGCTATCACCTTGGTTATTAGATTGGCTATTAGGCAACTTTTATCAACAGCGAGAGTTGTCTCCAGAGGTATTGCATGGCTACAGTCGAGAAACCGGTAGGGTACTCCAACGTTACTGCCAACAACGTCGCTGGAAGTCACCCAAACTGCGAGTTCTGCCCATAGCTGCTCCCGTGGCGCTGACTTATGGAAATCTGGCTCGTAATGCCCGGATTGTTGTGAGTCAGGGACTTTTAGAACAATTGGCAGATGATGAAATTGCCACTATCTACAGCACACAGTTAGGACATATTGCTCATGGAGATTTTGTCGTCATGTCTCTAATGTTGGTGCTGTCACTACCAATTCATCGGCTATATCAGCAAATATCCATATTGGGAAATAAGAACTCAGAGAGAATTTGGTATAAGCCAATAACTATTTTGGCTAGTGTGATTTATGGATTTTGGTGTTTGTTGACTGGAATTGGTTTATGGTTGTCCCGTTTACGGCTTTACTATAGCGATCGCCTCGCCTCGGAAATTACTGGTAATCCTAATGCTCTCACTCGCGCCTTACTAAAAATAGCCATCGGAATAGCTGTTGATGTCCAAAAATCAGAACAAACCAATTGGCATTTAGAAAGTTTAAATTTATTTATACCAGTAGGTTATCAGCAAAGTCTAACTTTGGGTAGTATTGCCGGCAGAATGCCCTTTGAATCTATATTGACCTGGGACACCTTACATCCCTATCGCCACTGGTTAGCCATTAATAATACCCATCCCTTAATTGGCGATCGCATCCTACGTCTCAATCAAATTTCCCGCCATTGGCATATAGACCCGGAACTCCATCTCACTAGCAAATACACTCATCAGGTAAAGCGTCAATCCTTCTTATTACAAATCGCTCCCTTTCTTGGTATTCCCCTGGGTTTGATGTTTGCCGGTCTGATTTGGCTGACCTGGCAAGCCGCTTTTGCTTTCAAGGTCTTAAATTTAAAGTGGATATACGAAGATGGGAATTTTGTTATAGGTTGCCTGCTCATTGGCTTTAGCATCGGTATGGTGTTTCGGATGAATGCGTTTTTCCCCGACATCAAAACCCCTAATGTACAAGATGAACAAAACCTGCCTAACCTCTTAGCCCATCCCTCCGCTATTCCTATTGATAGTATTAGTGTGCGGCTAGTCGGTAAGCTATTAGGTCGGCGAGGTGCTGGTAATAGCTTAGGACAAGACCTGATCCTACAGTGCAGCACAGGCTTAGTGAAATTACATCACGTTGCTTTAGGACAGTCCATTAATCCTCAAGATTTAATTGGTCGACAAATTATAGTTACAGGTTGGTTTCGTCGGGGAGCCACATCTTGGGTTGATATTCACACGTTGCAAACTCAAAGTGGTAAAACCATTCATAGCCCTCATCCCATTTGGTCTACTTTTATCGCAGTTGCAGCACAGGCTTGGGGTGCATACATTTTTCTGACAGGCTAATGCTGCTATGCAAAAGCCATAGAATACACCATCAACAAGGAAATGTAAATGAAATTTGCAATTATTGACAATTAATGTTAAGTTTACCTACAAATTTTCGACCAAAGAATTAACTCAGCAATAGCCCTTAGTTATCTAGAAATTGGTGAATCTGTGCAAGCCTATCCTTTTTATTTTCCCCATACAGCAAAAAACCTACCAGCCAATGGCTAGTTTTTGTTTCTACTCACCTTTGTTAAGCAATAAAATGTAATTTATGCTACGCTATAATAATACTATTCTTGAAAATGTATGCCCTGAACTAGCTACGTAGATAATACCGTGGTAATCTAAGAAATGGTATTCAGTTCTGCGAGCAAGGTCATCAAAGAAGATATTTACTTGAGCAAGTCAAGGCTTATAAATTTACGATTCTTAGAATTAAGGTGGTATTAACTGAGCGTTGTATGCGCTTTTGTATTAAACAAGCTTGATCCCAACGAAAAACTGTATTGTATAGGTTGACAGTTTGGAGTAAAAAATTTGGTTTACGGCAGTCTTGGTCAATAGCATCTATTTAACAGCCAAAGCCAAGTGATTGTTTTCTTGCCTTGCCATGTTCGTTCAACTCTGGAGGTATAGTTCATGTCCGTTCGCCTATATATAGGCAATTTGCCAAAAGAAGAAATAGATCGTCAGGATCTACAAGCAGTTTTTGCCGAAGAAGGCGATGCTGTGACTACAAAACTGATTAAAGACCGTAAAACTGGTAAATGCCGTGGTTTCGGTTTTCTCACAGTCAACAATGACGAACAAGCTGATCAAATTATTGAAAAGTATAATGGTCAATTGTTCCAAGAGACTCCCATAAAGCTAGAAAAAGCATTACCTCGAACAAAAGGAGAGGAGGGTGAAGACCAAGCTCCTAAAGCAGCTGGTGGTGCTGCGACAAGTCATCCGGCTCCTACTATCCAAAAAGAAGGTAGTCGTCGTGAGAAAGGTGCGAAGAAATCACGACGTGGTGGCGGCGGTGGTGTCCGGGAAAGCAGCACAAGCGCTGACTCAGATACAATTCGTCCAGATCCACGTTGGGCTTCTGAATTAGAAAAGCTCAAGGAAATGCTAGCGGCACAAACCACAAATTGAGCCTGTGGGGATATAACTTAAAACTGCAATTTTTCAGTTTTCAGGGTATGACTCCCCTTTTTTAGCTGCGATCGCTACTTTTGATGAAGTCCATATTTACTCACACAGCAGACATCCTCACAGGATTCTGTGTAGTAATCTAAGGCAATTCTACCAAAGATGGCGATCGCATTTTCATGACTCGAAGTTGATCTATGACAAGCATTAGATATAAATATAATTATCTATGTATAGCAGGGATTAGGAACAGGGAACAGGCTTGCCCTGAGCGTAGTCGAATGGCTGGAAACTCGGTAATTGTAAGAGTTTTATTATCTATTTCTGTCCTAACTTCCTTGGCGGTTGCTATATAAGGAAATTACACACAGTTTCTGTGCAAATCACTATAGGCTGAGTAGCCAAAAGCTGAAAATATTTGACATATTTAAAATAAAATAAATATTACTCAAAGTTCCTAAATAATCGAGTTAAGTTTGCGCGGCGAAACTTTGACGATACATTCCTGGAATTACCAACAAACAAAGTATGAACGCTACTACCCACAAACGTATTGCCTTAATTTCTGTTCATGGAGATCCGGCGATTGAAATTGGTAAGGAAGAAGCTGGGGGACAAAATGTTTATGTGCGTAATGTCGGTGAAGCACTAGCAAAGCTAGGATGGCGAGTTGATATGTTTACCCGCAAAGTAAGTGTAGAGCAGCAAACCATTGTTGAATTTAGCGAAAATTGTCGGACTATTCGGCTAGAAGCCGGGGCTGTCAAGTTTGTACCACGGGATGAACTTTTAGAATATATGCCGGAATTTTTGGATAATTTCCTGAAATTCCAAACAGAGAATCAGATCAAGTATGATTTAGTTCACACAAATTACTGGCATTCTAGCTGGATAGGGATGCAACTCAAAAAAATTCAAGGTAGTCAGCAAATTCATACTTACCATTCCTTAGGAGCCGTTAAGTACAACACAATAGAAACAATTCCCCTAATTGCTAATCAGAGATTGGCAGTGGAAAAACAAGTATTGGAGACAGCAGAACGGATTGTAGCGACAAGTCCCCAAGAACAGCAACATATGCGATCGCTCGTTTCCACAGCAGGTTATATTGATATTATTCCTTGCGGTACAGATATTCGCCGCTTTGGTTCAATTGACCGCCAAACAGCGAGATTAAACTTAGGAATTACTCCAGAGACTAAACTTGTATTGTATGTAGGACGTTTCGACCCACGCAAAGGCATAGAAACCCTAGTGCGTGCAGTCAACGAATCTCAATTACGTGGCGATAAAAACCTGAAATTAATTATTGGTGGTGGTAGCACCCCTGGAAATAGTGATGGAATTGAGCGCGATCGCATCGAGAATATAATTAATGAATTGGGGATGACTGAATTTACTATCCTCCCCGGTCGTCTCAGCCAAGAAATATTACCCACCTACTACGCTGCGGCTGATGTTTGTGTCGTTCCCAGTCATTATGAACCCTTTGGACTTGTAGCCATCGAAGCGATGGCTAGTGGTACACCTGTAGTCGCCAGTGATGTGGGTGGTCTGCAATTTACCGTAGTTCCCGAAGTCACAGGCTTATTAGCTCCCCCACAAAATGTAGCCGCCTTTGCAGCTGCTATCGACAGGATTGTGTTAAATCCCGAATTGCGAGAAAAATTAGGTCAAGCTGGCAGACAACGGGTAGAAAGTAAATTTAGTTGGGATGGCGTAGCCACTCAGCTAGGTGAACTCTACACCGAAATTTTACAGCAAAAAGTCAAAGAACCGGCATTGGTTCAGTAAGTAATCAGTAACTATAACTCTTGTGCAACCAGTTGACTATACGACCCTTACAGCTTCCTGTAGCGAACTCCGCGCTCACTGGTTGCCATCTCGATTAGAACAAGTTTATCAGCGCGATCGCTATACTATTGCCGTGGCATTACGCACCCTTAAACAAAGGGACTGGCTGGAAATTTCTTGGCATCCCCAAGGAGCGCGGATTTGTATTGGCGAACCACCACCACGATTACCAGATACCTTCACCTTTAGCCAACAATTAGTACATCAATTGGGTGGTTTGGCCTTGGTGGACATTCGGGCGATCGCCCCTTGGGAGCGTGTTATAGATTTACAATTTGCTCGCCGTCCCGGAGAAGAGGCATTATACCATATATATGTGGAAGTGATGGGCAAATACAGCAACGCCATCCTCACTGATGCTAGCAAGATGATTATCACAGCAGCCCACCAAGTTGGTCAGCATCAATCTAGCGTCCGCCCCATCCAAACCGGACAACCTTATGAAATTCCACCAAAGCTGACTGGCCCTGTTCCCAGTTTGACTGAATCCCCAGAACGCTGGCAAGAAAGAGTGAGCCTAGTCCCAGGAGCAATTAAGCGTCAGTTATTAAAAAGTTATAGCGGCTTGAGTTCTGCACTGGTGGAGTCTATGTTAGTGGCGGCGAATTTAGCCCCAGATACTACCACAGATAAACTCAAACCGGAAGACTGGCAACGGCTATTTACCCGATGGCAAGAATGGTTACAAGCATTGGAGTTAAATAAATTTCAACCAGCTTGGACAGCGAATGGTTATACCGTTATGGGTTGGGGCGCAGTTACAGCAGAAAAAAATATCCAAACCTTACTTAATCGCTACTACACTGACGAATTAAATCAGCAGGTTTTCGCTCAGTTACGGCATCAATTAAACCAGAAATTACATAATATTTTAGTAAAATTACGGAATAAATCCCAAACCTTTTCTGAACGCTTGCAGCAATCAGATCAAGCGGATGAATATCGAGCAAAAGCCGATTTATTGATGTCTCATCTGCATAAATGGCAACCAGGGATGATAGAAATTATCCTGAATGATTTTGAAACAGAACAGCCAGTTGCGATCGCCCTACAACCAGATAAAAATGCCGTCCAAAATGCCCAACGGCTTTATAAACAGCACCAAAAACTCAAACGCGCTCGTGCGGCTGTGGAACCATTGCTATTTGATGTCAACTCCGAAATTAGCTATTTAGAGCAAGTAGAAGCGGCGATCGCTCAGATAGAACAGTACCAAAACACAGCAGACTTACAAGCCTTAGAAGAAATCCGCGACGAATTAATTGGACAAAAATATTTAGAAGATCCAGGATACCGCAGTCGCAGCAACAGCGAAACAGCCAGCACCAACTTTCATCGTTACCATACCCCCAACGGCTTTGAAGTCTTAATCGGGCGGAACAATCGCCAAAATGACCAATTAAGCTTTCGCGTAGCTGGAGACTATGATTTATGGTTCCACGCCCAAGAAATTCCCGGAAGTCATCTACTACTACGTTTAGAACCCGGCGCAGTAGCAGAAAAAAATGATTTGCAATTTGTAGCTAATCTTGCCGCTTACTACAGTCGCGCCCGTCAAAGCGAACAAGTACCTGTAGTTTATACTCAACCCAAGCACGTTTACAAACCCAAAGGAGCCAAGCCAGGTATTGCCATTTATAAACAAGAGCGCATCCTCTGGGGACAACCGCAGTTAATTCGTAATTCGTAATTCGTAATTCGTAATTCGTAATTCAAAATCTCCCCTCTCCTTTTCCCAAAGGGAGACGCTACGCGAAAGCAAGGAGAGGGGCTGGGGGTGAGGTTAGTATATTTTATTAAATCCGCATTCATTGGTGATTAAAATCTTCTCCCCCCTGCACACTGCTCCCCTGCCTCTTTATTCCTCACGGTATTTTAGATTTATTCTTAAAGATAGAGGCGCACTCTCCTCAGTCATATCTTTTTTTTATATTTTTGATAAAAAAACTGTGTGAACTGTTACAATATTGTTAAGAAAAGTTGCCCGTCAATTTTGGGAACGCGCAATTTTAATTTTCACTCCATGAGAAAACAACGCGGAAAAACATTTTTGAGACCAGCTGTGGGAAGCTGGTCTTTTTCGTCGTTAAAGACAGAAGACGCAAAACATCAATTTTAGGTCTCCTTTAACGGATTAACGAAAATTAGGAATTTTCAAAGGTGTTCACTACTCCCGAATCTATTTAGAAACTAAATCTAGTTCTGAGCGCACCAATGACAACATCATCGTTGTTACTGTTATGGTCTGGGGATGTTAACCAAATGATACCTGGGGTAATGGTAATATTGTCACTCAACTTATACTGGTAAAAAGCCTCAAGGTGATAGGAAGTATCCCTATCTGTACTCACTCCTGGGATGGTAGAACTGGTGACTCTGGGTTCTACACCAGCAATAATTCCAGCTAAGTTACCTCTTTTACCCAAGTCAGGAAAACCCAGGGTAACGGCATAATTCCAAATTTCAGCTTCTCCTTCATCACCCGTTAAAGCACGGCTGTTAGTGTATCCTGCCCAACCACCTAATACTAATTTTTCACTGAGACCAATGGAGGCTTGGACACCGTAGGAATCGCTGGAGAAGGCTTCACCATTGAAATCTGTTGTAGCGGCATTGCTACCAGTAAGTAGTGGTTGTTTGTAAGAATTAAGATAAGTTAAACCTAACGCAATGCGATCGCTTGGTCTAACTGTTAACTGCGCCAATGCACCGTAAGCACCATCAAATAAACCATTTTTGTCAGAAGGGTCATTAGCTGCGCCACTTAAATAACCTAAACTGAGTGATAGGCGATCGCCGAATTGCTGAGTTACACCCAAACCAGCACCACCTATCTGGCTATAAATTGGGTTGCGTGTCCCAAAGGTAGACAAAGCCCCACTACTACCATCACCGTCAAATAGATTCACTGTACTAGTGATGTCATCTGCTGCACCAGCATTGGCGATCGCAATTACTTCTGTTTTTGCACCTAGAGGAAACTTGTAAAACAGTGCATCTATGACCGCATTATTAGTCCCATCACCAGCGAAAAATAAGTTACCCTCTGCTGTCCCAATGTTAGGACTTAAAATATTATTAGTTTGGATTCTCGTAAATAGGGTATCTTTCCCAGTAAAACTGGTAACAAATTGAATCCGCGATCGCACTCCCAGAGTAGTATTTTTATCAGTAATATCTTGATTATTAACTCTGTCACCGCCCAAAACATCACTAATAACTGCGACTACTTCCCCTTGCAGTTTAGTGGTAGTAGAAAACTGATTTGCTTCTAATTCCGCAGTACGTGCTTCTAGTGAATCTACTCGACCCCGTAGTGTTGCGAGTTCTGCCGAAAATTCCTCTTGTAGTCTTTGTAACGTGCCTAAATCCTGTTGTGTCAACACATCGCTAGTAGCAGTAGCAATCAGTTCATTAACCCGATCTAAACAAGCATTCAAACCAGCCGCAAATTCATATCGAGTCAACGCCCGATTACCGCGATAAGTGCTATCTGGATAACCTGCAATACAACCGTAACGTTCTACCAAAGACTGCAACGCTTGAAAAGCCCAATCAGTCGGTTGCACATCCGATAACTGAGAAACCGAGGTAACTTGCGCCATTACCTGAGCTTTTGTAAATTTATCAGATGAAATTTCTGAATTACTTATGACAGATGTAGTGGGTATTTCCACTGCATATACAGCCGAGCTAAAAAAGAGCATAGCACCGCCCAATAAAGGGCTAAACAGTAAGTATGCTGAGAATTTTGGCATTTCTTTCCTCACACTTATGAATCGTAGATTGCACTCATACAATAAGTTTTAGAGAATACCTTCTTTAAAAAAGTATTTTCCAAATATTAACAGGAGTTTAAGGATTTTGCTCACCCCACCAGTGAAAAACTTTTATTTCTTATTGAATTGAGAAATCTTAAAACGCAGTATCTTATAAAACATTAAATAATTTTGTTGTTTTTTATACAAAATATTTTTTACTCCTATTGTGTGAGAATGATACTTATTCTATAATCAAAACGAATCTCATTCTCAAATATTTATTTGAGAAAAGTCAAGTGATCATCAATTTAGAGGGGAAAAATCGTGATGTGGCAGCGTTTGATACCGAAAAAATCCCAAAAAAGTAGAGGTATCCTATCTTTAACGGCTTTACTCACCTTGTCAATTGCCGTTGGCTGTAACCAATCAAACACAGATATAGTAGAAACCTCAGAACAAACACCCCCAGCACAGGAAGCAGCAACGGGAGAAAAAATAGGAGTTGTAGCCACAATTTTGCCTACCTATTTATTTACCAAAGCTGTAGCGGGAGATGTCGCCAATGTATCAATTATTGTACCGCCAACTACGGACGTGCATGATTACCAATCAACACCCGATGATGTGAAAGCAATTTCTACAGCCAGTATTTTAGTAAAAAATGGCTTGGGATTAGAGGAATTTCTGGAAAGTACTATCAAAAATGCCGACAATCCTAACTTGGTTGAAATTGATGCGAGTCAGGGTATTCAAACCTTAGATAAAATTTCTCCCGTCGATGAAACTGTAACAGAAGACGGACATAGCCACGCACATGAACATGATCATGCTGAGGGAAATCCTCACGTTTGGTTAGACCCAGTTTTAGCAAAACAACAAGTAACAAATATTCGAGATGGATTAATTGCGGCTGACCCTACGAATAAAAATATTTATGAAGCCAATACTGCGGCTTATATTCAAGAATTGGAGAATTTAGATCAAGAATTTCAGCAAACTTTACAACAAACTCCTAACTGTACTTTTATAACTTTCCATGATGCCTTTCCATATTTAGCTCAACGCTATAATCTCAAACAAGTGGCTGTGGTACAACTTCCCGAAGACCAACTTTCCCCCGCAGATGTGCAGAAAGCTGTGGAAGCTGTAAAAAACTATAACGCCAAAGCTTTATTTAGCGAACCAGGGGTAGATAATAAATTATTAACCAGTCTTGCTGAAGATTTGAATATTACTGTGCGTAACTTGGACTCTTTAGAAACTGCTAGCGGGAATAGCAATCCTGAATATTACTTTCAAGCAATGAGAAATAACTTGCAAACTCTACAGGCTGGCTGTAAATAATTTAATGATTATTTTTCTGAAATTCATGAACAATTAATAATTACTTATTATCCAGGAATAATGACATCTCCTATTTTAAAAGTCGAAGGATTAAATGTATATCAAGACAGTTATTTAGCTGTGCGAGATGTTGCTTTTGAATTATTACCAGGAACTGATACAGCTATCGTTGGTCCTAATGGTGCGGGTAAAAGCACTTTGGTGAAGGCGATTTTAGATTTAATTCCCCGCAGTGCAGGTACAATTGAAATTTTTGGTCGCCCAATTACCAAGTTAAAAAATTTGCGTCATCGCTTGGGTTATATGCCTCAAAATTTTATTTTTGACCGCAGTTTTCCCATTTCTGTGAGCGAATTAGTTGGACTAGGATGGGTGAATGAAAGTAACAAGCAGACTTCATTTTTTTGGCAGAAAAATCCCAGAAAATCAGCAGCTATAGCCGAGGCTTTGCGGCGTACCGATGCTTATCATCTCAAGCACCAAGCTATTGGAACTCTGAGCGGTGGTCAATTGAAGCGGGTATTATTAGCTTATTGTTTGGTCGTTCCTCGCCAACTTTTGGTATTAGATGAAGCTTTTGCTGGGGTTGATGTTCAAGGTACAACAGATTTTTATGCTTTGTTAAATGAATTGAAGCGAGAAGAAGGTTGGACGGTGTTACAAGTTTCCCATGATATTGATATGGTAAGCCGTCATTGCGATCGCGTTCTCTGCTTTAATCAAACTGTTGTTTGTACTGGTCAACCGGAAATTGCACTTTCGCCCCAAAATCTGTTAGCAACTTATGGACCTGGCTTCACTCCTTACCAGCATCATCATTAATATCTGAAAGTTACAAAAATATGGCGTTACTTTAGTGCATCTGGTTCATCCAAATGTTCCGCGACAGCCTGATAAAGATGAAAAATATGATTATCATGGAGGTGATAAAATACATTTCTTCCTTGTTTACGATATCCCACTAAACGCATCGCCCTTAAGTGGCGGAGTTGATGAGAAACTGCCGATTCACTCATGTTTAGTAATCCCGCCAAATCACTAACACAGAGTTCTTTGTTAGCCAAAAAAGAGAGGATGCGTAGGCGATTAGGATCTCCTAAAAAGCTAAAAAATTCTGCCATTCGTTGAGCTTTTTCGGGACTGAGAACCTGATCTGCTAAGTCTTGCACAATCTTACTATCTATAATTATCTATCTTAAATTATACTCAATATTCTGTGATTTTAAAATCAAATTCAATTATCATAATTATTATTGATAGTTAGAAAAATTTTTCTGTCATTAATACCAAAAGGCTAAAAGAATATATATTTTAACTAGTTCGGATCATGTCTATAAGATTCCTATCTGATTTTGGCGACAACTCTGTATATATATAAGTATTTAATTTATTGTTACTAATTTTTATACAAATACCCTTGTTTGTACGGTGAAAAGCATCAAGAAAATCGAATGGTTATAGATGGTAATTATGTATTTATTCAGTGTTTCCCAGTTTAACTTGCTAGCGATCGCCACTAACTTTGACTTTGTAAATTTGTTACAGTTTCCTTTCATGCAACGGGCGATCGCAGGTGCTGTATTAATGGGCATCCTGGGGGGATTACTAGGTAGTTTTGCCACCCTGCGCCAGTTATCCTTTTTCAGCCATGCTGTGGGTCACGCAGCATTAATCGGCGTAGTCTTAGGAGTATTGCTAGAGTTAAACCCGACTTGGATGCTATTGCCTTTTACCCTAGTATTTGGCGTGGTTGTCCTCTACTTCATCGATAAAACCGATTTAGCCAGTGATAGCGTTCTGAGTATAGTGCTATCGGGGTCATTAGCCATTGGCATAATCATGACAGCCTTCGTTCCGGGTTATCGTGGCAACTTAATGAGAGTATTATTCGGGGATATTCTCGCCATCAACAATACAGATTTAATTTTGACCTTACTTTTGCTGATAGCCAGTAGCATATTTATATTTTCCACCCTGCAACAGCAAATTTTATTAACCTTGAATGCCGATGTAGCCCAAGTACAAGGTGTTCCAGTACAACTGTATCGCTATGGTTTCATCATTTTACTTTCCCTCTCTGTGGCTGTAGCAATTACCTCCGTTGGTGTTTTGCTGGTTAATGCCTTTTTAGTGATTCCTGCTTCCACAGCCAAGCTGATGAGTCATCACTTTAGCCGATTTTTAGGGCTATCCATGATCATCGGTTCTACTACAAGCCTATCTGGGATTATAGTTTCCGGTGTTTTTAATCTCCCATCCGGCCCCAGTATTGTGCTGGTGCAGTTTTTATGCTTTCTCGGTGTTTTCTTGGCGGTGAAGTTGAATTTGAAAGCACCTTAAACTTTTTTTATTTAACCCCTTGCCAAGCAATTATTGTTGTGCTACATTTATTAATCGTGGGTCACATAAATCCCCAAGCCGGGATAGCTCAGTTGGTAGAGCAGAGGACTGAAAATCCTCGTGTCACCGGTTCAAGTCCGGTTCCTGGCATATATTTAACTCCCTGAAAATTAAGGTTTTCTGGGGGTTTTTACTTTGTGATGACTGAAAAATAGAAAGCATATGTTCTAATTTTGCTAAAAACTTTGGTCATTTTTAATACCTTGAGATAAAAAATAGGTGTAAATTAGAGGAAAATTACAGTAAATTAGAGGAAAATTACACCTGATCAAATTCACCAAGCCAATCTAAACCATTACTAATATTACCTTCTACTGCTTCCTAATTTTAGATGCTTGAAAACAAGCATTCTTCGTTAAGCAATAAATCCACCAGGGTTACAAATTTTATATAACTCAATATATTTTAAATAGGCATTTTTTATCTAATACAACTGTTATCATATACCATTGTCTAATTATCAAAAGTCTTACTTTTAAATAGGCGCATTCCATTTGCAGTCACTAACAAAGAAGTCCCGGTATCTGCTAAAACGGCTACGGCTAACCCAATAAATCCAAAGGTTCCCAATAGTAAAAATAACCCCTTTGTTACTAAAGAAAAGATCACATTCTGTTGAATCACGGATACAGTGCGACGGCTCAATTCTATTGCATAAGCTAGTCGTCTGAGATCACTTCCCACAATCACTACATCTGCTGTTTCCAAAGCAATATCTATGCCACCCACCGCAAAACTAATATCCGCAGAGGCCAGGGCTGGAGCATCGTTGATACCATCTCCAACCATACCTACCACTCCATCACGACGCATCTGTTGAATTTCTTGGAGTTTATCTTCAGGTAGCAATTCTGCTCGATACTCTGTAATTCCCACTTGTTGAGCAATTTGCCCTGCAACACTGGTGCGATCGCCTGTCAGCATTACCAACCGCTTTAGTCCCAGGCGTTTCAATTGTCGCACGGCTTCGGTTGCTTCTAATCGAATACCATCAGAAAGTGCGATCGCTCCTAATAACCCTTCCTTTGCTCCTACAAGTACCGGAATTTGACCGAGTTGTTCAATTTCAGTCAACAAGGATTCAGCATCATCAGACAAGGGAATATTTTGCTCTAAAAATAACCTTCGATTGCCAACAAAGTATAATATCTCACCCTCTGGGTTTGCAGTCGCTACAACGGGGGGAACCCCCGCAACGCGCTGCTCATTAAAATTTGCCTGAATCCCTTTACCTGGTAATGCCATGAAATTAATAGGTGTTTCTAACTCCATCTTTTGTTCATGAGCCTTAGCTACAATTGCCTTGGAGAGCGGATGTTCTGACTGTTGCTCAAGTGAAGCGGCAATTTGTAACACCATGTTTGCGCTTACATTCCCAAAGTCATAAACCTTCTGGACAATGGGCAATCCTTGGGTAATCGTACCAGTTTTATCAAAAGCCAGAGTTGTCAAATGTCCGGCTTTCTCCAGTGCATTGCCCCCTTTAAATAAAACACCGTGGCGAGTTGCAGCACCAATGGCGCTAACAATGGAAACTGGGGTAGAAATCACCAAAGCACAAGGGCAAGCTATTACTAACATTACCAATGCCCGATAAAACCAAACGTTAAAAGGTTGAGCAAATGCCAAAGGTGGAATTAGAGTAATAGCGATCGCCATCAAAATTACAATCGGGGTGTAAACTTCTGCAAACCGATCCACCCACTGCTGAGAAGGAGCGCGGCTTTCTTGGGCTGCTTCTACTAAATGAATGATTTTAGCAACGGTCGTATCACTAACATTATGAGTGACTTTAACTTCTAAAAAGCCCGACTGATTCAACGTCCCCGCAAAGACAGTATCCCCGACTTCTTTATCTTCTGGGATTGATTCTCCCGTAATCGGTGATTGGTCAATAGCACTTATCCCAGAAACAACAACACCATCCAAAGCCACGCGTTGTCCTGGTCGAATTGTCAAAATTTCCCCAACTTGCACACTTTCCACAGGAACTGTAACTTCTTTATTCCCCCGCTTCACAGTAGCAGTAGGTGGAGTTAAATCCATCAGGGCGCTGATAGCATTGCGTGTGCGACCAAATGTGAACACTTGCAATGTTGTACCCAAAGAAAACAGAAACAGGACTAATGCTGCTTCAAACCAGTCTCCTAAAATCACTGCCCCGATAACTGAAATGGTCATCAGCAAATTCATATCAGCACGACGCAAGCGCAACTCAAACAAACCAGCCCGTGCAATCGGATAACCTGCAATTACTATACCAATTCCATAAAAAGCTCGCGTTATCCAAATAGGTAATGCTAAATATTGAGCAACTAAGCCCAGAACTAACCCTATTCCCGCTAAAATTACGCTTTGTCCCCGGCGGTTATTCACCCAAAATTTCCAGTTTGCTGAGTCGCGTTTTTGAATTTGTTTTGAGGCTGAATCGTCTTGATGGTCATGTTGGTGGGAACTTAATTCATCAGTTAGTTCAACTGTATAACCCAGACTGCGAACTCTATTATAGATTGTCTCTTCATCGACCTGTTGCGGGTCGTAGGATACCTGCATTTTTTCAGTTGCAAAGCTGACTGATACCTGAATAACCCCTGATATTTGCTGTAAGCCAATCTCAACTGTTTTGACACAACTGCCACAATCCATCCCACCAATTTTTGCCTGTAGTTTTTGAGTAGAAGCTACTTCAAAATGCTCATGTTCGCTGTCATGGGAGTGGGTGTGATGATGGTCGTGGTCGCCTGTACAGCAATGGTCATGATTATGGAGCTTGACCTCACTATTTTGTTTAACCGTATAACCCAAAGCAGTGATGCGATCGATAATTTCTGCTTTGTTCAGGATATCTGAGTCATAAAAAACTTTCACTTTTGCAGTTGTAAAACTCACCGAAGCTTCCCTTACACCATTCAATTGCTGCAAGCTGGCTTCTATCGTCTTAGCACAACTGCCGCAGTCCATACCATCAACTTGCAAAAACTGGGTTTTGAGAGAAGGGGTTTGAGTCATGACAGCTTTACAGAAAAAACTACAAAGTTAACTGCCTATATTTTAATACAATAATTGAACAGTTGTTCAACTATACAATGATTATCATTTTAGATAGTATAAAATTTATAACCATTACTTACGCAGAAAACCAGACTTAGAGCATTTTCAACATTCTGATGCTCATGTAGTGCATTTAGATAATGTGCGCTCAACTCAAGCGGAAATTCTCGCAACTTCCAAGGCCAAACAGATAGGGGATTTAAGTTTGGCTACACTTTGCTGACAGTAATTCTGCTATCGAATCTGATGGCGATATTGCTGCAATTGCTATGTGTGCGTTTGGGTGTAGCTACGGGGCAAGATTTGGCACAAGCTTGTGGGAATTATTTCAGTTCAAAAGTGAGCTTTTGCTTGTGGGTATTATGTGAGAGGATGTTTGAAAGTCAAAGTGAGTCAAAAATCATGCGAGTGGTCTAACCGTAATACATATCATCGCAATATAAATAAACGTCTCGGAGGTTTGCGGGAGACGCTCATAATCTTTACTTAAACTTCGGCTAAACATTATTCCTGTGTTGATTAATTGCTGGCTCCGATTTTAGCGATCGCATCAAGGGCTGACAGACATAACTGTGTTTACTGAGTCGCGTGTTCCTTGTATTCAGCGTGAGCTAGGAATAGCATCTCACACAATCCACTCTGAGGCGCGTTCACCTAAATCCAGGGGAATACTTACAGCTTTACCCAGTCGGGGGCGATCGCGCGTTTGGGCAATAAATGTTTGAACTTGCAAAGTGCCACCCAAAGCCTGAAGATAATTAGCAATGCTATCCAGATGCTCTTGGTACTCCGCCTCAGTTAAGGGAAAAGAAGCTTGCTCAAGATACTTCCACATAATTTGCAGAAATATTTTACCCTTAGTGCGCCGAAATTGGAGATCATAGGAGTATCCCCACTTCTCCAGCAATAATTTTCGTAAATCCTGTCCTGTCATAGTTTTCCTCCACTAGATTTTACATTTAGTTATGATGTTACGTTCCTTAACTCAAGTATGATAGACATATAAAGAAATGTAATGCTAACAGAAGAGATGCTGAATATATCTTGGAATAAAGAAAATTAGCATCATTTTAGGCGTTGGCATTTCGACTCAAACAGGAGTAGCTTAACTACTGGTACTCTTGTAAGAATGCTTAACAAAATACACAAAGAGCGCGTAGAATATGGCTCAATTCTCAGAATCAATGGACGTGCCAGATATGAGCCGTCGTCAGTTCATGAACCTGCTCACTTTTGGAACTGTGACAGGTGTGGCTTTAGGTGCATTGTATCCTGTCGTCAACTACTTTATTCCACCTGCTAGCGGCGGCGCTGGTGGTGGTACAACAGCCAAAGACGAACTGGGTAACGATGTTAGTGTCACAAAGTTTCTCGATAGTCACAATGTAGGCGATCGCACCCTAGTTCAAGGGCTAAAAGGCGACCCCACCTATATCGTGGTTGAAAGCAAAGAAGCAATTACCGACTACGGCATTAATGCAATCTGCACACACTTGGGTTGTGTTGTTCCCTGGAATGTAGCAGAGAACAAATTTAAATGTCCTTGTCACGGTTCTCAGTATGATGCAACTGGTAAGGTAGTCAGAGGACCAGCACCTCTATCTTTGGCTCTCGCACACGCCAAAACAGAAGAGGACAAAATTGTCTTGACCCCTTGGACTGAAACCGATTTCCGCACCAATGAAGAACCTTGGTGGTCTTAATTAAGTACTTTCTTCTGAAGTGCTGAGACCAATGACCAATGACCAATGACCAATTAACCAGAGAATCATTGTCTTGATAGAGATGAGAAACGCCCGTACCACAGCGAGTTTAACTCGCACTGCTAAAGCAATCATCAAAACATTGCTAATAGCGATCGCTACCTTGACATTTTACTTCACTAGCGATCTAGCCCTGCCCCAAACCGCTGCAGCTTATCCCTTCTGGGCGCAACAAACCTATCCTGAAACTCCCCGTGAACCCACCGGCCGGATTGTTTGCGCCAACTGTCACCTAGCAGCTAAACCAGCAGAAGTAGAAGTTCCCCAATCAGTCCTACCTGACACTGTATTTAAAGCAGTGGTCAAAATCCCCTACGATACCAACATACAGCAGGTCGGGGCTGATGGTTCTAAAGTTGGGTTGAACGTCGGCGCTGTGCTGATGTTACCAGAAGGCTTTAAAATCGCACCTGAAGACCGGATTTCTGAAGAACTGAAAGAAGAAGTAGGCGATGTTTACTTCCAACCCTACACCGAAGATCAAGAAAATGTTCTTCTTGTGGGTCCCATACCTGGTGAACAGTATCAAGAAATCGTCTTCCCAGTACTTTCTCCCAACCCCGCCACAGATAAAAATATTCACTTCGGTAAATATTCAGTTCACTTAGGTGCGAACCGGGGACGTGGACAAGTTTATCCTACTGGTGAAAAGAGCAATAATACCGTTTACAATGCTTCCACCACCGGCACAATTAGCAAAATTGCCAAAGAGGAAGATGTATATGGTAATGCTAAATATCTAGTAAACATCCAAACAGAATCTGGCGATATTACTATTGATACTATTCCCGCAGGTCCAGAATTGATTGTTTCGGAAGGACAATCTGTAACTGCTGGTGATGCTTTGACCAATAACCCCAACGTCGGTGGATTTGGTCAAAAAGATGTAGAAATCGTATTGCAAGATTCTACAAGAGTTCAAGGCTTAATTGCATTCATTGCTCTTGTAATGTTAGCTCAAATAATGCTCGTGCTGAAGAAGAAACAAGTTGAAAAAGTTCAAGCTGCTGAACTTAACTTCTAAACTCTTTGCTAAATTAATACTTCTGATGACAGGCAAAATGCCTGTCTTTTTTTTAGGGTGTGTTTGCAGTTCTGGAAGGGGAAAATTTGCACATTTGGGAATGCTCCCTGATATTCTAGATGTTGATACCTATTCATCTGTCTGAGGTGAGGGGTATTTTTTTGCGGGTTATTAAAGGAATTAAAAATTAATAGATGGTAAGAGAAGATTTAATCATATTGAGTAATGGCTGCATAAATATATCTACTATTATCTTTACAAAAACAAGTAAAATCGGAGTAGCAATTCCAAATAAAATAGCCTGTCGAATAGAATATTCCTCTACTTTTTTCTCCAGATCATCCAAACGTGTTTTCAAATAAGGAAGGGAAGAAACTAAATCAGGACCATTCATTAAATCAGGGGGAATTAAATCATAACCTATCTTCTGTCGTGGCTTTTCATCATCTTGATCCAAGTCTGCATACCATATCGAAAATACCCTGTCACCTCTTCCTATATGAAGGTGAAGAGGACCAGCATTATAAACAGCAAAAATTAGTTTTCCACGATAACCAGGATCAACATGAAGACCTGAAACATTAATCAGTCCCTTTGACTTAAATTTAAATTTAATTGAAATAAATGCAATTGCATTTTTAGGAACTTCAATTTGTTCAGAAGTTATCAGAAATGCAAACTGTCCTGGAGGGATAGGAACAGTTTCTTTCTCGCTAAGAGGAATCTTTTTCCGTTCTTTTAGAGGTGTATCAGGAAGGGGTGAAATATAAACTTCTTCCCCTAAACACAATTGGTATGATGCAGACTCAATTTGATCGTCACTAAATGGTTCAATTAAACTAGGAAGACGAGAACGCAAAGTTTGTGATGACCAAAAACTCATTTTTATTTACTCAAGATATGATTAAATGAAAGTTTTCTATTAATAGAGGCAAAATATCAAACTAGACTTCTTACTTTAAAGTATACCAATTTGATAAGTTATTAAACCTGCATCAATATCAATAACTACCGTTCCTCCCCGATTTTTTTCTACCTGTCGCCAGACATCATAACCCATGAGAATAGCCCTCTCCCAATCTCCTAGCGAACAACAAGAAACTTCTAAATGAGATGTCATATTTTTGATGGTTTTTAATAGTTGGTAATCTAATGTTGAAACACCTTCTAAAAAACCGTGATCTTTAGCATAGCTAAATACAAGTGCTGCTATACCTTCTTCAATAGCTACTGCACGACCTCCATCTTCTACTTCGTCAATAAGAGGATTACTTTTTCGTTTACGTTTAAGAATACTTCTAGTAACTACAGACCAACCTAAAACAGCAGCATAAGCAAAATGAAAAACATCATGGAAGCGATATCCATCACTTTTATAAGAATTATCAGTAAGGTCATTTCCTATCTGTTCCTTGTTAATAAATGCCTTCATTTTAACTGAATTATCTTGACTGATTTCTGTAATTTCTACTTCAAATTGTCTTGGTAAACTTTCATTTTCAGAGAAGTCATTATCAAAGATATAAATCGTATTTTGATCATCTATTGGTGATGAATTTCTCCATCCCCAACGGTCATTACACTTGCTCAGATTATGTTCTGCAATTTCTTCTAAATTTAGGTTGAATTTACTAGCTATATTGGAAATATACCAAAGCATATCTCCCAATTCTTCTGCAATTCCTTCTTTAAATAATTTGTGTGCATCACCATCGCGTAAATGTTTTTTATATTCAGTCATCAATGAACCAACTTCACCAACTAAACCTAATAGGGGTATGATTAATTCACTCCCTTCAACAGCAGGAATTTGATCTGTATTCAGTGCTTCTGTTTGATATTCAGAAAAATTCATAATGAAATTCCTTCTATTAAAAAGTTTGACTTTATGGATAACAATATATTAGTTAATTTTGAGAAAAAATAATTGCTTGCGTATTCTTTTTAAGATATAAAGGATGGCGTGGATATCCATATTTTGTTATCCCTAAACAGTAAAGAGGTTTTTGGACAGAAATAAGATTGATAACTTCTTGATCTCGTTTTTTTAAGTTGCCTTTTGTACCCCATGCTAAAATAATTTTAGATGTATTGTTTATTGCTAATTCTAGATAGTGATTATTTTCTTTTCCTACAGGTTCATCTACCTGACGAAGTTCACGTGGGTTTGTAGCAATATAAGCAAACAAATTCACCACTTCAAGAGAACCATAACCCCAAGATTTAGCAAAGTTAATACATTTACGAAGTGTGGGATCATCTTTTTCTTGGTCAGCGATGCTTGGGTTAAGCATGACAAAAGTAACTTGCTGTAAATTTTTATCCCATTTACGTCCCAGTACGTAGCGGTAATTTCCATCAATTGTTGCATATTTTTCCATTTGACCATACTTTCCCGTTCATGAATCAAAATTTCTAATTATTAAAACATATCAAAACAAACACAACTGATGAGATTTTTCTGTATCTGCATTTTGCACAGCTTTTAATTTTTTATTCTGAGTATTCTGCTGATATTTTTTATGCAATTTTGATAAATTATCCGATATCTTAGATGTAGGTTTCACGAAAGAATCTAACTCTAAAGATAACTGTTGACAATTATCTGGTAAATGAGGAATTTCTAATGTTGGTAATCTCTGAGCTAAAGTTTCTTGAACTTGATCATTAATATCCCATTTGGGAGGATAAAAATAATCAATTTGTTGAGGAGTTGCAGTAAATTTGGCTTTTATCTTTTTACGATTACTTTTTAAATCAGGAAATGCGGCTCTACAATACTTATCAGTTTCACAAAAAAGATTTTGACAGTCTATAGCTTGTAGCGGACGACCCCAGAGTGATTGAAAATTTAAACCCAAACGTTGAAATTCATTTTCTTGATTTTCTGTCATCCAGTGAATGACATCAGCATAACTTTTTCCCTCGGTATCAATAAAACATTTATTAATACCACGTTCTGCTCCTGGACCTGCGATAGTAAAACTGTTTTCATCAAAATTTATGACTTCACTATAATTAATATCTGTCGCTAATTGGTAAGCCATAAACTTACCTAATAATGGATATGATTCAATGATATGAAAAATATCTTCAAAACTTTTAGCTTTTACTATGGGATTAATTACCCTATCCTTAAAAACCATTTTATCAATTAATGCCAAATGATTTTGGTGTTTTTTATCATAACCAAACTCTTTACTAGCACAAGACATATATGCACTTGTATAAATCACATATCCAAGCTCCATAGCTTCTTGTAATATATTTGAATATACGTCTAAATCAAAATTGGACAGTGTAATATAATCTCCTATTTTGTTCTCTAAATATTCCCAAGTTTCTATTTTATTAAAAATTTTAAATAATAAAATCCTGAATAAAACTTCTTCTTCATTTTTGCTTCTATTCTCATCATAAATGACATTTTTGATCAGATATTGAGAAACCCGATCACTTACTCGATAAGCATTACAAAATTTATAAGTATTAAGAATGGAATCACTAGTCCAGGGTGGTGGTACATTTTTAAGTTTGTTGAAAAATACTTCCTGACGCTTAGCAGCAAATCGCCAATAGGTATCAAAAATTTCTTGTCTTACTTGCATATAGTATTCTCCTCGTTTCTCTTCATCAGTTTCTAATCTTTCTCAATTATTGGGTAATACGGGTCAGTTAAACCCAAAAATTAACATTATCAGACTTTTCTTTGGGTTGCGCTTTTGCTTAACCCAACCTACTATTTTTTAACTTTACTTAAGGATTGGGAATTAGACGCAGAAGTTAAATTGTTGTGGGAAAGATATTAGATAAAAATGATAGGGGTTGACTCATATTAGCCGCAAAGCCTAAAATTCCTCGGTCTCGATGTTCGTAAATTAACTGACCTGTGTTATCAAATAGAAAAGTTCCCCCGCGCTGAGTTAAGTAATCAGAATTAGGTACATAACTCTGCCAATTACTCAGAACTTCCACCATATTCCGTAGTCGCAGAGTCGCTAACTCAAAGGGGCGTTGAAACCCAGTCCCGCCAGCTAATTGGAAAAACGAGCCTTTAAAAGCAGGTAGGGGAGTACCTTGAATCATTTCATCATCTTCAATCAGTTGAGGGGCTTGACGATCGCCCCTGTATCCCCGAAAAACTTCTGCAAGGGTTCCAGGACTTCCAATACCTGCACACATTAACATTAGATTTAGCCAAGCTTTCTGAGACTGGGAAAGTCCAGGGAGAGAAAAATTTAGTCCTGAATAAAGATTGAGTTGGCGGTGTAGTTCTGCATTTGGTTCAAGAAATAACTTATCTGGCGGAAATCCTGTATATTCACAGAATTTTGTTCCAGAGGTGCGATAGCGAAGCGCTGCTGCAAAGCAGATCGCCAATTCCCACCGCACGAATAGCCAGTTTTTCCTCTGAAAATTTTTTAGCTTCGCGCTGTAACCACCACGCATATTCCAGACTATCAAAATCCCCAAGTTGCGGCCAGACTACAATCAGGATATGTGATGCACTCTCGCAATTTTCTAGTAGAGGTCGGCTCACACCATCACTAACACGCTGATGTGTGGTCTGATTCAGGATAGCGTAGGGATTCATTACCAAGTATTAACGGCTATTTATTCAATTTTAAGTAGAACAAGGTCAAAAAACCAAGGTCTATGAAGATAAGTTATTTAACCATACTGTTACCAATTTTTACCTAAAATTACTTGCGATATAAAGTCATAACGATTATGCTTAAGTAAGATACAGAAAAAAGCAGTTAAATAAAGTCCTGATCATGAGAGTTGAAGAAATTCCCTTGAATCAAATTAAACGGCCGTTACCTCGTACAAACGATCCTCATAAAGTACAAGCCTTAATGGAATCTATTGCAGCTATTGGACAAAAAGAACCCATTGATGTCTTAGAAGTTGAAGGAAAGTATTATGGCTTTTCGGGTTGTCACCGTTATGAAGCTTGTCAACGTTTAGGCAAAGAAACAATTATTGCTAGAGTCCGTAAAGCTCCACTTAGCGTCCTCAAGATGCACTTAGCATGAGTTAATAGATATTAAACGTTAGATTTCTCAAACATATAAGCAATTAGGAGAAAAATATGTCATCTCAAGCAACAGCCAAAAATGTAAATATCGGTATTGACGATGCAAATAGGGCGAAAATTGCCGAGGGGCTATCTCGTCTATTGGCTGACACCTATACGCTATATCTGAAAACCCATAACTTTCATTGGAACGTTACAGGGCCAATGTTCCAAACGTTACATTTAATGTTCGAGACTCAGTATACAGAACTAGCTTTAGCCGTTGATTTAATTGCCGAAAGAATCAGAGCTTTGGGACACCCTGCACCGGGAACCTACAGCGAATATGTCAAACTCAGTTCAATTCCAGAAACTCCAGGAGTTCCTAAAGCTAAGGAAATGATTAGCTTGCTGGTGGAAGGACAAGAAGCGGTAGTCAGAACTGCACGTTCTATTTTCCCTATATTAGAAGAAGTTAACGACGAACCCACCGCCGATTTATTAACTCAACGGATGCAAGTCCACGAAAAAACCGCTTGGATGTTGAGAAGTTTATTGGAAGAATAGGGATTAGGGCGCAGGGGGGAAGAAGCAGATGAATAATGACACCCAGAAGTTGCAAGTTTTGATGCAGCGTGTAAATATTTCTAGCTTTAAAGCGTTGAGTCGTGATGCTGGTGTTTCTGAACGTCAAATTTTGCGGCTGCGACAGGGAAAGCTAGTACAGATGCGGGTGGATATTCTGCTGAAGTTATCCCAAGTGTTACAGATTTCTTTGAGTGAATTAATAGAAACTTTTTCAGCAGTTCATACTCAGTCGGAAGCTATACTCACCCTAAGCCCACTCCCCAGTGAAAAAGAAATTGCAGAGTTAAAAATAGAGTACCAGCGATCGCAACTGCAATTAGCAGAACAACGAGAAATATTAAAACAAGAATTCCAGCAGTCGAGTTTACAATTGCTGGAATCTTTATTATTACAATGGCCGACAGCAGCCCAGAAAGCTGAAGAAAATCCCCAGTTAGCAGCAATTAAAATTGTGCCTTTGGTGCAGAAACCCTTAGAAAGATTATTACAGGATTGGGGAATACAGGCGATCGCCCCAGTAGGAGCAAAAGTACCTTATAATCCCCAAATCCACCAATTAATCGCCGGAACAGCCCAACCAGGTGAAACCGTGAAAGTCCGTTACACAGGCTATCTACAAGGCGACAAACTACTCTATCGAGCTAAAGTCAGTCCAGTGGAAGAAGCAGGAAGAGGGGGGAGTTAGAAATTACTCTAAACTCTCAATTACTTAACAACCGTTCCTCCTCTCCCCTGCACCCTGCCCCCTGCCCCTCTGCCTCTTTTACGCTGGATAAATCCGCAAACGCCGATTTGGTTCTTCGCCAAAACTATCAGACTTGAGTCGATAGTGTTCTACCAACTCATGTTGCATTTTGCGTACTGGGGAAGAACGAGGCAATAACTCCACTGGCTGTCCTTTGGGAATGACAATTTGCTCTACAGCAAGTCTGGCTTCTTCTAGGGCATCCATCTCATCATCAGTGCCACTGTGTAGAAACAATTGCAATTCTCGGTCATCAGTCATTTCCGGATCTTCAATATTCAGCAACCGTCGCAAACCACGGGTAATCTGGGGAATTGTACTAGACTTAATCATGTGAATTGGCACATGACGGGCTTTGGCCATTTGTCTTAATTTGGCGTGGTTTTTGACGTGCGATCGCAATGCTAAAATTGCATCAGCAGTATCAATGTCTTTTGTCAACACTACAGGCAAAGTTAGTACACCAATTACCTGTTCTAATTGATGGCGACTGACACCATAGGGATAAATATGTAACGGCAAATCTTCACCGTTTGGCCCTGAGTGCTTACTAGTCTTGACATCGATACTCTCGGAATGATTAAAGGATTCATCCAGCAAGCGGTCAAACTCACTACGTCCAGTCATCCGCTCCCGTTCTAAAGACAAAGGAGGTAATGCTACCATTTGTCCTGATGAACGCCAGCCATTAGTTGGTCGCGCTGGTGGAAAAGATTCTTCTCTGGGGGCAACTTGCCCACCTCGACCATTAACCACTGATAACTGCCGTGTAATCGCCACCTTACCTTCGTCATCAACGGTTCTGGTTTGTGGACTAGGCTGACGACCCCTCAACAGAGTATCTACCGTATCCGCCACACTTTCATGAATTACCCAGCGTTGCCGTTCCAACATTTCCACAGCAATCTCAAAAGTGGGAGGAGCTTTGCGCTCCAAAACAGTCTTTTGACTGCCTCGCCTTCTCGCTTCATCATCCCCTAAAGTCACCGCCTGAATACCCCCAACTAAATCAGAAAGAGTGGGGTTTTTAATCAGGTTTTCGATTTGGTTCCCGTGGGCAGTACCAACCAACTGTACACCCCGTTCCGCAATGGTACGAGCCGCTAAAGCTTCTAATTCCGTACCAATTTCATCAATAACAATCACCTCTGGCATATGGTTTTCCACCGCCTCAATCATCACCTGATGCTGAAGTTCGGGAGTACCAACCTGCATCCGCCTGGCACGACCAATAGCTGGATGAGGCACATCACCATCCCCAGCGATTTCGTTGGAGGTGTCTATAATTACTACACGCTTGTGGAAATCATCAGCCAAAACACGGGCAATTTCTCGTAAAGCAGTAGTTTTACCCACGCCTGGTCGCCCCAGCATGAGAATTGATTTACCCGTTTCCACCAAATCACGGATCATACCAATTGTGCCGAATATTGCCCGACCGACACGACAGGTCAAGCCAATAATTCTACCGCTACGGTTACGAATAGCGCTGATGCGATGTAAAGTTAACTCAATTCCGGCTCGATTATCGCCGCTAAAGGTTCCGACTCGCTGAATGCAATCATCAATTTGTGCTTGAGTGACGGGTATTTCGCTCAGATACTCAGCTTGATTAGGAAAGCGAGCCTCTGGGCAACGACCTAAATCCAAGACCACTTCTACTAAACTATCTCGTTGGGGATGACTCTCCAGGACTTGTTGCAGGTCTTGGGGTAAAATGTCCAATAACTTTTGAAGGTCTTCTTTAATCGTCATGCTTTCTATGGTGACGTTTTTAGAGATAAGGGTTACACTGAGCGCGGCCGAAGTGAACGAGGGATTAGCGCTCCTGCTGTGACTTGATCTGGGAAACGAGGGAATGGGCAAGCTTTACTGCTGGCCAGAGTAATTCGGGTTCGGCTTCGAGGCGCACTTTCGCCTTCACACTGGTTGGACTAACCTCCTGATTCTCTAACTGATCGAGAATTGGTGACAGCAGCACACGAGCATAGCTACCGTAGGCAACCCCGGAAACATAGTGCTGATGGTACTCAGAACTTTTTAACAGTCCCATTGCCTTTAACTTAGCAACGGTGTAGCTGTTAGTGCCACCTGCTAACTGCACATATCCGGGTAAATTAGCTGTCAAAACTTTCTGCCCTAATTTTACCGATGCTAAAGTAGTGCCGTCTCCAATATCACCACTCATAGGACGGCCATCTGTTTGCCAGATTAAGGACCCATGCAATGGGGTAATTAGTTCAGTAATTGCTTTGAGGTAGTCAATTATGCCCTCGCCATCGGGACAGCTAATGGCTATGACCTTGAATTGATCTGCCCACGGTGAAATTGTTTGCCATAATTGCCGAAATTTTGTCAAATGTCCGACTTGCGTATGAATTTCTATGGCATCTACAACCTGTGACATGACTAATGGGGCGATCGCTGTCGTCGTGGACATATATGACTTTGTATAAATTTTACCATAAGGGCAAACAGGTATGCAACGTCCACAGCCATAGCACTTTTGGGCTTCCACTCCCGAAGTGTTTACATTGAGCGGAGTCGAAATGTCATCTATCCTGTTAAATACGATCGCTTGGGCTGGACAAATGGTTTCACAGGGTCTATGACAATCTTTGGGACAGTCACTAGAGTTAAATTCTGCTTTGCGAAAATGCGGGTCTTCGCCATCATTCAAGCTCACCATCAACAAAGGTAAGCTGCCTTTATAGCCATAACCGCGCGCCTTTGCATCCTTAAACAAATCCTTGGCTACTTCTAAACCTTCCTGGGCTGCTGCTATCACTGCTGGATCAGCTGCCACATCTATACAGTCAGCACCTGCCAATGTATAGGCTAATGCTAAACTCCTGACAGCCGGCAAATGTTGGAAGCTGGCTCCGCAGATTAGTTTGAACCAATTTCCTGCTTTCAAAGATTGTAAAGGATCTAACAAATCAGTCACATTTCTATTATGCGTTTACGAAACTAAAAAAAGTAGTCTCTAATATAGAAAAAGTCTTGATTTTCTCATGCCGATTTCTTACTACTTAGGTTCTCACTGTGGAAATAGTCTGTCAAGCCTCCACAGTCAAATATTTTGCTGTGATGATTTTATTTTAAGTAGAAATTAATACTTATTGATAATTCTCAGCAATAAATTCAGCTTTGGGATTGGATGATCCTTTGAGAAATGATCATTCTGTGGGCGGTCTAGGAAATTTCTTGCGTATTTAAATTAGCTGCATAGATCAATCATCCCTCGAAATTAGGGTGTTTCCCAGAACTAACCTATGAGTGAAGAATGGCGAACTTACTCTCAAAATTTAGTGCGCCACCCATCAACAGTACTGAAGGGATTGTATTATTGGTTAATTCTGGGGATACAATGGTGACTTATCCAGTCCACCAATATGATTGAGCGGCCAAAAACGAATTACGGCACGACCGATGATATTTCCACGAGGCACAACACCCCAGCAGCGACTATCATAGCTACTATTACGGTTATCACCTAAAACTAAGTATGAATCGGGGGGTATAGTTTCGGGTTGGGCTAAGTAGGCTTGATTTGATCCTGATGTGCAAACATCAACTTCTGTGCGTTGCTCGGAGGTAAGGTAACTGACTTCCTTTAGGGGTTGGTTGTTAATATAAACTTGGCCATCCTTGAGTTCTACTTTTTCTCCAGGTAAGCCGATAATACGTTTAATAAACGCATCTTTATATTGTTCGTTTTTTAGGTTTTCTGTGGGCGAAAATACGACAATATCTCCCCTCTGTGGTTCAGAAAATCTATACTTCAACTTATCCACAATTATCTTGTCTGCCTCCCACTGGTTTGGAGTACCGTTGAGTGTAGGTTCCATAGAGCCGGAAGGAATCCAGCGAGCTTCAGCAACAAAGGTACGAATGCCTAAAGCCAGGACAATACTTAATACAATTGTTCTAGCTAGTTCGGCGAACCAGGAATTATCGGGTTGTTGAGTGGAGTTGTGATCAGACACTTGATTTCGCATGAAATTACTGGGATAAGGGAGAAGTGCGGTGATGAACTCGTTGGGGAAGACTATATTCTTTAATCTTAACGAGTAAATTCTGATTTCCTGGTTGAAGTCACTATTTGACTTGGGGAATTTATCAATTAAAAATTAATTTTGCCGTGACGATATGAAAAAATGAATGATTATGGTCGCAATCAAGTTTAACCTAAAAGCATAAGTATCTCTCTAAATTCTGTTAACCTCATGTCATTCCCACATAGTTTATTGATTCGCGGCGCTAGCATTGTTCTCCCTGATGGTGAGTTCATTGTGGGGGATGTGCTGACGCGCGATCGCCGCAGGCGGGGCTTTGCCCATCGCCAAATAGTTGAAGTTGCACCCTGAATACCCACAACAACAGCAACTACAGAAATTGACGCAAAAGGGTTAACTTTGTTGCCGGGAGTCATCGATCCGCAGGTACATTTCCGGTAACCAGGGCTAGAACACAAGGAGGACTTGTTTACAGCCAGTTGCCTGGTACTGTCTACCAAGTTGTTAAATGGATGTCTCAGGCTGTAGCTGTGGCTTATGGCATACCCAATAAAGGGGCGATCGCACCTGGTGATGATGCTGATTTAGTATTAGTAAATTTAAACACATATTGTCCAGTGCAACGTGAGGAACTTTTAACTAAGTGTCATTGGAGTCCTTTTGAAGGCTGGAATCTCACAGAATGGGCTGTCACCACCATTGTCGGCGGTGAAATTGTTTATTAGCAAGGGCGAGTAAATACAGAAGTACGAGAGCAAGCTTTAACTTTTTTGTCACAACAATAATATTTTATTAGCGATCGCGTCATAGAAATTATGACGTGATACTTTTCATTACATTAAATTGTCTTTATAGTCAAATCAAAATTCTAGATAGCTAGTTTCTAGAAATTATTTTAATGAAATTTATGACTACATACAAAACATATATAAGTATAACTTCTGATATAAATCAGTTGAATAAATTAATCTCATTAATTGACAATCACTAACTTTTGGTTGTTAGATTCCGAATTACTCGGGAAAATCCTCAGACCGGACATAAATTAAAGGAATACAACGGCAAATTTAACCATTTAACTTTTAATTACAATCTTTTTGTATTTAACTATCCGGATTTTTTCTCGGAATAACTGTAGAGAATTAGTAGGGTTAAGTAAACGGGCAAATTTCTGTGAAAACTATGTTTGATACATATAAAAATTTTCTAGGTACTGAATTTGTGCGGTCTTAAAACTTAATTCTGAAATTTGTGATTGTTTGAGATTTCCCTGCGGGACTTTGCCCAAAATCTTAATATTTGGCATTAAACAGCAGAAAGTTCAGACAAATTAGCATCCTATCCCACAAAATTAATCACTATTTATCGAGATAATCAAAGGAATGAAGCAATAGGAATAACCTTAGTGTAAGCAGATGAAAAAAATACCAGTATTTACTGAGTTATAGAAATTCATCTAACATCCCTATTCACAAATATAATCCTCCAGTGGCCAGATTTATGTTACTTCTCATCTGAATATGATTTCCTTTGAGGACAAGTATTAAAAATTCTGCCAGTTTGCTATATATCACCTGCAAAAGCCAGATTCTGGGGCGGTTTGAGTCCAATTTACATTCATCTACTACAACACCATCTGCGAGAATACGCCAATCCTAGCTAACCGCAGCAAAAAGCTAGTAGATGTCAATCATAACCAGTTTTTATGTTGAAGAATATTTCATTAATTTTTGGATAATGAAAACAACAATGTTAGTAAATTTCCTTGATGAGCGCGGTAGTGGTAGATAGAACGAGTGTGGAATTCTCCCTCGACTATCGGCAAAAATTCTCTAAGTCAATGGTGGAATTAAAGGGTGTAACTTGGGCTTGACGAGTACCGTCATCACCATGAGTTAATATAATTCTGAGATAACTATCTGGCTGATATGGCATTCGTTCTGACCACTCAATAGCCACAATTCCCGGCATTACCTCAATACCTTCCCAATAAGTTTCGATATTCAACCCTATAACCTCAGCAGTTTCTAGGCGATATAAATCTAAATGGTATAGAGGAATACGTCCAGTATTGTACTCATTAATCAGAGTAAAAGTAGGACTCACAATTGATTCAGTGATGCCTAAACCTTGACCAATTCCCTGTACCAAAGTAGTTTTCCCACTGCCTAAATCACCTGCTAATAAAATCACACTACCAGCCGTCAAACTTTGCCCCAGTGTAATGCCCAAGCGGAGGGTTGCTGCTGTATCTGCAAGTAAAATATTCATGGACAAGTCAAGATGGGATATTTTCCGTTTTATTACTTCCCATGATGAGTTCCACTGTACCACCGCAACAACACTCTTGCTAATTTCTGGGGATTGTGACGCACACAACCTATTTCATCTTCATGCAAGATATTTGCTAGAACAATTCGCCGTCCTAAGAGGGTGACATCTTCTCTATCCAAGAATACTGGATGGGAATTTTGTTGCGCATAACGCTTGAGTGATTGCTCAGACGGAGATTTTTTGTGTACTAATACAGCATCAAACAGCTGTCTTGCACCGCAGGCAGCATCAATAGCTTTAATATGGTCAGCAACAGTATAGCCGTCAGTTTCTCCCGGTTGAGTCATGATATTGCAGATGTAGATGCGAGGAGATGTAGATGCAGCGATCGCATCTGCAATTTCTGGTACAAGTAAATTAGGAATCAGACTGGTATATAAGCTACCCGGACCCACAACAATATAGTCAGCTTCTTTAATAGCCTTAATAGCGGCGGGTAAAGCCGGAGGGTCAGCAGGGATACAGCCAATTTTGACAATTTTTCCCCCAGCTTTCGGAATACTAGACTCTCCCTCAATCCGTCGGCCATCATCTAACTCAGCCCAGAGGCGAACATCACTCAAGGTAGCCGGTAGAACTTGTCCCCGGACTGCCAGCACCTTGGAACTAGCCGCCACCGCCCGTTCTAAATCTCCAGTAATATCAGTCATGGCAGTTAAAAACAAATTGCCAAAACTATGCCCTGTTAAACCGTCCCCAGCCTTAAAGCGATATTGAAATAATTCTGTTAATAACTTTTCTTCATCCGCCAAAGCTGCCAAACAATTACGAATATCCCCTGGTGGTAAAACGCCAAATTCCTGACGCAAACGCCCAGAAGACCCACCATCATCAGCCACCGTGACAATAGCAGTAATATTCGCACTGTAGGTTTTTAAACCCCGTAATAAAGTAGAAAGTCCCGTACCACCACCAATTACTACTATTTTCGGTCCCCGATACAAGCGACGATGTGCCAACAGCACGTCAATTAGCTCCTCATCGCTGTCTGGTCTTAGCACCTGAGTAATTGAGCCTACGGTGCGAGTTTGTCCCCACAGCAGCAAAAGTAAACCCCCCAGCAATACCAAAGGGCCACTGATATAGTGGGGTAAAATTTCAGCAATTACTCCCAGAAAACTCCTAAACCACTCGATAGTCCAAAAAATAGGGGTTAGCTTCACCGATATCGCCAACCCCAAGATTGCCAGCAGTACACCTCCCAGGCTAATTAACATCCAGCGCTTGATGGCTAGTCCAGGAGATAACCACTTGAACCACTGGTTAACACGGTAGGAAGTGAGGCGGCGCGACTGCTTTTGCAGGGCATTGAGGGCTTGTCTGAGGAAAGCAATTGACATACCTGATTCGGAGCAGTGCTACAAACTAAATAATTAACAGCAAATTTACACCACTTGGTATTCACACCAAATGTTTAATTCTGAAGTTCTTAAGGACTTTAGATTAGCAGCAAGTCGTCAAACTTGCCAGTGTTGCTGCTAAATTGACACTCTCAGCGTCACAGGCGAAGCATTAGCAGGAGACTATGGAAAAACGCATTTTAGGATTAGACCCAGGATTAGCTATTGTGGGATTTGGGCTAATTGCTTGCAAGCAAAGTCAGGCTAAAATTCCCGAAACATCCGTGACTATGGTTGATTTCGGAATTATCCAGACTTCATCCAAAATGGAGATGGGACAGCGCCTCTGTACTTTATTTGACGATTTGCATACGGTGATACAGGAGTTGCAGCCAGATTTAGTGGCGGTGGAAAAATTATTTTTTTATCGCATGGCAAATACTATTCTGGTGGCACAAGCCAGGGGTGTACTTTTGTTAGCTTTGGCACAGCATAATCTTCCCTATGTAGAATTTACTCCTGCCCAAATTAAACAAGCGTTAACTGGTTATGGTAATGCTGATAAATCTGAAGTCCAAGATGCCGTAGCGCGGGAGTTGGATTTAGAAGAAATTCCCAAGCCAGATGATGCTGCGGATGCTTTGGCTGTGGCTTTGACGGCTTGGTATCAGATTTAGGTTGTAAACAGAGAACAGTTAATTAAAACGGTAAAAGTCAGGAAATCACATTACCATAAGTAAATTAACGTTTTATGTTTTATTAAAGACGTATTTAACCGTAACTTTATCAATATCTGCCATAAAGTCCATCAGATGCAAAAAATTACACAGGCATTGAAATTGCTACCTACTGGTGCGGGATCTGTTTTCACATTCCATTTTCTCCTTAACGAACAATGGATACAAACTGTCATTTCCGGCTTTATTACTTTTGTTTACTCCATTTGGGTTAACGTCAGTGATGAATTTAAGGCTGAATTTAAGGCTGAATTTATCAAAGCACTCGACCCAGGGGGAAAAGGTGGACAGCTTGGAGGATGGTTAGGTAAAATAATAGGCGATATACCGCAAAAAGTTATTAAAAAACTTTCAGGGTTTAAGAGTAAGTATAAAAAAGCATTAGTCGATTTTTATTGTGACTTTGAAACCGAGGGGTTCAAAATTGGCTTACCTGTATTAGATTTAGAAGATGTATTTGTACCGCTAAAAGTTGAAACAGGTAATTTAGAAAATATTGATGGTGCAATGGTTTCGAGTAAACGCACCGGTCAAAATTCTGAAAATCAAGAAATTTGGGATTTTTTAGCTGCGATTTCTCAACAAAATAGTTTTCGCTGCATGGCTGTTGTTGCTCCCCCTGGATATGGTAAAACAACTTTGCTAAAGCATTTAACTTTGACCTATGCCAAAAATGGTCATAGAAAATATAAAGCACCGCAATTTTTACCAGTGTTATTGTACCTGCGAGATATACGTGAAGAAATTACCAGTCAACAACCTCCTACTTTGCCTGAATTAATTACTAAACATCTGAAAAATGAAGCTGCTTTTGCTGAACTCAACCCCCAAACAGACTGGTTTAATCAACAGTTGAAAAATGGCAAATGTTTAGTCATGTTGGATGGACTAGATGAAGTTGCTGATAGTGAACGTTCGCGGGTAAGTGAATGGGTAAACCAGCAAATGGCTACTTATCGCCAAACTGCTTTTATTATTACTTCTCGTCCTTATGGTTATAGTAGTGCGCCTGTGGATAAGGTAGGAATTATTTTAAAAGTTCTACCATTCACTTTAGAGCAGATGAAGCAATTTATTAATAGTTGGTATCTGCAAACAGAAATTAGAAATCGCGCTGGGAAAAATAATCAAGCTGTAAAAGCAAAAGCCGAGAACAAGGCCGCAGATTTAATTGACCGGATTATTAATAATCGTGCTATTGCTAATATGGCAACAAATCCGCTTTTAGTGACTATGATTGCTACTGTCCACTATAGCAATAGTGCATTACCAGGACGCAGGGTGGAACTGTATCAGAAAATTTGTGATTTGCTTTTGGGAACTCGACAAGCAGCGAAGAAAATTAAAGCACCTCTGACATCTGAACAAAATAAATCAGTATTGCAGGTTTTAGCGCTGGATTTGATGCAAAGGGAAACTCGCACTTTTGAACCAGCAGAAGTTGAGAGTTTGATTGCTGGGGAATTACAAACAATCGTTAATACTATACTAACACCTGGAGACTTTTTAGAACAAATTGGAGATGTAAGCGGTTTAATAGTTGAAAGAGAGCAAGGTATTTTTGAATTTGCTCATTTGAGTTTTCAGGAATATTTAGCTGCGTCTCAGGTGAAAGATTTGCCGCAAGAAAAAATATTAATTGATAACTTTGATAATCCTTGGTGGGCGGAAACTATTCGCCTTTATGCTGCTCAAAGTGATGCCACAAATTTAATTGAATCAGCATTAAAAAATCAAACAGTTTCTTCCTTAACTTTGGCTTATGATTGTTTGCAAGAAAGCAAAAAGGTAAAACCACAAACACAGACAGAACTTGAAAATATTCTGGAAACTGGATTGGCATCTCAAGATCCAAAAATTGCCCATATAGCAGCACAGGTAAAATTAACCAGAAGGTTAAATGGCTTATTAAGAATTAATGAAACCCAAGAAATCGATCAGAGTTATATTACTTGGGCAGAGTATGAGGAGTCTATCAAAGGTACTTTTGGGATAAATATTATTGAGCAAGGTTTTTTACCAGATGATCTCAATAATATTGATCCTATTCAACCTGTCACGGGAATTAGTTTTCAAGCTGCTAATCGGTTTTGTGCTTGGCTAAGTTTAAATTCTAATTTGGATAACAACCTAATTCGTTATAGATTACCAACAGAAACAGAAGCAAAACAATATCCAGCAAAAGATGATAAACATCTTACTTGTTGGACTCAAGAAAATAAAAATGATGGGGAAGGAATAAGGGTTGTTAAAGACCAATGGCCGCCACAATACAGACAACTATTAGAACATTTAGCTGCTGGAAAATGGCAGGAAGCTGATGAGGAAACAGATAAAATGATGCTCAAGGTGGCTAACCGAGAACGTGAAGGCCGCTTAGATGTTGAATCTATTGAAAAATTTCCTTGTTCTGACCTCCGCACCATTGACGAACTTTGGATTCAATATAGTGAGGGTCGCTTTGGTTTTAGTGTCCAAAAGCGTATCTATGAAGCACAGGGAAAAGATTGGTGGAAGATCATAGACGCATTAGAGTGGTCATCAGACGGGGGAAGCGTAAAGTATAATATAAAAGCCCCAATGGGACACCTACCCAAAAAATGGTGTGGAGGGAGTGATGGAGTGAATATATGGGGAACGCAAGCCCAACTTTCTCAACTTTCTTCTTCTCTCGCGCAGAGACTTGTAGATTGTAACCTATAAAGCTTTCAGTTAATCATAAACATTTCTTATTGCCTACTTTTCTACGAAGTTTCCAGGTTTCCAGGTTTTCGATACCTGGCACTCCCCCCTGGTCTTTGATAGCAATTCGCCATAATAAATTTATCAGCCACTTCCTGAATTTCTGGGTCTGTTGCTTCCCAATTGTTCCAAGGGATATTCAGTTGTCCTGGTGATGTTTTCTTTTTATTCGGCTTCCCTTTCAACTTCATTCCCGCTAATAGCTTGCTTCCCCATTCTGTAAAACAGGTATGGGAAATGTACGATGAAAACTAGTAGTGGCTTGGAATAATCTAATATGTCTCCATCTTTAACTGAAACAATTCTCTCTCAATTACCCGGCGATGTTTTAGGCGGTTTACGCCAAGCTGATGGCTTCTTAACATCTTTGAGAGAAAATACAGCACCCGTCCCCACAGTAGTTAAAGAAAGCCAGGAACCATTGGAGTCTATAGATTGGGATGTAATTGTTTGCGGTGGGACTTTAGGGATTTTAATTGGTTGCGCCTTAGCGGTGAAGGGACTGCGGGTGGCGTTAATGGAACGGGGAATTTTACGGGGAAGAGAACAGGAATGGAATATTTCTCGCCCAGAATTAGATGTATTTGTGGAATTAGACTTGCTGAGTATTGAAGAATTAGAACAGGCGATCGCCACTAAATATAACCCAGCACGAGTCAGCTTTGCTAGTGGTACAGAAATCTGGGTAGAAGATGTCTTAAATATCGGCGTAGACCCAATTTATCTCCTAGATACATTAAAAAACCGATTTATCTCCCTTGGCGGAAATTTGTTAGAAAACACACCTTTTACTGAAGCCATCATTCATCCCCAGGGAGTCATAGTCAATAACCAATACACCACTCGTTTATTAATCGACGCAATGGGAAATTTTTCCCCTATCACCAAGCAAGCACGCCAAGGTAAAAAACCAGATGCTTTGTGCTTAGTTGTGGGAAGTTGCGCCCAAGGTTTCCCCCCAAATACCACCGGCGACTTATTATTTTCCTTCACATCCCTAGAAAATCAATGTCAATACTTTTGGGAAGCCTTCCCCGCAAAAGATGGGAGAACAACTTACTTATTTACCTACATGGATGCGGAACCACAACGCCTAAGTTTAGAAGCATTGTTTGAGGAATATCTGCGATTACTACCAGAATATCAAGGTGTGGAATTAAACCAATTGCAATTTCAACGAGCGCTGTTTGGCTTCTTTCCCAGCGATCGCCAAAGTCCCATCACCACGCCTTGGAATCGGTTGTTAACCGTAGGAGATAGCAGTGGGAATCAATCCCCCTTAAGTTTTGGTGGTTTTGGGGCGATGGTACGTCACCTGAAGCGATTAACACTTGGGATACATGAAGCATTGCAAACAAATCAATTATCCGCCAAAAATTTAGCACTCCTCCAACCCTATCAACCAAATCTCACCGTTACCTGGTTATTCCAGAAAGCCATGAGTGTGGGGATAAATCAAAAAATCCCCCCGGAGCAAATTAACCAACTACTCCAGGCGGTATTTCAAGAAATGCAACAACTGGGTACACCAGTATTGAAACCATTTTTACAAGATGTGGTGCAATTTTCGGGACTGACCCAAACCCTGTTAAAAACTGGCTTATTTCATCCTCTATTAATTGCTAAAATTATTCCCCAAGTTGGTTTACTCAGCTTACTAGATTGGATAGTACACTACGGTAACTTAGGGATTTATACTGGCTTATATCGGTTAACTCCTATATTAGAAACATGGATAAAAAATCAGCCCAGTGAACAACAATATTATTGGCATCGGTTAATTGATGCTTGGAAATATGGTTCTGGTGCTGACTATTTTGATCAAGATCGGAAGAACGAACCGCAAAGGACTCAAAGTACACAAAGGAATTAGAAATCAGGAAATTTAGCGTACCCTCACAAAGAGATATAGCAACCGCCAAGGAAGTTAGGACAGAAACAGATCATGAAACCCTTACAATTAGCGAGTTTCCAGCCTGTTCCCTGTTCCCTGTTCCCTGTTCCCTGCCATAATGTGAGTCTGCTGATACGCTTGTGTTAAATCCAGCATTTCTGCGGTGCTTAAACTACGTTTTTTGTTTATGGAAGCTTGTCGCACAGCATCTAATACCGATTGCATTGCTTCTGGACTAAGAGAAATACCCTGTTCCTGTAACAGATTAGTCAATAAATGTCTTCCTGAATGCTTACCTAAAACTAAACGCCGCTCTCCCCCTACCTCTTCTGGCGCAAAGGGTTCGTAAGTATCAGGGTTTTGCAGTACACCATGAGCATGGATACCTGATTCGTGAGCAAAACTATTTTCCCCAACAATGGCTTTCCAAGGATGTACATTGTAGCCTGATGCTGATGCTACAAGTCGGGAGATTTCTAGTAAGCGAGAAGTATCAATATTTAAATTAGTATTATGGATGCGTTTGAGAGCCATGACGACTTCTTCTAAGGCTGCATTTCCTGATCTTTCACCTAAACCATTGACTGTGGTGTTGACTGATGAAGCACCCGCTTTGATTCCGGCGAGGGTGTTGGCTGTTGCTAAACCAAAATCATTGTGCATATGCATTTCTACTGGGATGGATAATGCTGTCACCAATTGTTCAACTTGTGTGTAAGTGGTGAAAGGATCGAGAATCCCTACTGTGTCACAAAAGCGAAACCTGGATGCACCGGATTCTTGGGCGTAAAGGGCTACATCTAAGAGAAATCCTACCTCGGCTCTAGATGAATCTTCTGCGCCTACGGAAACAAACAATCCATGATCAAGGGCAAAGTTGATACTATCTTGCAGTTTTTGTAAAACTACTGCTGATTTACCCTGAAATTTAGCAGCTATTTGGGTTTCAGAGACAGGGATGGATATATGCACTCGCTGCAAACCACAATCTATGCAAGCTTGAATATCGGAGATTACGGCGCGGTTCCAGCCCAAAAGTTTAGCTTGTAATCCTAAATCAACAATTGTGGCGATCGCCTGTTGTTCTGCTTCACCCATTGCGGGAATCCCAATTTCTAACTCCTGAACTCCCATAGCATCAAGTAGTTGGGCGATCGCTATTTTCTCTTCTAAGTTAAAAGCCACACCCGCAGCTTGTTCCCCATCACGCAGAGTTGTATCGTTGATCACAATTTGATTCATTTCCCTAATCCCTTGCATATCATATTCAATATACAAAAGTTTTTCTCTGTAATAAGTAAAACTATAATTACCCCTCATCATTATGGAGTCAATAAGATTATACTCACTTTTCAATTTGAGGAAAAACTGTCATGCAGACATCCCTTAACTGCTGGCTTCGCTAACATCTAGGTTTTTTGATTTACCTTCTATTTAAGGTATTCGCATATTCCCAGATGGCAAATTTAGATCAGAAGATTGGCGAAATTCTACTCAAATATATAGTTTTTTTTCTGCTAGACATAGAGTAAATAGCCGGGAGAATGTCATTACTTTAAAACACAGATTTTCCTAGATAAGCAAATATGAAAACCCTGTTAATTAAGAATTTATATAAATTATTACCAATTCCGATAGAAGTATAATTACTGGCATGGTTTATTCATGCGATCGCCTAATTTATCAGTGTCCTTTAACCATTAGCCCTGATAGTTGTATCATTGATGCCATTATCTTGATGCTAAAGCTGGTCATTTATGGTCATAGAAGTACTACCAGAAATATTAGCCAGAATCCCCAAGAAGCTTTGGTAAATGCCCATGATACTGCTGTAGAGCTATTTTTTCCCAGCCCTACACCGCCCAATATTTATTAAACAGCCTACACCATATACTCATCAACAACTACAAAAACTACTGGACTGGCTGATTTTGTTGCGAAATTGAGAGGGTATAGTTATACTGATTTTGAGATAAATCACCGACGTAAAGTGAGTATTCTCCAGCCATGAAATAACCAGTAAGTTCCGGCTGGCTTTCAGAGTCACTATCTGCTAAAACACAAAAACGCCCACCAGGTCCGTCAATTAGCAGCGTTGGCTGTCCAGGACTATCAACTGTTAAACGTAAGTAAGGCAGTGGCTTGGTTAACTGAATAACTTGATTGGGTGTATCTGAGATGTTTCCGCAATTACTAGGAACTGTTCCCCCAGAATTGCCATTTAAAACTAGTGGGTCTGAAGTTAAATTGTCTTGAATTTGTAGCCGTGGAACGTCAGCCAAATTAGTTTCACTGAACATCAAGCTCATTACCAAAGCTACGGGAACAACTGTAAGCAGCCTAAGAGTCTTCATAATTATTATGCTCCCGACTATTTATATATTTATCTCAAGAGTCTAGCCTAATAGACGAAGCTCATCTGTCTATGTTCCTATTCTAACCTCATAACTGAAAACGGAGGATTTTTACTGAATCAAAAGACGATGAAACTTTCAACTATGCCTCTACTCACTCCCATAATTATCACTCTGACGCGCCTATAATTTCTGACTCCTGGTCTACCAAAACCTGCATGAACATATTGTGGAGATGTGACTTGCAGATACTGCCATAGTTTTCCGGAAATTATTCCGAATCACCTCATGTATTCTGATTATTAGGGTTGCTGTGTACCAGGATAGATAGCAGTGAAGCTTATTTTCATTTTAAATAATATCACTGTGGACAAAGCCGCACAATCATTTTTATGGACTTTTACGTTTAAACACCCTCTGAAGCCAGGGGCTGACAGGTCAGTTTTCAGACATCCTCTAAACATAATTTTCAGGATTTGGTAGGTTTGTTGTGGAACTAGTGACTTAGAGTCAAGGGTAAAAGATTATGAATCCTCAACCTCAAGATGACTTCCAGCGTCGCCTCCATAATCTAGAGGCTGAAATTAACTCTAAATCTGGAGATGTGGAACAACCATCAAAAAAAACACAACCATTGCAGTCGGAATTTCTCAACTTTAAATCTCATTTAGCTAAATTGCAGCTTTGGTTTGAGAATTTGAACGGCACAACTAAACTGATAGTTGCAGGTGTGGGGGTGCTATTGGGATTAGGGATGCTACAAGCAGTGATGAAATTAATTACATCGGTGATTACTCTGGCACTGTTAGCATTCTTCCTCTATCTTGGGTACAAATTTTTTGTATCTGGTAATGGGCAGAAAAAACAATAGCCTATTTTAAATGTTTAAAAATAAATTCAAAGGAACGATGCAATGGCGACCCCAATTGTGAGTACAAATACTAGTCAACCTAACCAGTCAAATCAACCAGAAAAAGCCAAGTCACAGCCATTAAATACTAGGCGTTTGGCTGCATGGGCTACGGAAATGACTTTAGTGGTTGTTAGTGGTCTAGTTCCTTTTGGACTTGGTGTCTATGCCAATTCTAGAAGTGATATCAAGCGAGTACCACTTCACCCAGTATTAGTAGTCACTGAAAGAGCGATCGCCCGACCTTTAGCACTGCCTGTAAGCTCTGGTATTCGTAACGTTGCTGCCCCCACTAATTTTTTGTGGATTATAGCCTTGTTAGCCCCTGCAACCCTCTCATGGTGGCAATTATATCTACTGGGAAAAACAGGTAGTACCCTTCCTAAACGGAAATTTGGCGTGCGGGTTGTCAACGAGTTAGGCCAGTCTCCTGGTTTACCCGCAGTTGTGGCGCGGGAAGCAATTGGTAGATTCACTGTACCTGTCTCCATTGCCTATATTCTCTGGCGCTACAGTTTTGCTTTTCCAAATTTAGGATTGTTCACATTTTTAGCTGTGTTAATGGTGCTGGGAGAAGGACTGGCCTTACCATCACGTCGGGGTCGTCGTGCCTTCCATGACTGGTTGGGAGGTACTTACACAATTGATGCTAATCGTCCTTTATCTGCCTCTGTTCCGGGTGATAAATCTCAAACACCCCAGTCAGGGGAGAAAATAGCGCCTGTGTCTATGTCAACCGTCACAGGGGAAACGACAAACGTGCCTCACCTCTGGCGACAGATGCGGCAAAATCCCAGCAAGACTTTGTTCGGGGTAGCATTAGTCAGCATGGTAGCTGTGCTAGGAACTTTAGTCGCTACCCAAGTGTATATTCAAACCCAACAAACCCGGCGGGAAACTCAGCAAATAAATAGCCAAAAGTTTCTGGTACTGGTGGAAAAATTGAGTTCTAATTCTGGTCTTACCACGGAAGAGCGCCAAAGTCTCATTCTCGCTATGGGTGGTCTCAATGATCCGCAGTCGATCCAATTTCTCACAGACCTTCTGGTTAAGGAAAGTAACCCCATCCTCCAGAATACAATTCAGCAAGCTTTAACCAGTGTTGGTGTGAAAGCTATTCCGGAGTTAAAAAACAAGAATCAGTTTTTAGCAGCTGAATTAAGGTCTTTGGGTAGCAATGGATCTCCAGAAGCAGAACCACGACAAGAGCAGTTACATATTAACCAGCAGACAATCAACAAAATTCTCAGTGTTTACAGTACCCAAACCGCAGGTATTGATCTTAGTCGTGTGGAATTAGGTCAAGGTGGTACTCCCCAAGGCTCATTTTTTAACTTGGTTTTAGATAACGTTGATTTGTCGGGAATTAACTTTAAGTCGGCAAATCTTTCCCAAGGGAGTTTTAAAGGTAGTATCTTCCGGGGAACTGGTGAGGATGGACGCTGGGATACTTATGACGATGCGATCGCAGATTTCAGTCAAGCTCAACTGCAACAAGCCAATTTCACCGATGCTAATCTCAGCCGCGTGATCATGAACCGCAGCAATTTAAGCCGCGCTACCCTCAACAGAGCTAATTTATCCTATGCACGTTTAATTAGCGCTGATCTCAGCAGCACCCAGCTAGTAGGAGCTAATTTGCGGGGTGCATTCCTAGAGCAAGCCAGCTTAACAGGGGCTGATATCGGTGATGCTAAATTCAACGAAGCCAATTTGTCTGCGGCGCGTTTAAGTCGGGTAATTGCGATCGGTACACATTTATCCTACGCCAACTTAACTAATACTGATTGGCGAGGCGCAGACTTATCGGGAGCTTATTTAGATCGGGCTAATCTCAGCAACGCTAACCTCAGCGCGACTCGGCTGACTGGTGCTGTTTTACGCTCTGCCAAGTTAGAAAATACTAACTTACAAAATGCTGATCTGAGTTTTGTAGATTTACGGGGAGCAAATGTCGCAGGTGCTGATTTTAAAGGTACTGTTCTCGCTCCTGTGCCACAAAATCCCGCAGATCAATTTGTCCAAATGCCAGATTTAGGCTCAATTTCGGCGGTAGTTAAAGGAGTTGATTTTTCTCAAGCTAAAAATTTAGATGCTAGGCAAATAGCTTATATTTGTACCCAAGGCGGTCTGCATTCTAATTGTCCGTAGGATTGGGGATTGCACTTCGGCTACCCTCAGCATCGGGAATTGCGTAATTTATCACCTGATTGAACTTGAATAGGGATATTATAAGTATTGAAAATCACTGATCAATTCAAGATGGTGTGAGGTATCCGGAATGAAGCATATTGGTTATTTAGTTACAGCTTTAGCGGCTAGCTCGGCTTTGAGTCTGGCTATTAGTCAACAACCAGCACAGGCTCAGGTAGCTTATGGTAGCTATGTTGGTGTCGGTCCGACTGTTGGTCTTACTGATGGTGCGCAAGTAGGAGGTGTTTTGGCTGCTCGCTACAAGCTACTCAAATTACCAATTTCTTTCCGCGCTCAAGCTTTAGTGGGGCAAAATATCGCAGTTGTACCCACGGTTTCTTACGATCTCCCCCTGAATTGGCAAACTGATGCTTACTTGGGAGCAGGTTTAGTTTTAGTTGATGGTGAGACTTCTTCTCCTGTGGGCAACAAAATCAGTTTTGCTTTACAACCAGGAATTGATTATGTTGTCCCTAATAGTAATACTGTGATTTTTGGTAACGCCATTATTGCTTTTGATGCTTACCGTGATAGTAGTACCCCGGCTATTTCTGTGCAAGGTGGTGTTGGTTATAGATTTTAATATTTTGGTATTTCTTTAACTGCAAATTTTTGTGCTTCTCAATAAATGGTCTGGTAGATGAATCCACAGAAATAAATTACCTTTGGGAATATTCCAGGCGATCGCATTGGTAAAATAATTCTCTAGTCCTGGTAATATAAGTTGCCCTGATTACCAAGAAATGTAACGATCAGAAGGGATTTCTGCAAGAGTATAATCATAAATAATTTATTCAGCCATTCTACCTATGCCATCCATGAACTCTTCTGATCCCACTAATGTACTTCGTTACCGTCCTCGCCGTCTGCGCCGGACTGAAACTTTACGAAAAATGGTCAGGGAAACAACCCTCAGTGTGAATGACCTAATTTATCCGATGTTTGTCACTGAGGGGGAAGGGCAAAAAGTGGAAATTGCTTCTATGCCTGACTGTTATCGCTATTCTCTAGATTTATTGTTAAAAGAAATTCAGGAAGTTTATAATTTAGGAATTAATGCGATCGCACTGTTTCCGGTAGTTCCAGAAGAGCTAAAAGATGAAACTGCGACTGAAAGCTATAATCCAGATGGACTGGTACAGCGAACTGTCAAAGCCATCAGACAAGCAGTTCCAGAAATTATTGTCATGACTGATGTTGCCCTAGATCCCTTCACGAATCATGGGCATGATGGTTTAATCGATGACCAGGGTAACATTTTAAATGACCCCACTGTAGAAGTATTGGTAAAAATGTCAGTTTCCCAAGCCGCAGCCGGGGCTAATTTTGTTGCACCTTCTGACATGATGGATGGCAGAGTGGGCGCAATTCGTCAGGCTTTAGATGCCGCAGGTTATATTGATGTGGGAATTTTGGCATACTCAGCCAAATATGCTTCTGCCTATTATGGCCCCTTCCGCGATGCATTAGATTCCGCACCAAAATTTGGGGACAAAAAAACTTATCAAATGGACCCAGCTAACGCCAAAGAAGCTTTAAAAGAAGTGGAATTAGACATTGCTGAGGGAGCAGATATGGTCATGGTGAAACCTGCTCTAGCTTATCTCGATATCATCCATCAAGTCCGCAACGCTACACAGTTACCTGTAGCTGCATATAATGTGAGCGGTGAATACGCCATGATTAAAGCTGCTGCACGCATGGGTTGGATTGATGAAAAAAAGATCATTTTGGAAACTCTAACCAGCATGAAACGAGCCGGTGCTGATTTAATTCTGACTTATTTCGCCAAAGAAGTAGCTTTAATGTTGGCTTAATATTTCTCTGCGTTCTCTGCGCCTCTGTGGTTCGTCTCCTTCGTGAATTAATTTCGTAATTCTTAACGAACCGCAAAGGACGCGAAGTACACAAAGAGAGAAAGTTATTGTTTCCTTGAATACAAAACCCAGAAAAATAAAATGATGCGAGTTTTGATTCTGGGTGGAACCGGAGAGGCGGCTGAATTAGCTGCCAAAGTTGCCACTATCCAGGGAATTGAGGTGATCTCATCTTTAGCTGGTCGCACCCGTAAACCTTCAGTCCCATTGGGTGATTTCCGAATTGGGGGTTTTGGGGGTGTGACTGGACTAGCTAAATATCTGCATCAAATGAATATCGATTTGTTGATTGATGCTACCCACCCTTTTGCAACTCAGATGGCTGTGAATGCGGCTGATGCGGCAATTTCAGTAAACATACCCCGCCTGAAGTTGATTCGCCCACCTTGGAAAAAAGTGAATGGCGATCGCTGGATTGAAGTTGATAGTATAAAATCAGCCGCAGATGTTCTAGAAAATCAGTCACAACGAGTTTTTTTAACGGTTGGTAGGCAGGAAATAGGTGCTTTTACTCATTTGAATCAAATTTGGTTTCTGATGCGGATGATTGACCCGCCTGAGCCAAATGCCTTAGTACCGCCGGGAATATTGTTGTGCGATCGCGGACCCTTTGTCCTGGATAATGAGAGAGCAATCCTAACCCATCATCAAATTGATACCATTGTCAGCAAAAATAGCGGTGGTGATGCCACTTATGCCAAAATTATCGCCGCACGAGAACTAAAACTGAAAGTTGTTATGGTCAACCGTCCCCCTATACCACCAGGGGAAGAAGCAACAAACATAGACGAAGTTTTGATGTGGTTATGGCAGCAAACGAACCGCAGAGGCGCAGAGGTCACAGAGAGAGAATGAAGCGCTTAACTAAACTCTATTTGGTATTCTTTATCCCATGAAAAAACGCCCCCCATTTCTGAGAGGCGTTTCTTATTTAGCTAAACTTCGAGATTAGCCGTTGATTGCAGGTGCAGTCAATGCAACAGGAGCAACATCACCAGCAGCCAAGT
>NZ_JAYGHG010000036.1:0-50073 GCF_034931085.1 Nodularia harveyana UHCC-0300 | reverse complement strand
GGCATACCGGAACCTTTGCGCTAGACGCAAGCAACGCTTGGGGAGATGAAACCTCTACTCATGTTGGTGAAAACCTGCATGAGCAAGTTATGTCTTAGATCCAAGAATCCCCGTGCGTTCACGCCGGAGAGTGTCAAACTCATATTGATACTTATAAATCTTACCTATAGATGCAATGGTTTTTAATTGGTTCCGCCGTAAATATAACGATTCCTCTGATACCCCCTCGGAACAACAACAGGAAGAAACCCCTCTAGCACCAGAAACCCAAGCAGAACCAGCCGTAACTTCTACACCGGACTCGACGGCAGATTTATTAGCTTTTGCTAAATCTGCTTATAAGAATATCCAGGAAAAACAACAAACTCAAGCAGTAGAACCTGTAGCTGATGCGCCAGATGTCGAAGCAGTAACGGAAACACCGGAACCTGTAGCTGATGTGTCAGATGTAGAAGCGGTTACAGAAACACCGGAACCTGTAGCTGATGTGTCAGATGTAGAAGCGGTTACAGAAACACCGGAACCTATAGCTGATGCGTCAGATGTAGAAGTAGTTACAGAAACTCCAGAACCTGTAGTTGATGCGCCAGATATAGAAACAGTACCGGAAACTCCAGAACCTGAACCACCTACGGTAAGTGAAGTTACCCCAACTGAAGAACCAGAAACTGCACCCACCGCAGCAGCCAATAACTTATCATTTTTAGAACGGGCGGCGGCAGAACGGCAAGCCAAGCAAGAACGGCTGATAGCTAACGCCATTGAAGTCCCAGCACCGGAAGTATCAACACCTACCACAGAAATCAGTGCAGAGGTAGGCGGATTAGCTTTTGATGAAGGTTTTGTTTGGTCAGCAGAAGTATTAGCGGCCCAAGGTAGACGGCCAGAAGATGTTTCCCTGGAGGAAATTACTTGGCTGAAAAAACTGCGCCAAGGCTTAGACAAAACCCGTCGTAACATACTTAACCAACTGAAGGCCATTGTTGGGCAGGGGCCACTAAATCAAGCGGCTGTGGCAGAAATAGAAGCTGCACTCTTACAGGCTGATGTGGGCGTAGAAGCTACAGATTATATTATTAGTGCGCTACAGAAAAAACTATTAGCAGAAGTCACCCCGCCAGAGGAGGCGATCGCCTACCTGAAACAACTGCTGCGGCAAATGTTAGATGCACCATTACAAACAGCCGGAACTTCTAGCTTTACCCCAGAAAAAGAAACCTTAAATATTTGGTTAATTACGGGAGTCAATGGTGCTGGGAAAACCACTACTATTGGCAAAATATCCCACCTCGCCCAAAAATCCGGTTATAAATGCTTAATTGGGGCGGCAGATACTTTCCGGGCTGCGGCTGTAGAACAGGTGAAAGTTTGGGGTCAACGCAGTGGTGTGGAAGTTATTGCCAATCCAGGGAAAAATACCGACCCCGCCGCCGTAGTCTTCGATGCGATCGCCGCCGCCCAAGCCCGACAAACCGAATTACTCCTAGTAGATACAGCCGGGCGACTACAAAACAAGAAAAACTTAATGGATGAACTCGCCAAAATTCGGCGGATTATCGACAAAAAAGCCCCTAATGCCAAAATAGAATCCCTATTGGTTTTAGATGCCACTCTAGGGCAAAATGGACTGCGCCAAGCTGAAGTTTTTGCCCAAGCCGCCCAACTCAGTGGCGTAGTCTTAACCAAACTAGATGGTACAGCCAAGGGAGGTGTAGCCCTAGCAGTTGTGCAGCAGCTAGGTTTGCCCATTCGCTTTATTGGTGCTGGGGAAGGCATCGAAGATTTGCGTCCCTTTTCTAGCTACGAATTTGTCGAAGCCCTATTGAGTGGTTAATTGGCGTTTGTTCAGTTAATATTTTTCCTTATCGGACTTACGCACAAGTGACGGAATAACCTATCGCTAACGCGAAGCGCATACCACAGAGACACAGAGTACACAGAGAAAACAGGGTTTGAGTGGTCACTGCGATGCCCTGAGCAGTTCGGCAAGCTCTGTCGAAGTGAGATATTTTGCGTAAGTCCTGCCTTAGTGTGCCTTAGAATAATTGATTTATTTCAACACCAAGGCGCAAAGGCACAGATAAGACTCAGTAATCAAGGCTATAATCCTGGAAACTTCACATTCATAGGAGAAAACCAACAAAGTTCACAAAATTGTTTTGTTGACAAAGGATTTTTTGGAGTCTAAAGATGTATGATTTGGTGAAATACTCCGACACTCGGCCAAGGCATTTTAGTCCCTGTCATGCTATCTAGCATATTTCTAATGGCAATATGCAGCCTAGAGAAAAATTTAAAAGTCCGTGTAGAAGCGAAAGAAATGGAAATATTAGATACTTATGGGCAACAAGCCGGAAAATTAACAAAGATAATTATTGATCTAGAGATTTTATAAGCAAATAAAATATTTATCTCTAATTATGTCTGACTTTTACCTATATTAAGTGCAATCATACCTTTGCCTGTGTCTCAATTGCCCTCTCAACCCACTGATAGTAATAGTAGTACTGCGACGGATGTCACCCCAGTCGTCGCACTCAAAGAACTCGTGGCACGGCTGCACCGAGAACAGAATAAAATCCAAGATTTACTCAGTTCTTTAGGATTTGCTCTGAGAAGCTTCAATAACTTAAACCAGTTTTTGGAGTTAATCCCGCTCATGGCAACTAGAGTAACAGATGCAGATGGTAGTGCTTTATTCTTGCATAAACCTAACGGTCAAATTAGGTTAGAGCAGCTACATTGGCAGGATAGCCGCCAGCGTAAGAACATCCGCAAAGCCTTAGAAACCGCCAGTAGTCAAATTACCCTGCTCTCCAATTCAGCCCCTTTAACAACAGCTACCGGGATTTTAGATGACCAAATGCATCGCCACTTGGGGCCTGATGTGCAAATCTTTGGCACAGCAATTCTGGTGAAGCATACGGAACGAGGGTGGCTTTACGTCCTCAGCCGTGACCCGGAATATAGCTGGACGGAAACCAGACAAAAGTTAGTCAGACTGGTAGCAGACCAAACAGCTGTAGCCATTGAAAACGACGAACTAGCGGTAGAATTGCGGAAAAAAGAGCGCCTCGATCAAGAACTAGAAATTGGTGCAGAAATTCAACGGCGACTCCTACCACGTAACTGCCCAAATATTCCTGGTGCGTCTTTAGCTGCACGTTGTAAACCTGCTAATCGTGTGGGTGGAGATTATTACGATTTTATTCCCACTAATAACGATCAGGTGCAGATTACTGCCCAGGAAAGGGGGTGTTGGGGTTTGGTGATTGGGGATGTCATGGGTAAAGGTGTCCCTGCCGGCTTAATTATGACCATGATGCGGGGAATGCTGCGGGGAGAGGTATTACATGGTAATTCCCCATCGGTAATTCTGCAAAACTTGAATAGAGTTATGTATGCGGATTTAGAAAATTCTCACCGCTTTGTGACGCTGTTTTACTCGGAATATAACCCTTTTAACCGAGTTTTATCTTATAGTAATGCGGCACACAATCCTCCCTTGTGGTGGCACGCAGCCACTAAAACCATTACCCGCTTAGATACGTTGGGAATGCTGATTGGTTTAGATGCCAATAGCCAATACGAAAATGCCCAGGCACAGCTAGAACCGGGTGATACAGTTATTTATTATACAGATGGTTTGACTGATGCGGCAGCTGCCAGTGGCGATCGCTTTGATGAAGAAAATTTCGTTGCTGCCTTTAGCGCAGCTTGCAGATACTGCACTGAACCAGAGGAAATTGTCGATTACCTATTCAACCAAGTTCTGCAATTTATCGGTAGTGAAAAGCAAAACACCGATGATATGACCTTAGTTGTCCTGAAAATTCAATAACGAACCACTGACGACACTGAGAAATAAGAGTTTGATGAACGGGCAAAGATGCCCGCACCATAGTAGATTTGGGTATCTTCTGGAGTTGATAGGTTCTTTACACTGCGGTCATTTCTGGTTCTGTCTGATATAGATTCCCAAAAAAGTCGTAGCGGTCTAGTGCTTCCAATATTCCCCAAGCATAATTCCCTTCCGCAAAGTAAATTTGTGGATAGCCATGCAACTTTTTCAGTTCGGGACTGTAATTACCCACAACCACAGCTAAAGTATTCCCAGACAGCATCGATTCATCATTACCAGATGCACCTGCTACTAAGAATCGTTTAATTGGTAGTCCCCACTTCAAGGCACAATAACGAATAGCATCACCTTTAGAAGCCCGGATCGGTAACAAATCAAGATACATATTATGGCTATAAATGCCTTTAACATGGAGTCTCTGTCTTCGCAAATGACGCATGATTTCCTTAAAGCTTAAGGATTTGGATTCATCAATAAAGTAACTGAGTTTAAACTTACCTTGAGCTTCCGGGGGTTGTAACTCGACTCCGGGTAGTTCCTCCATTGCTTGACGAACCACCTCAGCATTCCAATGGTAGCTAATGTGTCTTTGCCAGTTACTATCTGGGACTACCTGCGGCCCATAATAGATTTCACTACCTGCCGATACAATTAGCAAATCCGGTCGGGGGAAATGCCATTCTTCTAACATCTGCAAAGAACTTTCTAAATTTCGCCCGGTAGCAATCCCCACCCCAGTGGACTGACCTTCGTTCCTTAGTCGTTCAATCAGTTTATGTAAAGCTTCCTGGTCGCCTAACAGAGTATTATCTATTTCACAAACCAGAAAACGATCTGCTGTTGGTAAGCGGTTTTGGTCGGGAATGTTCCAATCAGGTAAGTCAGTTGCTAAAGCTTTTGCTAGGGGACTCAGTACAGATTTTACTCGTCTTTGTGGTAACTGCTGCACCTGTTCTAAATAACGTTCTACATGACTAGACCAAGAGAAATTGTCTCGAACTCGATCTAAGCCATTTTTAGACCAAGTTTCCCATTTTTCCCGATCTGTGAGTGCTGTTCGCAGACCATCCTGAATTTGTTTAATATCTAGAGGGTCAATCAACATCCCATTTTCGCAAGCCTCTAGAATATCTCGCGGTCCACCATCTGATGTAGCGATAATTGGCACACCACAAGCTGTAGCTTCAATTAAGGTGAGACCAAATGGCTCGGTTAATGCCGGATTGATAAAAACGCCCCTTGTTTTCGCCAACAATCGATACAGGTCAGCTACCTCATCGGAACGGTGATGTTTAGGATAGGCGACGTATCCGTAAAGGTCGTAGCGGTCGATTAACTGGAAAATTTCTGTCAGGACTTGACGTGGCCCTGATTCCATCGTGGTGATATCATCTCGATTTCCTAAAATCAAGACTAAATTCGCTAAATGACGTAATTCTGGGTCTTCACCATAGGCTTTGACCAGAGTCGCTACATTTTTACGAACAGCTGGACGAGAAAGCGCCATAATCATGGGCTTTTCGGGATTATTGAGAAATCGTTTTAAATCTTGATAAATTGGTGGTTCTTGCCAATTTTCGGGAACGGGATAAAACTCTTTGAGTGCTACTCCTGGAGGAATAACAACCATTCTATTAGGTTGATAGTGGTCGTAAATGCCGTACTGCTGTGTTACTTCTTGATGGGTACTGGCGATGACTAAGGCTGCACTAGCCAGAGTCGCTTCCTCGGCTTCAATGCGTGTACTAATGTGATAAGTGTTTTCAATGGTTTCTTTTTTAGTACCATGTTCTAAAAGCCGTTGTTGTTTCACACGTCCTAGAGAGTGACCAGTGTGTACAAGTGGTACACCTAACCAACCAGCAATCCGACAACCCACATATCCCGCATCAGCGTAATGGCTGTGAATGACATGGGGTAATTTTCCTACTTGGCGCAGGTGTTTGAGTAATTCATCGGCAAAATTATCTAAATGCGGCCAGAGAACTTCTTTGCGGAGATAACGACGTGGCCCGCAGTTAACACGAATAATTCGGGCTTTGTCACTTAGAACTTCTACGGGTTGAGCATAATCAGAGCTAACTTTGGGATCATTAACTAAACGAGTTACCAGGTCTACGCGTTCTACTTGTGGATTTTCTGCTAAGGCTTGAGCCAGTTCTAGAGCATATTTAATTTGTCCACCTGTATCGGCATCTCGCCCTAATTCTAAATTTTTACCACGAATTAAGCCGTGAACACTGATTAGTAGAATATACAACCCTGGGCTATTTGACATTTTGCATTCCTCAATTTTACTGTATTACAGCCCGGGAACAGCTTATCTTACACATAGCTGTTTACCGCTACAGATTTAGTAAAAAAAATTCTGCTGATGTTTATGAATTATAAAACAAAAGGGTCGATTATTAATATTTTGTCTGTGGAGACTGTGGATCAAAGCTCTGTTACAAAGGTAAATATGAGTTAACTATTTACTGTATCAACAGTTACCAAAAAATGATTTATTTCTGCAAACATTAAATTTCTGCTTCAAGATTCTAGCTGTGTTCCAGTAATAAAACACCAATTCTGGGCTAGCGAGGAGTATACTATTTTTGAGTAATATCAGCCAAGTTACTATTATTAAGTTAAATTAGATACATCTAGCCAGGGATCAATCACAAAACCTATATTGTTGGTTTTTTGTCGGCACTGATTCTGATATGAATAAACTAAACAACTAGCAATACTTTCTAGGGTTCCCCAACTGGCGGATCATCGAAGACAGTAGGCAGGATTTTAAATATAAACTTATGGCGCTCATAGTTCAAAAATACGGTGGTACATCTGTTGGCTCGGTTGAACGTATTCAAGCTGTTGCACAGCGTGTTTACAAGACTGTTCAGGCGGGAAATTCGGTGGTTGTGGTGGTTTCGGCTATGGGTAAAACCACTGACGGACTGGTAAAAATAGCTCAGGAGATTTCTGAAAATCCCAACCGTAGGGAAATGGATATGCTGCTTTCTACTGGTGAGCAAGTGACTATTGCTTTAGTCAGTATGGCATTGCAAGAAATCGGACAAGCTGCAATTTCGATGACTGGCGCTCAAGTAGGAATTATGACTGAGGCTGAACATACCCGCGCCCGGATTTTGCATATTGAAACTGAACGCCTGAATTATCACCTTACTCAAGGAAAGGTTGTGGTAATAGCTGGGTTTCAGGGGATATCTAGCCTCGGAAATATGGAAATTACGACTTTGGGGCGTGGGGGTTCCGATACTTCTGCTGTGGCGATCGCGGCGGCAATTGAGGCGAACTTTTGTGAAATTTATACAGATGTCCCAGGGATATTAACTACTGATCCCCGTTTGGTAGCGGAAGCTCAGTTGATGGACGAAATTACCTGTAATGAAATGCTGGAACTGGCAAGCCTGGGGGCAAAAGTGTTACATCCCCGTGCTGTGGAAATTGCCCGTAATTATGGTGTGCCTCTGGTGGTGAAATCTAGCTGGGGTGATGATCCTGGTACTTGGGTAAGATCACCTAAACAGCAAGGGCGATCGCTAGTGAATTTAGAAATTGCCCGTCCTGTAGATAATGTAGATTTTGATACCGACCAAGCCAAAGTAGCATTGTTGCGCGTACCAGATAAACCAGGGGTGGCGGCGCGGTTATTTGGGGAAATATCTCGGCAAAATGTCGATGTAGATTTGATTATTCAGTCCATACATGAAGGTAATAGTAATGACATTGCCTTTACTGTAACTGCACCCATTTTAAAACGCGCCGAAGCAGTCGCAGCAGCGATCGCCCCAGCCTTGAGAAATCAATCTCACCCCAACCCTGACGAAGCGGAGGTGATGATAGAAAAAGATATTGCTAAAGTTAGCATCGCTGGCGCGGGAATGATTGGTCGTCCTGGGGTAGCAGCGAAAATGTTCGCCACCCTAGCAGAAGCGCAGGTGAATATCCAAATGATTTCCACCAGTGAGGTAAAAGTTAGTTGTGTGGTAGATGCTACAGAATGCGATCGCGCTGTGGCTGCACTTCGTGATGCTTTTGAAATTGAAGAAGATCATGAGATCAAGGAAGAAAAAGAAGCAATCTCAGCCTCATTTTCCTCCCATCCCCCCGTCCGTGGTGTGGCGCTGGATATCAACCAAGCACGTCTCGCAATTCGTCAAGTACCAGACAAACCAGGGATGGCGGCGAAATTGTTTGGACTATTAGCCCAGCATAATGTCAGTGTGGATATGATTATTCAATCTCAGCGCTGTCGCATGGTGGACGGTATTCCTAAACGAGATATTGCTTTTACAGTGTCGCGGATCGATGGGGAAAGTACACAAAAAATGCTGACTCAAGTAGCCGGAGAGTTAGGATGGGGTGAAGTTGTCTTAGATAATGCGATCGCTAAAGTCAGTATTGTCGGGGCTGGAATGCTGGGACAACCAGGAATTGCAGCTCAAATGTTTGAGGCTTTGGCGGAACATAAAATCAATATTCAAATGATTGCTACCTCAGAAATTAAAATTAGCTGTGTGGTAGCACAAGAAGAAGGTGTGAAAGCTTTGCAAGTGATTCACGCCGCCTTTGGTCTAGCTGGGAGCAAAAAATTCGTGATTCCAGTTTAATACTTGTCTGTGAACAGTTATCAGTTAAAAGACATAATTGGGTTGGAATACCTAACTAAATCACCGTGATAACTGTTCACTAATTTAATAGTTGCGATCGCCGCTATCTTAAATTAATCAGCTAACAATAAAATCAGAAAATTTTACTCATAGCCAAAATGATTTGGCGGAAAATATAACAGTCAGTCAAAAACTCACTAAAATTCTGAACAAAATGGTACGCTTTCACTATCAGAAACGCTACCAGTCTGTAACTGAACTTTTACAGGATATACAGCAGGTGAAAACCCATAAATTTACTCAGGAAAAACAGCATCAACCAAAACTTTGGTTAATTTTAGTCAGTATAGTTAGTTTTATCGGGTTGGTTACAGCTACCTGGTTTGTGTACTCAAGCAGAAATCTGGTAACTGAAATTAATTTAGAAAATAAATATCAGCAGGGTGTCAGAAAATATCAAGCCGGAAATTATCAAGCCGCCATTGAGGATTTCACCGAGGCGATCGCACTAGATTCTCAAAATTATCTAGCTTACAATAAACGAGGTAATGCTTTTTATCAGTTGGGAGACTATCAGCAAGCGCAGGTAGATACCACTAAAGCCATTGAATTAAATCCTCAAAATGATGATGCTTATTATGATCGCGGATTTGCATTATATGAACTAGGCAAATATCAAGAAGCAATTGCTGACTACACCAAAGCCATTGAATTAAATCCTCGAAATGAAAATGCCTATTATGGGCGGGGTTTAGCTTTAGTGAAGATAGAGGAAAATAAACAAGCTAATGAAGATTTCAGCACAGCAATCAGACTGCAACCTCATTATATTAAAGCCTATTTAGAACGTGGTATTCTTCGCCGTCGCCTGAGAATTTTCCAAACAGCAATGGATGATTTTGATGCGATCATTAAGATTAATCCCGATGATGCTAGACCTTATTATCAAAAAGGTTTGATTCAAGCTAGTAATCAGCAAAAATATGCAGCTATTGGAGAATATACTGAAGCAATTAACCGTGATCCCAATTATGCATTAGCCTATCTGCGCCGGGGTAATATGTATAGTGAATTGGGGTATAAATTGGAAGCTACTGAAGATTATAATCGAGTTTTACAACTGAATCCGCAATGGGGCGTAGCTTATAATCATCGGGGTATTCACCGCTTTTCTTTTGGAGATTACAAAGGCGCGATTGCAGATTATACCAAAGCCATTGAACTAGATTCTCAGGACGCTGCGGCTTACAATAACCGTGGTAATGCTAATTCTCAAATATGGTATCTCCAAGCTGCGAATAAAGATTATTCCCAGGCGATCGCCATTAATGCCGAATATGGTTTAGCCTATTATAATCGGGGTGTGAATCGCGCGAAACAGCAAAATCGACAAGGTGCGATCGCCGATTTCCAAAAAGCTATTCAACTATTCCGAGAAAGTGGTGAAACAACTAGTCTTAGAGATGCACAGAAAGAACTAAACTTATTACTAAATAAGTGAATATAAGAACCCCACCCCCAACCCGCAAGCGACGAGGGGGCGTTAAATTGGCAAATATTGTTAACTCACCCCGGCTTTAACTTCCTTCAAACTCACCCCTCTCCTTAGTAAAGAGAGATGTTGGGAGTGAGGTTATATTTTTGATTAAAAGCTTAATTTTATAGGGATGAGTGATTTTTGAAATTTGATGGGGAATACTGAAATTAATATTCTTTGTCAAATGAAGGCAAATTCTGACGAATGGACTGGAAAACAATCCTGAAAGCGCAACAGACCGATTTTATCGCCAGACTTGAATCTGGTGATTTACTATATTGTGATAAAAAAGGAAAGCATAGTGAGTTAACTGTCATCTCCGGTGAGAGGTTAAAGCAATTACAGGGTTTTTGCTGGGAGATGATCACAAAGTTTAGACCCAATGACCCGAAAAAGTACTTCATCAAAAACATGAAGGGAAAGCTGGGTGAGGAAGTTGTGAAAACCCGTCTAGGTGAATTTGTAACTGAAGTTGACTATGAAAAATGCCAGGGTGGAGATAGAAAAGTTGATTTTACCTTAACTTCTGACTCATCTGTTGGTATTCAGGTTAAAGTTCGTCATGGCAATTTTGATCAAATTCAATGGTTTGTTAGTCGAGAAGAAATTGCCAAAAATGCCGTTCTAGTTTGTATTTTAATTCAAGAGGAAGTGATTAAACCAGAGGCTCAATGTAATCTTATTCTAGCCGGTTTTTTACCAACTGATATGATCCCTGTGACTGGTGATAAAGCTTCTGTAAGAATAGATGAATTGCTCTATGCTGGGGGTTTACATGGCTATTTAGATGATTTGATATCATCCAAAGTTGATAAATATATTGATTTGGCTAAGGAATGTTGTAATAAAAAAGATTATGAAAGTGCGATCGCTTATTGTAATCAAGCGTTAGAATTAAAACCCAATAATTTTGATGTTTACAATGAACGGGGTGCTTGTCGCTATGCATTAGGAGATAAGCAGGGTGCAATTGATGACTATACCCAAGCTATCAAAATTAATCCCTATTCTGCGAAGGCTTACTACAGTCGGGGGCTTGCTCACTCTGACTTAAGAGATAAGCAGAATGCAATTGATGACTATACCCAAGCTATCAAAATTAATCCCAATTATACTGATGCTTACTACAGTCGCGGGTTTGCTCACTCTGAATTAGGAGATAACCAAGGTGCAATTAAAGATCTTCAAATTGCTGCAAATTTAGAGAAAGAATCAGGGAATGAAAAATCCTATCAAGATGCCATCAAAAAAAGCGATGATAACTATCTCATTGAATGAGGAGAGACTAGCGCCAAAGTGGTTCATTGTTTCATAATTTTGTGTAAGTCCTGTTAATTAATCATCTTCACTCTAAATCAGGTTCTACACCCAAAGTCCGCTATTCAACCTCTGTGTCCTCTGCGCCTCTGTGGTTTAATAAATTGTTCTACCCTGTTGCGAAACCTTAATTAATTGTTACACTTATCTTTCATTAGCCATCAGCCCAGTTAAGCAGCGCCTATGGTACACGTCAAGCGCGTGGAACTTACCAATTTCAAATCCTTCGGTGGTACTACCTCAGTCCCTCTACTACCGGGGTTTACTGTCATTTCTGGGCCAAATGGTTCCGGTAAATCTAATATTCTCGATGCTTTGCTGTTTTGTTTGGGGCTTTCTAGTTCTAAGGGAATGCGGGCGGATAGATTACCGGATTTGGTAAATAATAATCAAACTTCTAGGGGACGGGCTTCGATTGAGGCTAGTGTGACGGTGACTTTTGATTTGTCGGGGGAGGATGTTTCGCGCAGAGGGGTAGAGGCGCGTAGGGAGGAAGAGGAAGAGGGGGATGTTTCACGCACCAGCGACAGCGAAGCACGAAGTGCGTTAGGCGCAAAGGCGCAAAGTGAAGAAGGAAATGAAGAGATTCCCCACTCCCCAACTGAATGGAGTGTGACTCGGCGGTTGCGGGTGACTCATCACGGGAGTTATACGTCGAATTATTATATGAATGGTGTGCCTTGTACTCTGACGGAGTTACATGAGGAGTTGAATAATCTCCGCATTTATCCGGAGGGATATAATGTTGTGCTTCAAGGGGATGTTACTAGCATTATCTCGATGAATGCTAAGGAACGTCGGGAAATTATTGATGAGTTGGCTGGGGTTTCGGCGTATGATCGCAAGATTATTCAGGCTAAGAAGACTCTGGATGAGGTGAAGGATAAGGAGGATAGTTGTCGGATTATTGAGACTGAGTTAACTACTCAGCGCGATCGCCTGTCTCAAGATCGGGCGAAGGCGGAAAAGTATCAAAAACTGCGGGCGGAATTTTTAGCTAAACAGTCTTGGGAGGCGGTTCTTTCTTGGCGATCGCTTCAAGCACAACAGGAAAAGTTAATTGGCGAAATTCAAACAGGCGATCGCAGTTCTACGGAATTAAATTCTCAACTCACAAACCTCAATTCCGCAATTTCTCAAAAATCGGCTGAATTGGAAGAACTCAACACCCGTGTCAAAGCTTTGGGTGAAGAGGAACTTTTGGCTGTACAATCAACTCTGGCGACTCAACAGGCGGAACGGAAACAACTCCAACGCCGACAAGCTGAGTTAAATACGGCTATTCAGGAAACTGTGAAGCTTCTGGCGCAAACTCAGCAGGAAGTTAAACAATATCAGCATTCTTTAACCGAATTTGCCCAAACTCAGGTTGTCGAACAGCAATCTATTCTCTCCTGTCAGCAACAACGGGATGAAGCCCAACAAGCTTTAGATGGTTCTCGCGCCGCAGCAGCAGAAATCGCCACCGCTTCGGAAGCTTGGGTACAGCAACAAACGGCTTTTAATCGTCAAATTGAAACTATACTGCAAACTCTGGAACCCCAGCGTACTGAACAAGCCCAACTCAGGGAACGCCATCATCAATTACAGCAACTGATTACCGAACAAACTCAGTTAATTGCAAGTTTGGAACCAGAGTTAGCCGCGAAGGAAACTGAATGTAGTTCCTTGGAAACAGAGTTTAATGCTGCTAGTGAACCTATCCAAAATTTAGCCGCAAATCTTTCCGCGACAGAACAAGAATTACAAATCCAACAGGAAACCCAAAAGCGACTTCTCCAAGAACAACGGGAAAAGCAACGCCAGTTGGATAAAATTGAAGCCCAAGCCCAAGCCCAACAGGAGGTACAGGGAACCCAAGCTAGTAAAGTTATTTTACAGTCGGGATTACCGGGGCTTTGCGGTTTAGTTGTCCAGTTAGGTAAAGTGGAAAGCCGCTATCAATTAGCTTTAGAAACTGCTGCTGGTGGGCGTTTGGGGCATATTGTCGTGGAAGATGACAGTGTAGCCGCAGCTGGAATTGAATTACTGAAACAGAAACGCGGTGGAAGGGCGACTTTTTTACCTTTAAATAAGGTTAGGGCTGGTAAATATACACAAGATGCTACCTTGCGTTATGCGAATGGTTTTGTTGATTATGCGGTGAATTTAATTGAGTGCGATCGCCGTTATCAAGATGTCTTTACTTATGTCTTCGGTAACACCGTAGTTTTTACCAATATCCAACAGGCGCGACCCAATATCGGACTCTATCGCATTGTCACCTTAGATGGGGAATTGTTGGAAACTAGCGGCGCGATGACTGGGGGAAGTAGTAATCAGCGTTCATCCTTAAAATTTGGTCAGGGAGAATCGGCGGAATCTCAGGAAGTTGTGGCTTTAAAGAGTCGCTTGGCAGATATTGAACGCATTATCGAACGTTGTACCCAGGCGATCGCTACTTTATCCGCCAACACCAAAGAACTTACCCAAGCCCTCACAGAAGCCAGACAGGGGCGACGAGAACAGCAGTTACAGTTGTCACAACTGCAAAAAGAGATTCAGGGTTTAACGGCGCAATTAGAGGGGACGCGATCGCAACTTACCCAAAACAACGAAAAAATCACCGTCGCCCAATCCCGGTTATCAGTTTTAGATCGGGAATTACCAGGACAAGAAAGTGAACTGCAACAATTACGACAAGCTTTAGCGGAGTTAGAAGACTCTCAAACCCCTAGTGAATGGCAAGAAATCCAAGTAACTATTAAAAGCCAAGAGCAACAATTGCAACAACGAGAGGGAGAATTACGGGATGCCCAGCAAAGATTAAAAAATCTGGAAATTCAGCAACTGCGATCGCAAGAGAAAATTCAAGAAGCTGAAGCCAAAATTAACCAATACCATAATCAGCAAACCAGCCAACAAAATCAACTCAACACCCTGCAAAATCAGCATTCTGAACTCAACAACCAAATCAGCGAAATCCAGGCGAATTTGAGCCAAATGGAGCAGAATCTAGGGGAAGAAAAGCAAAAACGCGACGCAACAGAACAGGAAGTGCGATCGCAACTTTTACGCCAACAACAACTACAATGGGAAATTCAAAAACTCCAAGAAACCCAAGAAAAGCGGCGTTCAGATTTAACAGCATTGCAAAACCAACTCCGAGAAACCAGCGCAGAATTACCCAATCCTCTGCCAGAAGTACCCGATAAAGTAGATTTAGAGGACTTACAAAAAGAACTACGCAGCCTAGCCAAACGCTTACAGGCTATGGAACCCGTAAATATGCTGGCCTTAGAAGAATACGAACGCACCCAGAACCGCCTCCAAGAACTAACCGAAAAATTACAAACCTTAGAAGCAGAACGCACCGAATTACTATTAAGAATTGAAAACTTTACCACATTGCGCCAACTAGCTTTCAAAGAAGCCTTCGATGCAGTCAACGAAAACTTTCAATCAATTTTCGCCATCCTTTCCGACGGTGACGGTTATTTACAACTAGAAGATCCTGAAGACATCTTTAACAGTGGACTCAACTTAGTCGCCCACCCCAAAGGTAAACCAGTCCAGCGTCTAGCTTCCATGTCCGGCGGAGAAAAATCACTCACAGCCTTGAGTTTTATCTTCGCCCTCCAACGCTATCGCCCCTCGCCATTTTACGCCTTTGACGAAGTAGATATGTTTTTAGATGGAGCAAACGTCGAGCGATTATCTAGAATGATTAAACAAGAAGCCCAACAAGCACAATTTATAGTTGTGAGTCTGCGTCGTCCGATGATAGAATCAGCCCAACGCACCATTGGCGTTACTCAAGCACGAGGAGCTTACACTCAAGTTTTGGGAATTAAATTAAAATCCTCTAATTAGTAGTTACCACCTCTTTAAATTCTTTTTGGCAAATTAGAAGATATATTAAAGCTGATACCCAAATTATACTTTGGGCTATTTGTACATAAGCTAAATTAGTCATTCCAGACGGAATTAATAGAGTCAATAATAGAAACGTTAATATCGAAATATTCAATTTTGTTAAATTATTAAAAGTCAAATTAATAACAGCTAATAACAGAAAAATCAACATGACATTATCATAAGCCAAATGATAAGTCCATAATCTGCCAATAACCGAAGCAATAGCAAAGAGAAATAGCAACGAATGATCCTTGAATAAATATAATAAACCAAGCACTATAGCACTAGCAACTACAGCTAATAATATTGTTGCTGTAGCTGGGTTAATCCCCAAATTCGTGAGAACATTAATTCCCGAATATCCAGTATTAACATAATATTTAGAAACTTTAATCATTTTCTCAATCATGTAAATAGGAGACACTTGAATAAATATTCCTATTATTGAACTAGAAATAATAATGTAGAGACAGCAAGCCAATACTGCATTAATTCTTTTTTTAATAAATAAAATCAAAAAATAAAGTGCAGAAATATTAGGTTTGAGTAAAGCTAAACCTAAAAGTAAACCTGATGATAAATTATGCCCTTTCTGCAATAACCAAAACATTCCAATTAATAAAGCATTAATAATAATGCCATATTGACCAGCACTCAAAGTAGTAGAATGACTAGCAATTGATAAACAAGCACTGACTATAAACCAAGCCTTTAACTTCCCATGAGGCTTGCCAATTTGATAAGCAAAAATAGCTAAAATAACTAGGGATATGCTATTTAAGAAAGCATGATACCAGCGCGTTACTTCAAAAGAAATAGGTGGAAAAAATATTAAGCCTGAGAAAAAAGCCCAAGGTGGATATCCTCCTGACATCACTGGTCCCAGTTGGGAATCTATGAAAGGTGAACCTTCAGTAATATCATAAGGATATAAACCACGATAGATATATTGTTGTTCTTTCCATCGTGAATATAAATCCCCTGCACCAAGTTGTTTATCTACAATTAAGTAATAATAACCTCTGATAAAATAGACTAAACAGAGCAAAGTTAAAATTATGGAAAGCCAAAAGATGATTTTTTGAGAAGTGACCCTTTTACAAAAAAAGAGGTTATCCATTTTAAATTCTATTTTATAGATTTGTTTAATGATGCTATTACTTTAACAGAGCTTCCATAAAATTTGAAGACATTCTATTGATTCTAAATTACATATCACTTTAGTTATACTTTAATCAACAGTTTTACATTCAGGATGATAACTAATTTCACGTAAATCTAGTATTTGCCTGATATTATTGTTAATAATAGATAATACAAACTTATTATAAATGAACTCAAAACATCCAGTTAGCATCATGACCGTTTTTCTTCCCCGCGAAGAAATTTTTTTTATTGAAGAGTGGCTTCGATATCATATCGCCATTGGGTTTAACCATTTTTACCTCTACAATAATATGGGAAGTAACTGGATTGATTGCGGTAATAATCTAGAAGTCACCGGCAAAAATAAGCGGAGTCAATCTATTTATAAGTTACTTTCCCATAAAACAGATTCAGAAGTTCAACAGGATTTAGACCACATTCTAAAGCCATTTATTGCCAAGGGGTATGTTACCCAAATTATGTGGCAGCCTAGAGACAGAAAATATCAGATTACATACGATCAACATCGGGCGTTTATGGATTATATTCAACGATATGGTCAAAACTCTGAATGGACTTGTTTTACCGATATGGATGAGTTTATCTTCCCCGTTGCGAGTGATACTATTCACGATGTCCTGGACAGGGTGGAAGACAAAGGCTGCACTTATATTAATTTACCTCAAAAGTGTTTTGATTCAAGGTTTGACGACGAGACTCAACCAGTTTCCCAGGTGATGAGTATTTTTAAATGTAATTCTTGGGTAACATCAGAATTTGGGAAAAAATCCTTGGTAAAAACCAGCACGTTAAAAATCCCGTTTTGGAAACATAAATATAATATACATCAGCCACCAGTTTTCCAGAAAAAAACAAAATTCATAGAAGATCACACAATGATTCGGTTTAATCATTATAAGTTCAATGAGTGGGAAATCTCCTGGATTCAGCAAAATATCCACGCTGATTTTCAACTGGATGATAAAGATCAAGAGATGATGAGATTTAATGATCAGTTTACATCTGTGGAGATATAGTAGAGTGCAGGTAAATGAGGTACGACCGTAATAACTCACAAGTCAGAAGTAGAGAGAAACAAAGAAGGAAGAAAAAATTTCCTCTCCTTTCCTTTTCCCGATTCATTCCCATATAATTTGACTCTTCAAGACTTTTCAAGCATCCTCATTAGGAAAATCAAATAAATCAATCAATATATTTTTGATTCTAACCATATAATTTACTGCCAAGACTTGTCCATAACCAATGACGAACTTTATTAGGTAAAATCTGTCTTCCCGTCAACATCAATAAATTCAAAAAATCCAACCATAAACTATATAAAATTGAATGACGGTAACGCAATCTGCTTTTTGTCATTGCTATTTGTAGAGCTTGCCAAACCTCTGTATTTTTCATACCTTTATTTAACAAATATGGCTCTATCCAATTGAAAAAATCTTGATCTCCTGTCGCAATTAGCTTTTTATCTTTATTAACAAGATCACAGCAAGAATCTGGGTGTCGGCGATATTTAATCCAGCACTCATCAGACACAAATATTGGTAAGTTTAATTGTATTTTGACAAAAAAAACTTTATCTTCTCCAAATCCTCGAAAACTCTCTTCAAAGCGACCAACTTTTTCAAACACCTCCCGTCGAATTATAACATTACTAGGGGCAGGTGGTTGATAAGGACTATTTAAGGCATGAATCAGTAATTTTGGAGGTTGGATCAGAGTATTCGGTACAACTCCTAATTCCATAAATTTATCACTTTGACTATCTTCAGAATTACCTGTCCAGCTATGCCAAAATTGTACCCATCCATAAACCATTTCTGCTTCTGGTTGAGACTCTAAAATTGCAACTTGCTGTTCTAATTTATGAGATAACCAGATATCATCAGCATCTAAAAAAGCAATATACTCACCTTGAGCGTGATCAATTCCCCAGTTGCGAGAAGCACTCATTCCCCGGTTTTGATGATTTTCATGTTCAAGATAGCGGACTTTTTCTGGATATTTTTGAGTATATTCTAAGGCTATAACTGTGCTGTTATCTGTTGAGCCATCATCTACCAACAATAATTCCCAATTAGGGTATGTTTGGGAAAATATACTTGCGATCGCTTCCTCGATAAATTTTTCACCATCTAGGAAGATAATAATACAAGAAACCAAAGGTTGTTTATTCATAATTATTATTTGTCTGTTGCCTTAACCTAATACCAGCTATTCTTGAATATTCTCCTTTTTTGGGGGTTATTTTTTATGAATGACATTTGAAAACATAGGACCGTTAGGATCTAGAGACATTAAATCCACTATAAGAATAAACGGCACTGAGGACAATATCTGAAGCTGTTCCAAAGCAAGAGTTATCATGAACCTCGATAATAATGTTATCAACAAACGGAAGCCAATCAGCAATTTTCATAAATCGGTTTTATTAATCAATAATTATAATATTATAATTGCTGTACAATAAAGCTTATTATAATCTTAAGTAAGAAAATCATGTTACCGCCAATTGGTTTCATTCTATTAACACATACCAAACCCCATCAGATAATTCGGTTAGTCAACAGACTAAATCTTATGTTTGATCATCCACCAATTGTCTGTCATCATGATTTTTCAAAAAGTGACTTGCCTATAGATGCCTTATCTAAGAATATTTTGCTTGTACACCCTCACATAAAAACTGAGTGGGGTAAATTTTCTATTGTAGAATCTACATTGCAGGCCTTTAGATTAATGTATCAAAGGACTGCTTCGCCGGACTGGTGTATATTACTTAGTGGAGCAGATTATCCAATCAAACCAGCAGGTCAAATACTGGATGATTTAGCTTCTATTTCCTATGATGTTTGCATTAAGAATGAGGAAATTAAATACAATGCTTATGAGAGAAATTGGCAAAAAACGTGCTATGAAAGATATTGTACCGTAAAGTGTCAGTTTCCGTTTCCCAACAGAAATCTCCGTTTAACTAAGCGAAACTTGACTTTATTAAAACACCCATTATTAACAAAATATTTTCTGCCCTTTTCCACTAAACTTCGTTGCTTTGCTGGAGCAGAGTGGTTTTGTGCTAACCGCAAAGCAGCAGAATATCTGATTGAGTTTCATGGTACAAACCCTTCCTTAGCTTCCCACTACTGTCGGGTGGAGATTCCAGATGAATCCTATTATCAGACGATACTGTGTAATAATCCTCACCTCAAAATCAAAAATGATAACTTGCGTTATATTGATTGGTCAAGGGAAGGGAATCACCCAAAAATTCTCATGTTTGAAGATATGCCAAAACTCCTGGCATCGTCAGCACACTTCGCTAGAAAATTTGATGCCGATATAGATATCAGAATTCTTGATGAATTAGATGCTATTATTAGATAATATGCTTGTTGAAAATTAAAAAAGTAAAATTGTGTTCAAAGTTTAGTTCCAATATTTACCCATAGCCAGTGACGCAGTTTTTTGGGTAAAAATATTTTGCCTATCCTCATTAACCACCCAATATAGCCTTTTTTGAAAAAAAATAATAGAGGATGACGGTAAATAAAACTTGCTTTTTTAAAACTGTGCCAAATTTCCTGATCTTTTATTTCTTGTTGGGACAAATACTTTTCTGTCCAATTGTAGTAATTCTGAAGATTGTAAAATATTTTGTTACTATTATAAATTAAATTCATGCAAGAATTATCATGTTGTCTATATTTTGCCCAAAAATTATCGGCAACAAAAATAGGAAAATTGAGTTCTACTTTAGTCCAAAAAACACTATCTTCTGATTGTCCTCGGAAACTTTCTTCAAACTGACCAACTTTTTCAAAGACTGAATGGTGAATAATAGCATTACAAGTTGTAGGAGTTTGATTTTTATCTGTCCAAAAAATCTCTAATAGTTTAGGTGGTAGAACTAAAGTATTTGGTGGTATTCCCAAATCCATAAAATGGTCACGTTGACTATCTTGTGGGTTCCCTGTCCAACTATACCAAATTTGTGTACGCCCATAAACCATTCTCGCTTCTGGATAAGTTTGGAAAATAGCTAATTGTTCTACTAATTTTGAGGGCAACCACACATCATCTGCATCCAAAAAAGCAATATATTCTCCTTGCGAGTTATTAATTCCTAAATTTCTTGAGGCACTCATACCTCTATTTTCGTGATTTTGATGTTCTAAATAACGTACTTGATCAGGATATTTTTGGGCATAGTGTAAGGCAATTTCTGTGGTGCGATCGGTTGAACCATCATCAACTAGTAGTAATTCCCAGTTGGGGTAAGTTTGGGAAAATATACTTTCAATTGCTTCCTCAATGAATTTTTCACAATTGAGGAAGATAATAATACAAGAAACTAAAGGATTTTGATTCATAAGTTTATATCTCTCATTAGTAAGATTGGCGAATCATCAGTAATAATTGCTGACTTCATTGTGGTTTTTAATGACGTGGTTCTTAATAGAAAACTGATAGTAGCTAATACCAAAATCTTCAAGAATAAAATAATTTCTTACCAATTTTCAGCCATAACCAATTTCGCAATGACTTAGGTAAAATTTTTCTACTTATAGCCAAGAGTAGATTGACAGATTTCACTACATCTTCACGATACAATATAGGCTGATCACGCTTTAACTTTATACACTTTTTGACAACTTGGACATTCGACTCATTTTTTTGTTGATCTTCTATAATTTCTTCGGCTAGAAAAGCAAATAAATTATATTTTTTCAGCACTAATTCCCTAGCATAGATAACCGCGTCTCGATTGCGAAGCCAGAGATCACTGTTAATGGTTTCTCTAATAATTTCTACAGCTTGTTCAGGTTGATTAATATCAATCGAGACAAAGGATTCTTTGGGGAAATAATCAGTAATATTAGTACAACCATAGTAAATCGGCATGGTATAAGCTAAAAAAGCATCAGTAATTTTTTCTGACCAATAATAGAGACCGCTATAGTTTTCAATTGCTAATGTATATTTATACGGAGCGACTCCATCCCACTTTGCAATTGGTTTAACTGGTGGTGGAAAACCTTTACCAAAAAAATCTATATCTAAATTTGAATTTTGAATATAATTCCAAAAATTAAGTCGCTTGAGTTGACCTTCTATAAAGGTATCTGCATTGGTCAACCAAGAAAGATTTAAATTCTTTTCCGGTATTTCATCACTAGTGAGAAAATCATAATCTTTTCCTATCCACCAACCTATTGCTCCATCACTGTGAATATATATATTTCCTTTTTTATTAACATCTGGAGTGTATATTCTAGAATATCGGTCTGTATGTTTATAAAAGTAGTCAAACTGTTCAGTTGGTGGTTCTTGAATAATTGCCCAAATATTTTTATTCGGACAATTGACCTGAACATCTCTATCTAGACAGTTAATAATTACAAGATAATCACATTCTTTAACTGGTTCTGTTGTAAATTGAATACCTTCCCAAATTCCCAAATTATGGGGAGTCTGAGAAATTAGAGGATTTACTTCTGGATAACCTTCAATTAGTCTCACTAAAGTCATTATTGTTAAGATCCTATTTGGTCTGGGTTTAATTTTGATTTTTTTGGTAGTCTAACTGATAGAGTCCATGAAATACAGCTTTTTTCTCTAGAAGATCATTAAAAGAACCTTTTTCTTCTAATTTACCTTGTTTTAAAACAATTATTTGGTCAGCATTTTTAATGGTTGATAACCGATGAGCAATAACAATCACAGTGCGATTTTTACTAAGGATATCAATCGCATCTTGAATCAATTTCTCAGAAATATTGTCAAGAGCATTTGTGGCTTCATCTAAAATTAAAATTTCAGGATTGCATAAAATAGCTCTAGCAATAGAAATCCTTTGTTTTTGTCCTCCAGAAAGTTTAATTCCTCTGTCGCCGACAAAAGTATCATATCCTTGAGTAAGTTCACAGATAAATTCATGGGCATGAGCTTGTTTTGCTGCTGCTATAATTTCTGTTTCTGTAGCATCTGGAAGACCATAGGCAATATTTTCTCTCACTGTAGAACTGAAAATATGTATATCTTGACTAACTAAGGCAATATGACTACGCCATGCAGGTAAATCAAGTTCTTTGATGGAATAATCATCAATATAAATCTCTCCTGATGTGACATCATAAAAGCGGAAAATCAAGTTAATTATAGTTGATTTACCTGCCCCTGAATAGCCAACTAAAGCAGTAGTTTTACCTTTGGGTATGAATAGAGAAATATTTTCTAAGGCTGGTTTATTTTGAGCAGGATATAGAAAATTTACATCCTCAAAAGTAATTCCTTTTTGTAATTTTTGAAAATTAATATCTCCAGAAACAATATAAGGTTTATCTTCAGATGCTAGTAATAAAAACACTGATTTAACGCAACTACTTAAAGCAATTACTTGAGTTAAGTTACTATTAAGTTTCTGGACTTGCGGTTGCAAGCGATAAAGCATAAAAATAAAGGTAATAAGTACAGGAATGGTAACTTGAGTGTAAAAGGCAATCAACATCACACACATCAATATTGCTACTGATAATCCTTCCGCAATAGGCTCGACCATTACCGATTGCCCGTCTAACTTTATACGTATATCACGGCATCTTTTAGAGGCTTGGTAATAACGTTTTTCTTCATAGTTTTCTTTACCAAATGCCCGAATAGTTTTAATTCCAGTAAAGTTTTCCAAAGTGAGATTACTCAAATAACTATTTGCTTGTTGAAATTCTCTTCCCAATGCTTGTGTTTTCGATGTCAAAATGCGGATTAATACAGAGATTAGTAAAAATGCCAATGTTACTAATAATGTTAATTCCCAAGAGATTAACAGCAGTAATAAACCGAAAATGCCAATCATAGACAGATTAATAATTACCCAAATTAAAAAACTTAATGCTTGACTTGAGTAGAATGTTTGTTCGGTAATTAAATTTAAAAGTTCACCACTTTTATTAGTGTCCCAAAAGCTTTGACTGACTGCAATCAACTGTTTATAAACTGCGGTGCGTAAGCGATGAAGGGTAGAATCTTGTAGCCATGCACAAAGTGCAGTATAAATATAAGATAAAATGGCTTTAATTAGAATTGCTACTAAGATAAATAATGTCAGCAATAAAACTCGTTGCTGAGGTTCAAAATTAATCATAAATTGGTCAATATTTTTAATGATTGGATTGTTACTTAGTAGAGAATTTCCTGATTGTAGGTTTTGCAAAAATGGAATTAATAGACTAATTCCTATTCCTTCGGCTAGGGAAGCAAAAATTCCTAAAATGACAATTACTGGAATTCCCCAAGGATAAAGCTGAACTAAGGGAATTAGGATTTTTAATATTTTGATTAATTTAAACATTTTTTATTTGTTGTGATTTGAATAGATGTTGAGATGTAATAGTATTGTAGGGTGTGTTAGGATGAAATCCGTAACGCACCATTATCAATAATTTAGTGTGTTACGCTATCGCTCTAAGCGAAGCCATGCCCGCAAGGGCTTTACGCATCCTACTTATCTCAATATTTATCAGGATTTTTGATAAAATATCGAAAATATCTCCAAACTTCTCGGTTAAATCTTCCCATAATATGTAAGAATGCTAAGGGATTTTCTAGGGCCGTTATTATTGATTTCCCAAAGTAGATAGTAGTTAAATCATAGGCTTTTAATCTCCAACATAGTTTTGTGACATCATAATAGGTGTAAAATTTATTTATTTGGGAATGTTTAGCTAATAATTTAGGCGGTAATTTTTGCCTAATAGCTGGATCTGTAAAAATAACTTCTCTGGACTTATTCCAGCTTTCCACTAATTTAGAAATTGGAAGTTTGGTTTTATTTGTATTGTGACGACGAATTTCAATGATTGCTTCTTCTCCGATAAATATAAATGGTCCTTTAGCAGTCAGACGACACCAAAATAACCAATCTTCACCAATGGTTAAATCAGTTAAAAAGTCTTCTTGATTTAAGAAATTACGTCTAATACAAACTCCTCCGATGCAGAATATACCACGTTCGATAGTGCGAGGGAACATATCTATGGGAACCAGATCCTCAACGATTGAACCTGGTTGAAAAATAACATTATTAGATATGTCAATTTCTACTATCTTCCCATAGGCTGCAACTGCTTCTGTCCATCTTTCTAGAGCTAAGTATAATCGTTCTAAGGTGGTTGGTTTGCTGCGATCATCTGCATCTAAAAAATAAATATATTTTCCCTGGGAGTTTAGAAAACCAGTGCGTCTTGCTAATGCAGAACCACTATTTTCTTGCATAATCAATTTGATTCTTTGGTCTTTGAGGATATATTCTTGAATGATGGCTGGAGTATGATCGGTTGAACCATCATTAACAACAATCATTTCCCAATTACTGAAGGACTGTTCTAAAATACTATTGATAGATTCTCTAATATATGTTTCGGAGTTATAGGCCGGAATAATTACAGATATATCGGGTGGATCTAATTTCATAATTTCATAAATTTAATTAGGTTAGCATTTGACTTGAAACTAAGACCCCACCCCTAACCCCTCCCCCTTCGGGTTCACCAGTCGCCTACGATGGGAAACCCGCATAGAGCGCTGGTTCACCGCAAGCGAGACTACCGTGTACACACAAGTGATTTGATCCCCCTAAATCCCCCTTTTTAAGCGGGACTTTGATTCTAATTCCCCCCTTCTCAAGGGCGGCTAAGGGGGATCAAAACGTGATGAGGTAACTTGATAGGACTTGTGTGTACACCGTAGGCAAGGAAGGAGGGGAATAAAAAGTTAGTTTTTTTCATATTTTCTGGTGTACGTAGTTTATGATGTCTACTTAGCAGTCATAATTTTTGCTAAAGTTCTCGCTCCATCTTTCCAAGTGGGAATGTGCAAATTATCTGGACTTATGGGAGGTTTATTTAAGGCTGTTAAAATCCCTTCTCTGATACCTGACTCTGTGGGTTGGATATAGATAGTACCAATACCACCTGCTTCCCTTAGTTCAGGAATATCTGTGGTTACTACTCTTGTGCCACAAGCTCTGGCTTCTGCTACAGGTATGCCAAATCCTTCATAAATCGAAGGAAAAACAAATACATCTGCGCCATTATAAAGTGCTGGTAATTGTTGATCTGGAACGTAACCAAGAACAATAATATAATTTTGCCCTTCGTTATTAATTAAGGTTTCTATTCCTGCATATTTCCAACCTTTTTTGCCAACGAGAACTAGTTTATGCTGGGGAATTAAACCATCTTTTTTCATATTAATAAAGGTTTTTATTAATAATTCTATGTTTTTTCTTGGTTCCCAAGTAGCTATATTGAGAAGATAGGGGCAGGAAATATGATGATGGTTTAATTCAAGATTGATTACATTTATTGGTAGTGGTTGGAATATATCATCAACACCAGGTGAAATAATAATGGAATTACGACCAGTGTAATTAAATAGCTGTTTATCTGTTCCTTGAGAATTAGTAATGATGGTATTGGCTCGGCTGACATCATTTTTTAAGAATAAGTTAAAAGCCTGAGTGTGCAGCCAAGACATACCTGTTGGGGATATGTCATACCAAAAATCATGAACAGTAAGAATTGTCCGGGTTGATTTATCAAGATATGGCAGAAAAAAATACGTTCCCCAGAATACGTCTAGCTGATCTCTTCGACATATCCAACTGCCCACAAGTTTCAGCCATGATATTGGTGATATTGATAGTATTTTGCCATAATTTCTTAATTTCCAGCGTGGGGAAATTACGGGCATTTCTATCGGACAGGGACTATAAACAAAAAATTGGGCGTTGGGTAAATATGTATCTAATTCTCGGCAAAGTTCAAAGGCATAACGAGCATGTCCTCGTCTCTGACCTGATAGGAAACTACCATCTATACCTATTCTCACAGTGTCTGTTTGGGGCATTTTTTTAATATTATTCAAGGCTTGGCGATATTTTTTGAGATAATAATTTTTCTGTAACTATACCAAATGTTGTGGCAATTTGAGATAGCAAAATTAGAAAGCAAAGGAGGATAGCCGATTGAGAATATTGTTTTGTTAAAGGGTAGGTTATTAGTTTTAAGTAAAATAACCAGTGCTGGATACTTTTTTGTTGGGGATGTCGTTGGGAGTAGGTTTTGTGAAATAGAAATGCACCGCGTCCATAATTAAAATGTTGTCGGTAAAAAGTGCTTAGGGTTAAATTATGAGCATGATAAACTATTGCTTCTTGGACGTACCTTATCTTATAGTTGTGAGATAGGAGGCGATCGCAAAATTCCCGATCTTCTGCCGCAGCTAAAGGGAAATTGGTGTCAAAACCTCCAATAGCCAGAAAAGTTTCTGCGGATGATGCTATATTATTAGATGTGAAAAATTGGGGAAATGTGTTTTTATTCTGATAACTAGCATAAATATAATCTAGCAATGCGTGACTAGCAGTAGCAAAAATATTTTCAGGAAGTGCATTGATTATACATCCTCCAATTAAATCATTTACATCAGCAATTAAATAACTCTCTAAAACCTGTAGCCAATTATTTGCAGGTGTACAATCATCGTCTATAAATGCTAAAAATTTTCCTTGTGCTTGCTTTGCGCCTGTATTTCTAGCGCTTGCTGGACCAGCGTTAGTTTGGGAAATTAAGGTGAGATTGAGTTGATTTTGGAAAGGTTTAACCACACTATCTAGACATATTTTGCTACCATCATCTACTACTATTACTTCAAAGCGATTACGAGGATAATCTAGATTAGTTATAGATTGTAAGCAATTTGTTAATGGCTGTAGACGATTGTACGTAGGAATAATGATTGAGAATAAAATTTGGGTTTCTAGCATAAGCTAAGTTACTAATTTTAGGTAATTCAGGCATTTTATTTTTTGTCTGAAAATTTTTGTAATTAGGCTAATTGAGTAAGTTTCGACAAAAATTAATTGCAGTTAAGTAACTAGATAAACCAGGTTTGATCTCTTCTGGCGGAGAAAATCCCAAAATTTCCCTAGCATTGTCAATATTAGCCCAAGAATCATGAATGTCTCCCTGTCGCATCGGTGCAAATTCTATCGGTACTTTCTTTTGAGGATAATACTCTTGCAAAATAGTTAAAATTTCTAGTAAGGAAGTCCTTTTTCCTAGACCAATATTACAGGTAAGAGAATTACCAAATGATAAGGGAGTTTTTACAGCTTGAATTAAAGCATTAACTACATCTTTCACATAAATAAAATCTCGCTTTTGTGTTCCATCTCCATAGATTTTAATTGGTAATCCCTGCTGTATAGCTGATGAAAATAGGGAAATTACTCCAGAATAAGGTGATTTGGGAGATTGACGATCGCCAAAAACGTTAAACAAACGCAGTATAACTGCCGAAAATCCATTATTTTTGGCAAAAAAGTCAATATATTGCTCTCCCATTAACTTATGTAAACCATAGGGAGAAATCGGATTTGTGGAGTGAGTTTCTCGTAAAGGTAGTTGAGTCGGATTTCCATAAACTGCTGCTGAACTGGTAAAAACTAAACGGGGAATTCCTAAAGCCTCACAAATTTGAACAACAGCCATTGTTGAAGACAAATTATGATGATGGGTCTCTAAAGGATTTAGCCAAGATTTTTGTACTGAACTTGCAGCTGCTAAATGAAAAATACCATCAATAGGTTTAGTAAAATCTTGGGGTTGACATTCACAAATATCTTTTTCGACAAATTGAAGATGAGAATGTTCAGGTAGGTTATGACGAAACCCAGTCATGAAATTATCAACAACTGTTACCTGATGTCCTGTTAATAATAATTCATCAGTAAGATGAGAACCTATAAAACCTGCTCCTCCTGTGATTATGAAGTGCATTTTAATTCCTTTGGCTGACTTAAATTCGGTGTCTTAAATTCTTCATAATAGGAACGCTCCGTATTTATATCCCATAAATTATGATGTTCTCCTAAAATATTTTTTGCAGCTAATAATCCTGTTAACATGGAATGATCTTGATTATTATAACGGTGCATCCCATTCCTTCCAATGGTTTGTAAATTTTTAAACCCCTGCAAATAATCTTGAATAACTTGCAAATGTTGACGATATTCCTCATCATAAACAGGATAGGCTTTTAATTGTCTAATCACTGTCGCATCTTCAATTTTATTGATATTTGATAACAAAGATAAATCGACAATTTCTCTGCTAGCAATTTCAATTAATTCGCTATCTGACATTGACCAAAGTTGATCACCTTCAGAACAAAAATATTCCATACCCAAGCAGGTTTTACTACTATTTGGAACCATCGCCGGACTCCAGTTTTTGAAGTTTTGTATCCGTCCTACTTTAAACTCTGGACTATGAATATAAATCCAGTTATCGGGAAATAAATCAACCTCATCAATTATTAACGAGACAATTAAAAAATCTCGATATTTTAAACTATGTGCTGCTTCTAAAACTGCTGTTGGTCCTGGGGGATCTAATCTTGATATCAAAGCAGTTACTGGCATACTAGAAATAAACTGTTCTGCTTGTAAATCAAAAGTTTTATTGTCCTGTTTAACACTAATTTTTTGAATCTGATTATTTTGATGGTAAATTTTATATACAGTTGTGTTGAGATGAACTTTTCCGCCCTTATCGTTGACAATTTCTTGGCATTTTTCCCACATCATTCCCGGACCAAATTCTGGGTAATAAAATTCTTTAATCAGTGATTTAGTTTGGTTGGTCTTAAATAGGCTATTAAGGATTGCCCTTTTTAATGACATTCCTTGAATGCGTTGTGCTGCCCAATCTGCTCTGATTTCTGTACAGGAAATGCCCCAAACTTTTTCGGTATAAGATTTGAAAAAAGTTAAATATAACCTTTTACCAAAGCGGTTGCAAACCCATTGTTCAAAATTTTCTTCAACTGCATGAGGGTTGATTTTGACTTGCAAATAACTCAATAACATTAGCAAGCTGTTAATAATTCCCAGATTGGATAAGGCGTTACTTAGTTCTAAAGGATAGTTAAAAAACTTCCCATTATAGTAAATACGGGAAAGCCTGGGGACTTTTAGAAAGTTATTCCCTAGTATTTCTACCCAAATTTGCTGAATTTCTCCAACTTTGGTGTAAAATCTGTGACCGCCAATATCAAAGCGATAGCCTTTGTATGTTTCTGTACGGGAAATTCCCCCTACTCGGTCAGCTTGTTCTATAACAATGGGTTGAATGCCTTGCTTAACTAGTTCATGAGCTGATGTTAAGCCAGCCGGTCCTGCACCAATGATGACTACACTACAAGTATTTTTCAAGTATTACTACCTATTATTATTCTCTGTGATATGATATCATGAACATTTATGATTTTATGGATTTTCTCAAAATACCAATCACGAAGGCTAGACCACTATAAAAATAGTAGAACCAGTGCCAAGGTAATACGCCCAATGTAAATAAAATACCCCGTTTATTCATGAAAAAGCGGTAAACAGAGGCATTAATAATTGTCAGCAATGCACAGATAAAAGCAGATATAATTAATAATTTCCACTGCCACCAACAAGCAATTAAACTTATTAATAAAGAGTAAACTAAAACCACACTTAGCCGACTTGACCAACCAAGATTCAAGTCTGAAGGCATTTGTCCTTGACGTAGAATTAATTGTGTCCAAGGTAAGGCGCGATCGCACACATCGGCTTTAATTAAAGATATGATTCCCCATCGTTTTAAATGTTTTACTTGCAGCGTTTTCACCAATGCAATTTTGTAACCTGCGGCTTTGAGGCGATAGCCTAACTCAATATCTTCCACACAAGGACGACGATAAGTTTCATCAAAACCGCCCATAGCTAAGAAGATATCCCGGCGAATTGCACCACAAGCACCCCAAAAAGTGAAAGCATTCTCATTGGCATTTTGATGGGTGTAATGATGAAAAAGATTTTTGTACTGAGAAAGAAAATTACTCGCCCCTGGAGCATCATCATAGGAACCAATTAAGGCAGCTAGATTTGTATCTTCAGTAAACGCCGACCTTACCTGATTTATGCTATCTGGCTCTATGGTGACATCAGCATCCACAAAAAAAATTATCTCACCTTGAGCAGCAGCCGCACCTAAATTTCTGGCTTGTGCTGGCCCCCCTTTCTCCTCAACTCTAATTACCTTAGCTCCCCAGTCGGCTGCTATTTCCCCAGATTCGGTATCCCCATCAGCTACCACAATTACTTCTGTAGGGTGAAAAATAGACGCGCCAATACTTAACAAACATTGGCGGAAACTTTCACCACCATTATGAACCGGAATGATCACCGAAATTGATCGCTGTGTTGGCTTCATTTCCACCGTTATGAACCTAAATTGGCCTTCGCCATTTTATACCTTTGAGGAAGTAGATATGTTTTTAGATGGGGCAAACGTCGAGAGATTAGCTAGAATGATCAAATAACAAGCCCAACAAGTGCAATTTATAGTTGTGAGTTTGCGTCGTCCGATGATAGAATCAGCCGAGCGCACCATTGGCTTTACTCAAGCACGAGGAGCTTACACTCAAGTTTTGGGAATTAAATTAAAATCCTCCCATACATTTGCTTGAGTTTTGTTAATAATAGTGTATGGATAAACCGGATTCGAGATCAGGACTCGGTATAGAATGACCTCTGAACAGACAATTAGGCGTTCCGATATATTAAACACCCAGGTGATTACGCGCGACAACGGCAAACGGCTCGGTGTCGTCAATCAGCTTTGGGTTGATATTGATCAAAGAGAGGTTGTGGCACTTGGTTTGCGAGACAGCCTGATCTCTATTTCGGGTCTGCCACGATATATGTACCTCAGCACCGTCAACCAAATTGGCGATGTAATTCTAGTTGACAACGAAGATGCTATTGAAGACATCGAAGTTGAAACCTTAAGTAATCTGATTAACTGGGAAGTAATTACAGAAACAGGCGAAGTATTAGGTAGAGTGCGGGGCTTCAAGTTCAATGGCGAAACTGGAAAAATTCTCTCCATAGTCATTGCTTCTTTAGGATTACCCCAAATTCCCGACCAATTTCTCAGCACCTACGAGTTTTCGGTAGATGAAATCGTCAGCACCGGCCCCAGCAGGTTGATTGTTTTTGAAGGAGCCGAAGAACGGGTTAATCAGTTAACCGTCGGTGTACTAGAACGGTTAGGCATAGGTAAAGCACCGTGGGAACGAGAAGCCGAAGAAGAATATGGCTATACTCCGCGTACCGTCTCACCAGCTAATCAGCTACCCAGTGGAGTTCCATTACAACCACCCAGAACCAGAGTTCGCGCTCCCGAACCCGTAGTTGAGGAAGAATGGACAGAGGACTATGTGGAAGAAGAAATCCCACAGCGTCAAGTCATGCGGGCGCGACAGTACGAACCCATTGAATATGAAGACGACGAGGAAGATAACTGGAGTGAAGCTACAGGTAAGGATAGATATCAAGAACCACCAACTAGATATGAACCCCAGCCTTACAGCCAACCTTACGCTGAAGAATATGACGATTACGACGATGTAGAAGGCGATGCGTGGGAAGATGCACCACAGCCAGTTAACATTCCCAAAAAAGTCAAAGAAAGACAGCCAGAATACGAAGAAGAAGGCGGATATTAGGATAATTCGTAGTTCGTAGTTCGTAATTCGTAATTCGTAATTCGTAATTAAACCCTCTTCCTATAATTAAAGCGGAAGGGGGTATTTAATTTTTTAACTCCTCCTCCTCTCTGCGCCTCTGCGCCTCTGCGTGATATAAATTCTTAATTCAGCAGTGAATAACACAATTTCGATTATTATCCCCACCTTCAACGAAGCGGCAAATATTGAGAGTGCGATCGCATCCACACAACCCAGTACCAATGTAGAATTAATCGTAGTGGATGGTGGCTCACAAGATAACACCGTCAGCATAGCTCAGTCATTAGGTGTAAAAACTCTCTCATCTGCCCCTAGTAGAGCAGTACAAATGAACGCCGGTGCTATGGCTGCAACTGGCGAAATCCTGCTGTTTCTTCACGCCGATAGCCGTTTACCTCCTGGCTTTGATAACATGGTTCGCACAGCCCTACAACAGCCAAAAACAGTAGCCGGTGCCTTTGCCTTAGAGATTGATTCTCCCTTGTGGAGTTTAAGATGGGTAGAAAAAGGAGTAAACTGGCGATCGCATCATTGGCAAATGCCCTATGGTGATCAAGCAATATTTTTAACCAAAGAAATATTCCAAAAAAATGGACAATTTCCTAACCTACCAATCATGGAAGACTTTGAACTCATTCGCCGTTTAAAACCTATAGGTAAAATTTCCATAATTCCTGTACCAGTTATCACCTCAGCCCGGAGATGGCTAGACAAAGGCGTAATTTATACAACTCTACTCAATCAAATAGTAATTACTGCTTATATCCTCGGTGTTTCACCTGAACGCATTCGCAGTTGGTATCGTCGGGAAATATCGAACAAACAAGACCTACGCAAAAACTCTCTCAAATCCTGATTTCTCTGTGTCCTCTGCGTCTCTGCGGTTAGTTATTCTGGTTTTTAACTTCGTTCTCATCTAAGCATCATATATCGTAGTTAGCGACGAAAAACTCAAGTAAACTGTATGCTTAAAAAGCCCTTATCAAATAGTACACTCAAATTATTAATAACTAGCTTTCTGATTATTACCCTAATTTTCCTTGCCCAATACGTCAATATTCCAGTTATTTTAAATCATTCCATCTTATGGGTGCAAAGTCTTGGTGCATTAGGTCCCATTGCTTATATTGTCATATATAACTTAGCCACAATCCTATTTATCCCTGGTTCTCTGTTAACCCTCAAAGGTGGTTGCTTATTTGGACTCTTGTGGGGTTCTATATATGTGTTAATTGCCGCAATTATCGGGGCAATTTCAGCGTTTATTGTCGGACGCTACCTATCCCGTGATTGGGTTTCGCAGCAAATTAATAAATATCCTAAATTTAAAGCCATAGATTTAGCAGTAGCCAAAGAGGGATGGAAAATTGTCTTACTAACTAGATTATGTCCCATCTTTCCATTCAACTTATTAAATTACGCTTTTGGAGTCACCCAAGTTTCTCTAAGAGATTATATATTAGGTTCCTTTGGTATTATTCCTGGTACAGTCTTATATGTTTATATAGGTTCCTTAGCAGGTAATTTAGCAATGCTTAATTCACCTAATCAACCAACTAATCCAAAAGCACAAATCTGGCAATGGGTAATGCAGATAATTGGGTTAATTGCCACGATTGGGATAACTATATATATGACAAAAATTGCTCAAAAGGCTCTCAAAGAAAGTATTACAGAATCAGAAATCATCCAAAATAAAACTAATAATTAATTATCTAAAAATATCACCAATATTATCCACAAACTAGCTGCTAAACAGAAGAAAACAATGCTAGGACTTAGAGGATGTTTCAAAAGTTTTTAATGTATAAATAAACCCCTCTCCAAACCTCTCCCCGACCTCTCCCTAACCCTCTCCTACAAGGAGAGGGGAAAGGAATTACTTTTATTACTGGAGAGGCTTTGAAACCCCCATTCCCTGGTAGGGAAGGGGGGAAGGGGGGTTAGGTTTTTGGAGATTATTGGTTTCACCTAATACTTTTCAAACATCCTCTTAGACTTACGCATAATCTACATTTTCTTGGCGTTCTACAGCCCTTGTGGGCATCGCTACGCGCGGGCGGCTTGGCGGTATGTGCTTCGCGCACGCTACGCGAACGATAAATCAAGATTGTTGGCAATTGTTGCGTAAGTCCTGAATACATAAAGTCGAATTCAGAGGAATAACCCGCAGTCTGACTTACTCAAACTTATGGCATAAGTTCTATTTCTCATTCCCACATTCCCCTACACTAAAGGCAGCACACTTGTTCAAACAGGCTGAGGAAAGTAGATTTTGACTGAAACCAATAATTTAAACTCTACCACCCCAAATATCACCCGTAGCGAATTGCAAGATTTAGTGCGAACTCAAATCCAAGTTCTCCTAGAATCGGGAAACTTGCAAGAAGCTAAAACTATTCTCGCACCTGTACAACCTGCGGACATTGCAGAGGCCATTGAAGGATTACCAGAAGCAATGCACGCTTTGGTTTTTCGCTTACTTCCTAAGACTGAGGCTATCGAGGTTTATGAATATCTCGACTACAGTGTGCAACAACATTTAATCGAGAAACTCAAAAGTCAGGATGTGCGTGACATTGTAGATAAAATGTCTCCAGATGACCGCGCCAGGTTATTTGACGAATTACCAGCAAAAGTTGTCAATCGCTTGCTAGAACAACTCAGCCCAGCAGAACGGGAAGCCACAGCCCAACTTTTGGGTTATGAAGGTGATACAGCTGGGCGCATCATGACCCCAAAGTTAATTTATCTGAAAGAAAATTTCACCGTATCTCAAGCCATCGAAAGGATTCGCAGTCAGGCTAATGTTAGTGAAATCATTTACTACCTTTATGTTACCGATGTCGCTAGGCGCTTGACGGGGATTGTTTCTTTGCGACAGTTGGTGGTGTCTCAACTTGAACAAACCATTGGCGAAATTATGACCCGTGAAGTGGTGTTTGTTCACACAGATACAGACCAAGAAGAAGTCGCCAGATTAATTCAAAGATATGATTTTTTAGCTGTGCCTGTTGTGGATAAAGAACAGCGTCTAGTAGGTATTGTCACCGTTGATGATGTGATGGATATTCTGCAAGAGGAAACCACTAAGGATATCTACGCTTTAGGTGGTGGTGTGCAGTCCGATGGTGACAACTATTTTCAGATGAATTTACTGCAAGTTGCCCGCAAGCGGGTGGTGTGGTTGTTTGTTTTACTGATAACTAATACAGTAACTGGGACAATTATTAAGTCCCAAGAAGATATTTTAAGACAAGTTGTGATCCTGACAGCGTTTATTCCTTTGCTGACAGGTACTGGTGGTAATGTGGGCGCTCAGTCTTCTACAGTGGTGATTCGGGGGATGAGTACCGATGAAATTAGATCCCTGAAGATATGGCAGGTAATTGGCAGAGAAGCGATCGCCGGGGGGTTTTTGGGACTAATGTTAGGTAGCATTGCCACAGTGTGGGCTTACTTTCTTCAAGGACGCGCCGATGTAGCATTCACTGTAGGCATCAGTCTAGTAGCTATTTCGATTATTGCTTCTGTATCTGGTTCTGCACTACCATTTTTATTCCGTGCTTTCCGCTTAGACCCGGCGTTAATGTCAGCACCTTTTATCACTACAGCCGTGGATGTCTTAGGTGTTTTGATTTACTTTAAATTGGCACGAGTGATTTTAGGTTTATAAGTTTTGATTTATAATTCCGAAGCTGTCTCTGGGGCAATAATTTCTCCAGTGCCTAATTCCAGAATCATATCTTGATCAGTAATTAATTCGTTGAGTTCCTTAACTTGTAAATTCATTTTCTGACAAGATTCTCTGAGTTCGCGGGTAAAAGTATTGATATCATCGCCATAGCCGCACTGATAAGCCGCAGTTTCTATTCCCAGATTCGCATTTGCTCTTGCACAATCTACTAATTCTGTGCCAAGCAATGGTTTTGGGGATGTCATAATTCCTAGTTGTAATTTATTATGTGTTTGACTATGGTAGCATTTATTTAGGATGAAGACATCCATCTAATGGCAGACTAATCTAGCTCTATCATAGTGGAAATCTCATAGTCTGATATCTGGAAGACATTCTGTGATCTCTGCTAATAATAATTTTATTTTAGGCTGTACAGAATAATAAAATCCATTAATTCATCGGCGTTTATCTGCGTCCATCTGCGTTCAATTATTCTGGGAATCTTATTTCATGAAGTAGCGCCGAATTAATTAACTACAGATCAAATTCTAAAAATAAACCCTGAACTGATAATTCAATCCAAGGTTTAATTTATGGTTTAACTCCACACTTAGAATTTGGAAGTTCAGACATTTTACCCTGGATATTAGCCAAACATACTAAATTGAAGGTAATTTGTACGCGACTAACTTTTTTATCCTCACACCTGACACACCCTCTTAATCTGACCACTGAAAACAAGTACACAACTCTCTAGGAAACTGAGGATAAATCCTGTTCCTATGCTTTTAAGTTAACTATGAAATTGGGTAAATCTATCATTCTGGGGATGGAAATAAAAATTAACTTTTCTCATCCTTAAGACGTAAAATAAATGAATAATCAGAGATAGTTTTCAGCTTAATTTCACTGAATTATGGCAAATCAAACATTGGGAATTGAACCGCAACTATATAACTACTTACTTTCGGTATCTTTACGGGAACCAGAAATTCTGTGTCAACTCAGGGAAGAAACAGCCCAGCATCCGATGGCTCAAATGCAGATTGCACCGGAACAGGGACAATTTATGGCTTTATTGGTGCAATTGATGGGAGCAAAAAAGACTTTAGAAGTGGGAGTATTTACGGGTTATAGTTCCCTGGTGGTGGCTTTGGCGTTACCTCCAGAGGGTCGAGTAGTAGCCTGTGATACTAGTGCAGAGTTTACAGCGATCGCCCGTCGTTATTGGCAACAAGCCGGGGTAGCAGCTAAAATTGATTTACATATTGCTCCAGCAATGGAGACATTAGATCAGTTACTCGCCGCAGGTGAAGCCGAAACCTTTGATTTCGCGTTTATTGATGCTGACAAAAGTAATTATGATGGTTATTACGAGCGATCGCTACAATTAGTTCGTCCTGGTGGATTAATTTTGATTGATAATGTGCTTTGGTCAGGAAAAGTTGCAGATATCGCAGTCCAAGACAATCGCACCACAAAGATTCGCGCCTTCAATGAGAAACTGCATCAAGATCAGCGAATTAATCTCAGTTTAGTTCCCATCGCTGATGGTTTAACTCTCGCCTATAAGAAATAATTTCTCTAGGAGTAATCTCAGAAAAGACCATTGTTTAGTTGATTCCTTCATAGAATTAAAAACTACGAATTATCTTAGCAGAGCGTCTCGCAGAGAAGCGGGACGCAGCCCATTACGAATTACGAATTACGAATTAATTGATATTGTTTCCACTTTTCATGCTGACGCACCCTTTTTTCTTCAGTCAAGTTATCAAAACAGTGAGAACAAGAAATACCTTCCTCATATTTAGGAGAAGTCTTATCAACCGCAGAGATTGGATGTCCGCAACCAAAGCACAACTCATGACTACCTGACTCTAAGCCATGACGGACAGCTACTCGTTCATCAAATACAAAACATTCACCTTCCCACAAACTTTCCTCAGTTGGTACTGATTCCAAATACTTGAGAATACCACCTTTGAGGTGATAAACTTCCGCAAAGCCTTGGGAAAGCATAAAAGACGAAGCTTTTTCACAACGAATCCCACCAGTACAAAATAACGCCACTTTTTTGTGTTGATTAGGGTCGAGGTTGTGACTCACATATTCAGGAAACTCTCGGAATGATTTAGTTTGAGGATTTTGTGCTGTTTTGAAAGTTCCGATATTCACCTCATAATCATTACGGGTGTCAATCACAATTACTTCCGGATCACAAATCAAATCATTCCATTCTTCCGGAGTCACATAAGTACCCACCTGCTGATTGGGGTCCACTTCCGGCAAACCCATAGTCACTATTTCTGCCTTTAACCGTACCTTCATTCGTTCAAAGGGTTGTGTTTCGGTGTATGACTCTTTGTGTTCTAAGTCTGCTAAAGGGGGGTCAGCACGCAAAAACGCCAAAACAGAGTCAATTGCTACCCGTGACCCGGCAATAGTGCCGTTAATCCCTTCTGCTGCTAATAAAATTGTTCCCTTAACACCTTGACTTTGACAATAAGAAAGCAGGGGTTCTTGTTTTTCTGCAAAATCGGGCAAGCTGACAAATTTATACAGTGTTGCCACTACCTGAATATTTTCTTGCTTCATTTCTTGAGCAATGATATAATTTTAAACTAAAGCGGTAATTACTGTTTTTATGTTACGGGGGTTTAGCTCAGTTGGTAGAGCGCCTGCTTTGCAAGCAGGATGTCAGCAGTTCGAGTCTGCTAATCTCCACTACTCACCGAGTTGAAATACTACAGATAAATTATTAGCCGGCATTTGGTGAGTCTGTTTAAAATTCAGATTCTCATTACTAGCTGCGGCTATGACATCCTCTAAATTACGTACCCCCCATTCAGGATTTCGCTCCTTTAAAGATTGATCAAAAGCGATATTACTAGGTGCTGTATGTTCGCCATTTTGTTTAAACGGCCCATATAAATAGAGTATTCCACCAGGAGGCAAAATTCTCCCAGCACCAGCCATCAGTCCCAAACAAGCTGACCAAGGTGAAATATGAATCATATTAATATTAACTATGGCTAAAATAGGCGAGTCTGGTAAACTATCTTTTTCTACTGCCCAAATCGGCATACTAGCATCAAGTTCCACAGGTAGATAGAGATTATCTGATGGACATTCTTGCGCCCAAGCAGCAATACTAGCCCGTAATAAAGGGTTTTGTTCAGAAGGTAACCATTGACGAGGACGAAGACGGGGCGCAAAATATATGGCGTGTTCACCAGTCCCACTAGCCACTTCTAATATCGTGCCACTCTTGGGTAAAACTTGTAACAGCACTTCTAAAATAGGTTCACGATTGCGTTGTGTAGCTGGCGCGTACTGTCGCGCATCCTCCGGTTTATTCATATCCAAACTCTTCCGTCCTTTGCGCCTCTGCGCCTCTGCGTGACACTAATCCATATTCTCACTCAATAACCTGGAGAGACACTTGCCTAAATCAATCCACTCTACCCAACCACCACTAAAATTTATTCCCCAACAGTTTAACCCGTTTATACTCCAAATAATGCGGTGGTTATTGCCTGTGGTGCTACGTTTTAGCACTAGACCGTGGTTACCTGCGGGTATTATTGAAATTTCAGCTACGAACGTGGAGACATTAGCTCAACTTTATCAACAATTCCAGGCTGGTAAAATTCGCTTTTTGATTGCGTTTCGTCATCCAGAGGTAGAAGATCCTTTGTGTATGCTATATCTACTTTCCTACATTTTGCCGAAAGTTGCACGCCAGCAGGGGATTAAACTGCAAGAACCGATTCACAGCTATTTTCTTTATGACCGTGGGATGACTGTGTGGGGAGGAAATTGGCTGGGATGGTTATTCTCTCAAGTTGGCGGTGTTCCCATTCGTCGTGGTCGGCGAGTAGATAGACAGGCGATTCAAACGGCGCGAGAATTGTTTTGTAATGGTGAAATGGCGATCGCAGTCGCCCCAGAAGGAGGTAATAATGGTCATAGTGAAATTGTCAGTCCCTTAGAACCCGGTGTGGCGCAATTAGGTTTCTGGTGTGTAGAAGATTTGCAAAAAGCTCACCGTTCTGAGACTGTGGTGATTGTACCAGTGAATATTCAGTATAGTTACGTTAATCCGCCTTGGTCAAAACTGCATGGGCTATTAACTAAATTAGAAGCTGATAGCGGTTTAGAAACACTTGATCAATCTGGGAGTAATTCACAGCCAGAAATTTACTATCAACGCCTTTGTCGTCTGGGTGAATATTTGATTACGGAAATGGAAGAGTTTTATCGCCGTTTCTACCATCAAGATATCCCCAAAACTATCTCTATTGATGAATCTGCTACTCCTAATGAGATTCTAATTGCTAGATTGCACCGTTTAATGGATACAGCTTTACAGGTTACTGAAGCATATTTAGGAGTGCAAGCCCACGGGAATTTTATTGATCGTTGTCGTCGTTTAGAAGAAGCTGGTTGGAATTATATTTACCGCGATGATATAGCAGATATTAATAGTTTACCACCCTTCAAACGTGGGTTAGCAGATTGGGTGGCATCAGAAGCAGATTTAAAAATGCAACACATGAGAATAGTGGAAAGTTTTGTAGCTGTGAGTGCTAATTATATCCAAGAAAAACCCACGGCGGAAAGGTTAGCAGAAACGACCTTATTAATGTTTGATCTACTTTCTCGCATTCAGGAATCTACTCTTCCCGGAAGACCCCGCTTAGGTTTGAGAAAGGCGATGATAACTGTCGGTGAACCGATTTCTGTAACTGAACGCTGGCAAAAATCTCAAGGCGATCGCACTCTAACTCGTCAAGCTGTCAGTGAGTTAACAAAAGACTTGCAAACTGCTTTAGAAACGTTAATTAGTAATTAGTAATTTGTTGGTTATACTAATTTTATTTTAGGCTGCACAGAATCATTAACTCCATTCATCCATCTTTATCTGCGTCCATCTGTGTTTAATTATTCTAGTCCGATCTCAGAATAAAAATGGGGTATCACAAAACCCCATCTTTAAACCCGAAATATTTAGATTACCACCTGCTGTATTACTCCTCTAAATCCATCTCTGAATCATCATCGTCATTATCATAGGGAATATCATCTAGCTCAATCATGTCAGAGATTTCTTCTACTTGACTCCGACGCTGAGATTCTTGAGGTTCACGCTCGATGAGGCGACCATTTGACTTCAGCCATTCTAGTAAAACAAATTCATTACTAGTACGAATTACAGTAGCTCGTTGATTACGAGGTTGTTCACTTAAAGGGCTGTTAGGCATACAAAAAACTCACTTTTAAGGGTAAAAACTAGATTTGCTGGAAGTAAACAATAGTAGATATATTAGCCTTGATTTACTTCCTCAAATTGCATTTCTGATATCTGCAATTGTTTAACTGGTATTTTTGGCTGATATTGACTATAATCTCAGTAGAGTTAACTTAGTCGGATGTGACAAAGTATATTATCCGAGTAATAGCAACAATTATGCCTAGTCATGGTAAGTTCATCACACCTTAAGTATAAATCAGCTTTACAAATAAATCATGTTATTCACATAATTGATATCTTTTAGAGATAAAATCGGATTTCAGATCAGCTTCCGAGATATTCCGGCGACTATCGACTAGTTAATCAGGGATACAAATCAGAAAACTATGCATCAGTGTCAGGGCGAGAAAAAGCCCTAATCTGAGTAAATTAAGTCGCTGTTTAGTAAATCCAGGAATTGTTTCACAGAAATATTAGTTTCGATAGTTAGAATTTTAACCAATAAGAGTAGTAATAATGCCTGAACGTAAATCTAATTTATTAATTCCTGTAGTTGGTGCTACTGTACTTTTGGCAGGAAGTGTAGCAACTTATTTGTATTTTCAAGGGCCATCTGGAGATAGCTCAGGTGCTTTGGGAAGTGCTAAATTAGTCCCTGCTACAGCAGTTATGGCTACTTACATTACTACTGACTCTCAAGCCTGGGAGAAGTTAGAAGAGTTTGGCACTCCAGAAGCCCAAAAGATAGTAGCAGAAGGTTTAGCAGCTTTTCAAGAAGATGTATTTAGCGAAGGTAATATTTCTTACGAACAGGATTTAAAGCCTTGGATTGGTGGTGTGATGCTGGCTATAATACCGCCCAATCCTACTACGGTTGCACAATCGAATCAAGCTAAACAGTCAAAAACTGGTGTCTTGATGGTGGTGGGAATAAAAGATAAAGTCAAAGCTTTGAGTTTTGCTAATAAATTAAAAGCAGAAAAAGAGATTACAGTTGAGGAATCTGACTACAAAGGTGAAACAATCACGGCAGTTACACAAAATGGTAGACAGACTTATAGTGCTATCTTAAATAATGATTATTTAGTATTGTCTGGGGAAAAGCTAGCTGTAGAAAATGCCATTGAAACTTTTCAAGGAGAGCCATCTTTTGCTAGTCAAGAAGGTCGAAATAAGATTCTCACTGCTAACGCAGACATGAAAAATATTCTCGCCCAAGTGTATATCCCAGACTATGCAGACATGATGGAAAAATTAGTGGCGGCAAGTCCCCAGAATAGGCAATTACCACCACAAACTCTGCAACAATTTAAACAAGTAAAATCTCTGGTGGCGCGTGTGGGAGTGGATGATCAGGGAGTGCGGATGAGGGCGATCGCTAATTTAGATCCAGAATTGAATAAATTGGAGTATCAGCCAACTCCAGCTAAAATCATCGGTCAATTACCCTTGGATACCTTGGGGATGATCAGTGGTAATAATATCAGTCGTAGTTGGTCGGCGATAGTAGAACAATCTCAAGACGATCCCCAGTTTAACCAAATATTACAATTGCTGCGGGGACAACTGAATTTTGTCGATATTGACTTAGAACAGGATGTTTTTGGCTGGATGGATCAGGAATTTGCCTTTGCAACTATTCCCTCAAATCCAGGGATTTTACCAAACTTGGGAGTTGGAGGAGCATTACTATTAGGAACGAGCGATCGCCAAACAGCATCCGCAACTTTAACCAAACTAGATAATCTCGCCAAAACGCAACAAATCAACGTCACGAAAACAAAAATCGACGGTAAAGATGTCACTGAATGGCAACTACGGGGACAAAGAGCTTTATTATCTCATGGTTGGCTCAACCAAGACACCCTATTTTTAGCCGTTGGTGGTTCCGTAGCGGAGGCGATCGCCACAAATAATACTCCCAAACTCGATAGTAGCGACACCTTTAAAACTGTAACTGGTTCACTACCACAATCCAATGCAGGTTACTTTTATATAGATGTCGCAAAAACTACGTCCCTAATTAATTCCGTTGCGCCACAGGGAAAACCTCTCCCACCTGAACTCAACACAGTCCTAAATTCCATTCATGGTTTTGGTGTCACCGCCACCAGTCCCGATAAATTTACGACTGAATTAGAAATGTTGTTGGCTCTCAAACCGAAAACGGCTGAGTAGGAACATTTCAGGGGCTATATTTGGGGACTTCTTCCCCATCCCCAACTGCTATAAAACCTAATAGGACTTACGCAAAAACTCTCTTAAACCCTCTTCACTTCGTGTCCTTTGTGTCCTTTGTGGTTCGTTTTTCATAATTTTGCGTAAGTCCTGCCTAAGTATTATCAGATTCTCAAGTCTCACTCAGTCTATCCAAAGCCCCAGTTAAAAATTAAATATCTAGTAACAAGCAAATGAAACGCTAGACTAGCCTGCAATAATTATGTCATCAGTGAAAAATGGCGTTAAACCCAAACTAGAAAATTTATGACTACTGCTGTAACAACAACTCCTGGTTTAGCCTCCCGTTTGGTGAATGGTATCCTCTCCATCAAACCTTTAGCCAATCTAGCCAAGCATCAAGCCAGACAAATGATGATTAAACGCGCTGAAGGAATTGGTGTTCCCTGGACAGAAGAAGTCAAAACCTTACAAGCCCGTGATTGGTCGCCAGAATTAGCTCAAGTCCAAAATCTTCGTGTTTCCTACCCAGACTATTACGTGAGTTCATTTCATGCTTACGAACATGGAAATCTCAGTTGGCAAGCTGCATTTGAGGTAAGACCTGCGGCTCAAGCTGTTCACGCTAAAATTTGGCAGGATGCACAACCCCAAGGTGATGCGAAACTACGCCAGAGTTACCATAATATTCTCACAGCCTCCCTTCCTCACACTCCCCAAAATATTCTCGATGTGGGGTGCAGTGTTGGTTTAAGTAGCTTCGCCCTGCAAGAAATTTATCCCCAGTCTCAAATTACAGGTTTAGATTTATCTCCTTACTTTTTAGCTGTTGCTAATTATCGCGCCCAAGAGAATCAGGCTCAAATTAATTGGCTGCATAGCACAGCTGAAAATACTGGCTTACCAGATGCTTCCTTTGATTTAGTCTCTATTTCCTTAATGTGCCACGAACTGCCCCAGTCAGCTACTAGAGAAATTTTTGCCGAAATGCGGCGGGTGCTGCGTCCTGGTGGTCACTTGGCAATTATGGACATGAATCCCCAATCAGAAATTTACAAGAAAATGCCTCCCTACATTTTGACCCTGCTCAAAAGTACCGAACCTTATTTAGACCAATATTTCGCGTTGGATATTGAGCAAACCTTAGTTGAGGCTGGTTTTCAGCTTCCTAGCATCACTAGTAACACTCCTCGTCATCGCACTATCATTGCTCAAGTGAGTGTCTGATTACTAGTCCCCTCTCCCGAACTAGGAGAGGAGTTGGGGTGAGGTGATTTAAACTAAAACTGGCTCAGATTTGACTGCATTCTCGGTTTTTGCATCCGATTCTGTGCAGTAAATTTCACAGGAGTTATTGGGACTTTCGATCAGTTTAATTTTGTGAAGCGTACCTCCCAATTCTTGAATAGGCGATCGCAGTAAATTACTAATATAAAGTGCGATATTCTCAGCAGTGGGTACAACTTCCTCAAAGAAAGAAATATCTTTGTTTAAAAAACTATGATCGAATGCTTCCAGCACATAATCTTCAATAGCCTGATTTAAACCCCCTAAATCAACAATCATCCCCGTGCGTGGATCAATTTCACCTTTCACAGTCACTTCTAAATGGTAATTATGACCGTGACCATGAGGACGGGCGCATTTACCATAAATTTCAGTATTTTCTTCGTTACTAAGTTGAGGATGAGCCAGCCGATGAGCGGCGCTAAAATGAGTACTGATGGTAAGGTAGGCTTCCATGTCGTTTCCTATATAATCTGCCCAAAGTTCAGGATGTTCAAATAACTGCACACGCACTAAGGGTAAATGCGGTGCTAGACGCTGCCAAATCACCCGTGCAATATTTTCAGTAGTGGGTAGAGTTTCTTGAAATTCCGCCCACACATCATTCAGGTAAGAAAAGTCCAGTTGACTGGTAACTTCGTGCTTAATTACGTGTTTCACATCAGACAAGTTGAGTACCATGCCATATTTATCTAATTCTCCAGCCATAGAGATAAATAAAACATAGTTGTGTCCATGTCCGGGAAATCTAGAACAAGCACCAAATTTCTCAGTATTCTCGGCTTCACTCAGTTCTGGTAACCAATACCGATGACTAGCCGAAAACTGAGCGCGGCGATTAACAATACATTGCATGAGTATTCTGTAAACAGAGCTTAAAATTTCTTAAACTTTCACTATTTCCAGCATAAACTATAATTCGTAGTTCGTAATTCGTAATTAGTAGGACTTATGCAAGGACTCTCTGAAACCCTCTTCACTTCGTGTTCTTTGTGTCCTTTGTGGTATGCGCTTCGCGCACGCTACGCGAACGTTTTTTCATGATTTTGCGTAATTCGTAATATAGTTTTAACCATTAACTTACAGATTCTTGTACCTCGTAATGCAATCTCGCAGCAATCCGGAATAATTCTTGTCCTGTATGCAAATAACGCTCATCGTAACTCAAAGGAAAATAAGCTAACTCTTCTACTCCATCTCCTACTTGACTGAGACTGTGGTAAAGATAAGCGGCGGTTTTCGCTAAACTAGGGGGATTTGGAAGAGAACGAAAAGTCAGTTGGGCTTGCTTGAGGTCATCTCGACAGGCGTTTAAGTATTCTTGAAATTCTTCTAATAATTCATCATCAAAGGGGTCGGCGGCTAGTTCATCAATTTGAGCTTCCAAAGAATTGAGAATACAGTCAAGTAGATCATTAACTGGTTGATAAACTAAGCGTAGCCATTCTTCTACCTGTTTATCCGCATCTCGTCCGGTTTGTCTGGTTCTTTGGTAACGTTTTTGGGCGGATGCAGCCCGTTGTTGATAATTACTATTTAATTTTTCGGAATTTTCTTGCAATTTTTGGTCATATCTGAGCCGATTCTGAGTATCTCCTAAGACCTCATAAGCTGCATTAATCCGAATAATCTGCTCGTTATCTGCGGTTTCCTGATTGCTGTCGGGATGAAATAACTTTACCAAGCGGCGATAGGATTGCTTAATCTCCGCTTGGCTAGCATTGGCATTAACTTTTAGCGTTTCGTAGTAATTAGAAACCTGTTTAAAATCGACCATTTATCCAATGTAACGTTAGCTGATGCTAGTGGCTACTTTCGCTTCCAAGTCTTGGAACAAAGGTGTACTTAAATATCTTTCCCCAAAACTGGGCTGAATCATCACTATTAAGCGTCCCTCATTTTCTTTCCGTTGGGCAACACGAATGGCTGCACATAAGGCTGCACCAGTGGAAATACCGGATAGTAGCCCTTCTTCTCTAGCTAAACGCCGACCGTATGCGATCGCCTCATCATCGCTGACGGTAATTACTTCATCAATCAATTCTACTTTCAGAACTTGAGGTACAAACCCAGCGCCAATGCCTTGGATTTTGTGGGGGCCTGGTCGTCCGCCTGATAAAATTGGGCTATTGCTTGGTTCCACTGCGATCGCTTGAAAGCTAGATTTCCGAGCTTTGAGAATTTCCGCTACACCAGTAATAGTACCACCAGTACCCACACCTGCCACAATCATATCTACCTGACCATCAGTATCTGACCAGATTTCCTCAGCTGTCGTTTCTCGATGCACTTTGGTATTAGCAGGGTTGCGAAACTGCTGCAACATATAACTATGTGGTGTAGTGTCAACTATTTCCTGCGCGCGGCGAATTGCTCCAGTCATACCTTCAATTCCCGGTGTCAGTTCTAATTCTGCCCCATAAGCCCGCAACATCGCCCGGCGTTCCCCACTCATAGTTTCTGGCATAGTCAGAATTAACCGATAACCCTTAGCGGCTGCGGCCATAGCTAAAGCAATACCCGTATTTCCCGATGTCGGTTCTACCAATAGGGTTTTTCCGGGAGTAATTAACTTTTCCGCTTCTGCGGCGTTAATCATACTTACCCCAATTCGGTCTTTAACTGATGCTGATGGATTCATGCTTTCCAGTTTCACCAGTATTTGCGCCACACATCCTTCCGCTTGGGGGATGCGATTCAACTGTACAAGGGGTGTACGACCAACTAATTCTGTAATGTTACGTGCAGTGTTCATAATTTTTCCTAATTTATTTAGTTATTAATCAACAATAGAGGAGGCTAAATGTAATACATAATATCCAATTGGCGGCGGGAATCTCTTTTGTCACAAAGGTCTTGAAGTGTATAGTTTTGTAAAACTAAATTAGCCGCTTGACGGGCTTCTTGCCAGATTTCCTTAATCACAGAAGTATCTATACTTTTAGGATTGGCATCTTCTTCACAGTTCCGCACATCTAACCCTTCCAAACATTCTAAAACATCGAAGACAGTGATTTTCCACGGTTCGCGGGTCAAAAAATAGCCTCCTTTGGAACCGCGTTGACTTTTGACTATACCTCCTCGTCTTAATGTTGCCAATAGTTGTTCTAGATAGCGGTCGGGTATGCTTTGTTGGGCGGCGATTTGGCGAATTTGCATCGGTTCGCCACTTTGATAATGAGTTGCCATTTCGATTAAGGCGAGAATGGCGTATTCAGATTTACAGGATAGTTCCACAGGCAGCAATATGAGTAAGGGATGAGAAAAAAGTTAAAAGTGATCAATCTGTTTAACCTTTTCTAGTATACTCCGGTTCCCCACTGGGGTTTGTTATTTACTGTAATTGAGCATAAAAAACCCCGCATAATAGCGGGGCGTAATGAAGTTTAAGTTAAAAATTTCTCCCAGATTTACAACACTCTAGAAAGTGAAGGTGGTTCTGAGAGTACCGATAAATGCATCATCGTTGTCGCTGCTTTGTCCAGGGTTGGTTACCCAGATTACGCCAGGAGTCACTGAGACGTTATCAGAAACGCGATACTTGTAGAAGCCTTCTACTTGGTATGGAACTTTGTTGAAACCATCTTGAGCGCCGTGTGCATAAGGCACAGCACCACCAAAGATACCTAAAACATTACCTCTTTTACCAAAGTCAGGTAAAGCTAAACCAACACCGTAACTCCAAACTTCGCTAGCGTCGTTAGCACCAAAACCATTGACATCGGTGTAAGAGACAAAACCACTGACCGATAGTTTATTGCTGGGTCGGAAAGCGGCGGAAACACCGTAAGAATTAGTGGCGAAGGGATTGGGGCTACCATTGGCTCTATCAATACCTCCCCGGTTGGCGATGGAAGTACCAACGACCGCAGAGTTATTTTCCCCTGCGTCAAAGATAGTGCTACCAGCACCATGATAACCGTGAACGTAGGTTGCAGCTAAAGCTAGGCGATCGCTCACGCTAAAGTTCAACTGTCCCAGAGCCGCATAGTTACCTTGGAATATGCCTTGACCGGGAGTCGCTTCGTTAGCTTCTGATCCCAAATAACCTACAGTTACTGAGCTAGGTTTGAAAAGACCGCCACCTTGACCAAAAGGTAAGGTAAAGGCAGCACCAGCACCACCACCAATCCGATAAATGGGGCTTTCAGAAGCAAAGGTAGTTAAAGCACCGTTACCACCGTCAGTTCCGTCAGCAAAATAAGGATTGTTAACAGCCGCATAATGACTATGTTTACCACCATTCGCCGCCAAATAAACTTGAGCCGGCCCTACAGGTGCTTGGTAGGTCAGTCTGTCTATCTCAACGTTATTTCCACCAGTGTTATCAATGTTAAAGGTTTGCAGACCTTCACCACTAGGCGCACCAGTACCGAAAGGTGTAGCAGTACCCAGGTCAAGGGTGTTCGCATTACCAGAGACCAAACGGGTGGTCAAAAGGTCCCGACCAGTGAAACTGCTTTGTAAGCCTAAACGCACTCTGTTTTGAAAAACAGTATTATTATTGTCACCAGCTGTATCACCAAAGGCATCGGTAACAGCAAAAATTGCTTCACCAGTCAACTTGGTAGTGGTGGAGAACTGATTGGCTTCCAATTCAGCAGTCCGCGCTTCTAGAGAGTCTACGCGACCGCGAAGAGTTGCCAACTCTGCGGAAAATTCTTCTTGTAAACGTTGTAGGGTAGCTAAATCTTGTCTGCTCACCATATCAGCTGTTGCTGTGGCGATCAATTCGTTGACCCTATCCAAACAGGCGTTTAAACCAGCAGCAAATTCGTAACGGGTTAAAGACCTGTTCCCGCGATAAGTCGCATCTGGGTAACCAGCAATACAACCATAACGCTCCACTAAAGACTGCAACGCTTGGAATGCCCAGTCTGTGGGTTGTACGTCAGAAAATTGGGAAACCGATGTTACTTGAGACAGAGTAGTATTTTCTCTGCCTTCATTGCTGTAGCCATTAACTTCGTTAATAACATTGGTACCATTGGTAACCTGAGCAAAAATTTCTGGCTGTTGAACAACTTCAGTAGCGGTTTGTTGTTCAGTTACCGAAACTTCTGTGGTGGTACTTGGATCTGCAATTGCTGTTCCTGAAACTAACAATGTTGCTCCCAAAACTGCTGGGCTAACCACCAGGGATTTCCACAAGATATTAGACATCTTCACTTTTTCCTCACACCTTGTATAGATAATTGTTGTTGCTGTACTTAACTCTCAAGAAGTATTCAACAACTGTTGAACTTTTTTCGTGAGGGATAGTTACCACTACTACAATTTTTATTTTTGCAAAGCTAATAGCTAATTAACTTAAAAATTACAAATTAAATTAATGTGATTAACTAATGCAAAAACAGAACCTCTTAGCATACCATTATAGGGCATCTGAAGTATATGGCAACATATGAGTGACTACCTCATTAGACTGTCACACACAATCATCTTGAAAGAAAGAGACGATCCCAGAATTTATATGTTCCCTATCCGAATAGATTCCTGAAAAAGCCTATATCGTCAGGCTTTTAACAGTTACGCCGTAAGTCCCCCACTGAATTTGGTACTCCGAATCAGTGGCGGGATATAAGGTGGGTGATAACGATTGCATCTAGTATTGCTTTTTTGCTAGGCAAAAACAAATACTAGATGTATGAGAAA
>NZ_JAYGHG010000035.1:0-50266 GCF_034931085.1 Nodularia harveyana UHCC-0300 | reverse complement strand
TCTTCCATATCACTTAATTTATCAGATTTTGGGGAGAATTTTTAGCGATGGGCGAACGCACAAGCATATCCGCAGGACTCAGCCCCTCCTTTGGCGATCGCTCTTCCACCCCCCCCTGAACGGTTACAAATGTGGTGAAGATAGAACATGGAAACTATATATAATAGCTGCGGAAGGTGATAAAACTGAATATCAATATTTTAATGCCTTAAAAATAAAATATAAAGAAGATTTTCGTCTCAGCAATATTCATGTGGAGTTTATAGATAGAAAAGAAGAAGAAGCTGGAAATTCAGATCCTCAATATGTATATAAAACATTACTTAAATTCTATGAGGAATTAAAGGAATATAAGGATCTTCAAGAATATGATGAATTATGGATGATCATAGACACTGACGACTACGATAATCGTAAACTAACTATTTCTGACTTAGCTCAAAAATGTTGTGATAATCCTATATATAAATTATGTATTAGTAATCCCTGCTTTGAAATTTGGTTAATACTCCACTTTTTTGATTTAGAAATAAGTTTACAAGATTCTATTCCAGGAAATCGAGAAGTTACTAGCTTGAAAGATTATATTCAAAATCAACATATAAAAAAAAGACCAGGAATTTGTAAGAAGTTATGGAATATGATTCATCAAACTAAAAAACAACCATCTTATGCGCAACTAATCCAATATATCCCAGAAGCAATTACCAGAGCAAAAATACTTGGTGAATGCAACCCCAATGATCCAGACTATCCAGAAAATAAAATTGCTACAGGAGTTTACAAGTTGCTAGAAAAATTAACACAACTTTCTATGAATCTAGAGAGTTAAGAGATTTTTAAATTAGCTGCTACCTTGTTTAAAAATGATGAATTTATATTTATGGTTAGTATTATTTATTTCCTCAGCACAGACTTGTTGCCAAATGAATGGTAGTCCTCTAATTGTGCTTAATTGTTCTGGACGCGGTGATATTTAAATTACATTAAACTTTTGTGGGAAGGGCGAAGAAAGATGCACGCCCATGAAAAAATCCCCCACCTTGTGGCAGGGGACTTTTATTACTGACCTACAAAACTAGCAGTCGAATTAACCGAACTTACCAGCAGTGGAGGCAATCAAGAACGCCGCGTAGGTCACGACGTAGCCGACAGTGAAGTGGGCTAAACCTACCAAACGAGCTTGAACGATAGACAGAGCAACGGGCTTGTCTTTCCAGCGAACCAAGTTAGCTAGAGGAGTACGCTCGTGCGCCCAAACAAGGGTTTCAATCAACTCTTGCCAGTAACCTCTCCAAGAGATGAGGAACATGAAACCGGTTGCCCAAACAAGGTGTCCAAATAGGAACATCCAAGCCCAAACAGACAGGTTATTCACGCCGTAGGGGTTGTATCCGTTAATCAACTGAGCAGAGTTAGCCCAGAGGTAGTCACGGAACCAGCCCATCAGGTAGGTAGAGTTTTCGTTGAACTGAGCAACGTTACCTTGCCAAATACCTAGATGTTTCCAGTGCCAGTAGAAGGTTACCCAACCAATGGTGTTCAACATCCAGAACATCGCTAGGTAGAAAGAGTCCCAAGCTGAGATGTCGCAAGTACCGCCACGGCCTGGACCGTCGCAAGGGAACGCATAGCCGAAGTCCTTTTTATCGGGCATCAACTTGGAACCACGAGCGTCCAAAGCACCTTTAACAAGTACCAAGGTGGTGGTGTGAATAGCCAAAGCGAATGCGTGGTGTACCAGGAAGTCGCCAGGGCCGATTGTTAAGAACAAGGAGTTGGTGCCAGAGTTGATGGCATCCAACCAGCCACCTAACCAAACGTTGCCGTAGTTAGGATAAGCTGTGTAGGCGATGCTGTCGGGGTTAGACAATAATGTGTCTAAACCGTAAAGTACTTTACCGTGAGCAGCTTGAATGAATTGTGCGAACACAGGCTCAATCAAGATTTGCTTTTCAGGAGTACCGAAAGCTACCACTACGTCGTTGTGTACATACAAACCGAGGGTATGGAAGCCCAAGAATAGCGATACCCAGCTGAGGTGAGATATGATCGCTTCTTTGTGCTGTAATATACGGTCAAGTACGTTGCCTTTGTTTTGTTCGGGGTCGTAGTCACGTACCCAGAAAATGGCGGCGTGGGCAAAAGCACCAACCATCAAGAAACCAGCAATATATTGGTGGTGGGTGTACAACGCTGCCTGTGTTGTGTAGTCCTTAGCAATGAATGCGTAAGGAGGCAGAGCGTACATATGCTGCGCTACCAACGAAGTGATAGTTCCCAGTGCCGCTAATGCTAGAGACAACTGGAAGTGCAGCGAGTTGTTAATGGTGTCGTATAGACCTTGGTGAGGCAGGTTGAATTGACCTTCACTCTTGCTACCAGGTACTAAACCAGATTTGGAGTTCAGCATTTCTTTGATGCTGTGACCAATTCCAAAGTTAGTCCGGTACATATGACCAGCAACAATGAAGATAACGGCGATCGCCAAGTGGTGGTGAGCCATATCGGTCAGCCACAAAGATTCTGTCTGAGGATGGAAGCCACCCAAGAAAGTCAGAATTGCTGTACCTGAACCTTCAGATGTACTAAAAATATGACCAGCAGTATCAGGGTTCTGAGCGTAAACGCCCCAGTCACCTGTAAAGAAGGGTGTCAAACCTGCTGGGTGAGGTAGTGTGGTCAAGAAGTTATCCCAACCAACGTGCTGTCCGCGAGATTCGGGGATAGCAACGTGAATCAAGTGACCTGCCCAAGCCAAAGAACTAACACCAAACAAACCAGCCAAGTGGTGGTTGAGGCGAGGTTCAGCACTCTTAAACCAAGAGAGGCTAGGACGGAACTTGGGTTGCAAGTGCAACCAACCAGCAAATAGGAACAATGCTGCCAACAAGAGCAAACCAACAGAACCAGTGTATAGTTCGCTGTTTGTCCGCATCCCGATGGTGTACCACCAGTGATAAACACCAGAGTAAGCAATGTTTACAGGATTGCTAGCACCAGCTTGGGTAAATGCTTCAATTGCAGGTTCACCAAAGTGGGGGTCCCAAATCGCATGGGCGATGGGACGGATATGAAGGGGATCTTTAATCCACTGTTCAAAGTTACCTTGCCAGGCTACGTGGAACAGGAGGCTGGAAGCCCACAGGAAAATGATTGCCAAGTGACCGAAGTGAGTGGCGAAAATCTTTTGGTAAAGATTCTCTTCAGTCATGCCATCATGGCTTTCAAAGTCGTTTCCTGTAGCGATCGCATACCATATCCGACGAGTAGTCGGGTCCTGTGCGAGATCCTGGCTAAATTTTGGAAATTTCGTTGCCATAGGTTTGAGAAATCCTCTGACTTTTAGCCATCAGGTGTCATCTTTTAGAGTTCTGAGTTTTGAGTACTAGGTTTTGAGCTTTTATTCATTACTCAGCCCCTAGCACCCAGCACTCAAAACCCATGAAGTGAATTGCTACCCTACTGAAAGGATGTGTGCGTGGAAGAATGCCCAGGTGGTCACAATTCCTCCTAAGAGGTAGTGAGCTACACCTACAGCTCGTCCCTGAATGATGCTCAGAGCGCGAGGCTGAATTGCTGGTGCTACTTTCAACTTATTATGCGCCCAAACAATGGACTCAATGAGTTCTTGCCAGTAGCCGCGACCACTGAACAGGAACATTAAGCTGAATGCCCAAACAAAGTGAGCGCCTAAGAATAGTAGACCATAAGCAGATAAAGCACTGCCGTAGGAGTTGATTACTTGTGAAGCTTGCGCCCACAAGAAGTCACGCAACCAGCCGTTAATGGTGATGGCACTTTGGGCAAAGTTACCACCAGTAATGTGAGACACGTTACCTGCTGCATCTACTGTTCCCCAGACATCTGATTGCATTTTCCAACTGAAGTGGAAGATCACAATCGATAGGGAGTTGTACATCCAAAATAATCCGAGGAACACGTGGTCCCAACCAGATACTTGGCAAGTACCGCCACGACCTGGACCGTCGCAAGGGAAGCGGAAGCCTAAGTTTGCCTTGTCTGGAATCAGACGAGAACTACGGGCGAATAATACACCCTTGAGCAGAATCAGGACTGTGACGTGAATGGTGAAGGCGTGGATATGGTGGACTAAAAAGTCTGCTGTACCCAAGGTAATTGGCATCATTGCTACTTTACCGCCGACAGCCAAAATACCGCCGCCAAAAGCATAGCTAACTGGCTCTAAAGCATTAGGAGCAGTACCACCAGGTGCTAGAGTATGCAGGTTTTGCACCCACTGAGCAAATACTGGCTGCAACTGAATTGCTGAGTCGGAGAACATATCTTGGGGACGACCCAAGGCACGCATTGTATCGTTGTGAATGTACAGTCCAAAGCTGTGGAAGCCAAGGAAAATACACACCCAGTTCAAGTGGGAAATGATAGCATCCCGGTGACGAATCACACGATCTAGCACGTTGTTTTGGTTCACAACGGGATCGTAATCCCGCACCATGAAAATGGCTGCGTGAGCCGCACCACCAACAATCAAGAAGCCACCGATCCACATATGATGGGTGAATATACACAATTGCGTTGCGTAGTCCGTTGCCAAGTAAGGATACGGAGGCATTGCGTACATATGGTGGGCAATGATGATGGTCAGTGAACCCAAGAAAGCAAGGTTAGTTGCTAACTGAGCGTGCCAGGATGTGGTCAGGTTTTCATACAAACCTTTATGACCTTCTCCTGTGAAGGGACCTTTATGGTTTTCCAGGATTTCTTTAATGCTGTGACCGATACCCCAATTGGTACGGTACATATGACCAGCAATGATGAACAGAACCGCGATCGCCAAATGATGATGGGCAATATCGGTCATCCACAAGCCGCCTGTAACTGGGTTTAGACCGCCCTTGAATGTTAGGAAGTCAGCATACTGACCCCAGTTCAAGGTGAAGAATGGTGTCAACCCATTAGCAAAGCTGGGATACAAATCTGTCAACAAGTCTTTGTTCAGAATGAACTCGTGGGGCAAAGGTATATCTTTAGCAGCTACACCTGCATCCAAAAGTTTGTTGATTGGTGCTGACACATGGATTAGGTGTCCAGTCCATCCCAAGGAACCACAACCTAGCAATACTGCCAAGTGATGATTCAGCATTGACTCCACGTTCTGGAACCATTCCAGTTTAGGAGCGCGCTTGTGGTAATGGAACCAACCAGCAAATAAGAACAATCCTGCTAGTACCAAGCCGCCAATAGCGGTTACATAAAGCTGGAATGAGCTGGTAATACCCCAGCCGCGCCACACTTGGAACAAGCCAGAGGTGATCTGAATACCGTGGAATCCACCACCGACATCACCATTCAAAATGTCTTGTCCCACAATGGGCCAAACTACTTGGGCGCTGGGACGCACGTTGAGTGGGTCGCTTAACCAAGCTTCGTAATTCGAGAATTTAGCGCCGTGGAATAACATCCCGCTTAACCAAATCGCTACCACGGACAAATGTCCGAAGTGTGCCGCGAAGATTTTACGAGAAATGTCTTCTAAATCGCTTGTATGTGTATCAAAGTCATGGGCGAGGGCATGAAGGTTCCAAATCCAGGTGGTGGTTTTGGGGCCTTTGGCTAAGGATCTGTCGAAGTGTCCTGGCTTTGCCCATTTTTCAAATGAGGTAGGAACCGGATCTTTATCAACGATGACTCTTGCCTTCTTCTCCTCTCGCTCCGGAGGACTAATCGTCATTCGACCTCCTCTCTGGATAAGGAATGAGGAATCATAATTACCACAAAGTTAACCCTAGTCGCAAACTACAGACTTTCCTGGAGCAGTGATGAAGACTCTATGTGGAAGTTTGTTTCTGTGTTGAATTATAGAGTCATTACCAGTGCATTGTTAAACACATTTTAACAATAATTCAAATTAGCCGAAATAATCGTCTAATTAGCCTTTTAATTTTACTTTTTTGCGCGAAAAGTCAAGAGTTTCTTCATTTAATTTACAAACAATAACAATTCGTAAAACTTATGATTGAGCAGAACTTCATCAAAATGTTAAGGCTTGATATTCCAGAAAATTCATTATGTGGCGATCGCTACCAAAATCATTTCACCAAATTATTAATTCTTTTTAAGATGTCTCGCAAACTTAAAATAAAATGTTATCAGGTCATCCGTCAGCCAGATTTCATCTTTTGGACTATGGTATCCGATGCACAGTTTACGCCAAAATAACTGAGTCAGTTACTGACTACCATCAACAGGATGAAATCCATGAAATTTTGGCAGCAGGTCTTCCCTCAAGTATTTTCGATGAAATTTACTATTTTCAAGTGGCTAATCACATTAGTCCTGGTATTGACCTTAACTAGTTGCGGTGAAAAAGCAGGTAGCCAAGAAATCCCTGTGAGCCAGAAAAATAACCCCCCCAAAATTTCTCAGATTTCTCAGCAATTTTCTGAAGTTTCTCCACCAGAGGCAATCCAGCAACTACGCCTTGCCTTAGAAAATTATCGCCCACAAGTAAAAATTCTCTCTCCCCAACCTGATCAAATTCTCCAAGACAATCAAGTTACAGTCAGCTTTCAGGTAAAAGACATCCCAATATTTAAAGATCCCGAATTAGAACTAGGACCTCATCTCCACGTAATTGTTGATAATCAACCTTATATAGCCGTATACGACGTTAATAAACCCCTAACTCTACCAGAACTCTCTCCTGGTACACATACCCTGCGCGTCTTTGCTTCCCGTCCTTGGCACGAAAGCTTTAAAAATGAAGGTGCTTACGCCCAGACAACATTTCATCTTTTCACCAAAACAGAAGATAACAATCCCGATCCTGCTCTGCCCATACTCACCTACAGCCGTCCTAAAGGCAGTTATGGAGCAGAACCAATCCTACTGGACTTTTACCTAACTAACGCCCCTCTGCACCTTGTGGCGGAGGACAAACCCAACGATACCATCAGCGATTGGCGCATCCGTTGCACCATCAATGGAGAAAGCTTCATTTTGGATCGCTGGCAACCAATTTACCTCAAAGGCTTCAAACCCGGTAACAATTGGCTAAAACTAGAATTTCTCGATAATCAAGGAAATCCTCTCAAAAATGCCTTCAATACCACAGCTAGACTGATTAATTATCAACCCAATGGTAAAGACACACTTTCCCGAATTGTCAGAGGAGAATTATCAGCAGATCAGGCGCGTAGCATTGTAGACCAGAATTACACCACCAAGAAACCTGAACCTACAGTTACTCCCAGCCTTGAAACAAAACCGTCACCACAGCCCATTCCTCAAACTCAAATTCCAGAAACACCCCCAACAGAGTCACCAGAAATTCCAGAACCGGAAACAGTAGCTGAACCAGAAACACCAAAATCTAAAGGATCTTTACAACCTCCCTCAGTCCCCACAACCGCACCGCTACCAGAAACTATTCAGTCACCGGATGTAACTCCCACAGATGAAGTTGAAAAACCAGAAAAAGTAACTGAACCAGCAACACCAAAATCTAGTAAATCAGCAGCACCCGCAGAAGAAGCAGAGGTCAGCCCCACAGGTGAATCAAAAACATTACCTGCAAAAATTGCTCCGGATTCTCAAAACCAGGGATTAAAAAAATTACAAAAATATTTCCAGCCTCGGAAGTTAGAAAATGATCAACCATCTCCCATTGATTCTCCAGTAGTTCCAGAAACTACACCCATACCAGAACCAGAAGAAAAAGCCGGAGAATACAAAGTTACCAATTTCGATCAATCATGATCAGCATTAGGGACTTACAAATAAAAAAATACTGAATCACCTAACGCAAAAAACCTCTCAAACCCTCATAACTCTGTGTCCTCTGCGTCTCTGTGGTATGCGGTTCGCGCAAGCTACGCTAACGTTTATTTGGATAATTTATTTCTTGGAAGTCCCTTAGCTAATTCACACAGCCTTGAGTGAAATTCTCGTAACTGTCCAAAAGATCCCTGACTACCACTACCAAATTAGACTTCATGACCCGTCGTGTTAGAGCGCCAGAATTACCACAAAATTATACTTGGTTGAATACTGATCAACCCTTGTCTCTCAAAGCACTCAAGGGGAGAGTAGTGATTTTGGACTTTTGGACATATTGCTGTATTAATTGTCTGCACATTTTGCCAGACTTGAAATACTTAGAACAAAAATACCAAGATAGCCTCACCATTATCGGCGTACACTCAGCCAAATTTAACAACGAAAAAGAAATTGAGAATATTCGCCAAGCCATTCTGCGCCATGACATCGAACATCCAGTTATAGTTGACCGTGATTTTCGGGTATGGGAAGAGTATGCTGTACGTGCTTGGCCTACCTTCATGATTATTGATCCAGAAGGTTACGTAATTGGTTATCTTTCTGGTGAAGGCAAGCGTGATACTTTAGACGAATTAATTCAACAGTTAATTAGTCAACACCAAGAAAAAGGTACGATTAATTTCCGGGAAATCAGCCTCAAGTTAGAAAAACAGCGTCAACCAATTACACCACTCGCATTTCCCGGTAAAGTTCTCGCCACTGCATCCGGCTTATTCATTGCTGACTCTGGTCATCATCGTATAGTCATGAGTAGCTACGAGGGAGAAATTCTGCACTTAATTGGAACCGGAAAATCTGGCTTAACCGATGGTGCATTTCACGAAGCGCAGTTTTTCGCCCCCCAGGGAATGGCATTTGATCAAGAAAATCAAATTCTGTATGTTGCTGATACAGAAAATCATACTCTGAGACAAGTTGACCTCAAGGGTCAAACAGTGAAAACCATCGCTGGAACTGGTGAACAAAGCCACAATATCCGTCCTCATGGGGGTGCGGGATTAGAAACGCCCTTAAATTCCCCCTGGGATGTGGTGCAATGGGGAAAAACCTTGTTTATTGTCATGGCTGGTTCCCATCAAATTTGGCAGATGAACTTAGAAAGCAGTATGGTGAAAACCTATGCTGGAAATAGTGCAGAAGCTTGTATTGATGGCTTACTTACCGAGTCAGCCTTTGCCCAACCCAGTGGAATCACTAGCAATGGACAAGAATTATATATTGCTGACAGTGAAGTAAGTTCCATTCGGGGCGTGGGATTAATAGAACCGCAACAAGTCAGAACCATCTGTGGTAGTGGAGAGTTATTTGGCTTTGGTGATGTTGATGGACAGGTCGAGAATGTCCGATTACAGCATTGCTTAGGAGTGGAATATGCCGAAAATTACCTGTGGGTAGCGGATACCTACAACCACAAAATTAAATTAATTAGTCCCAATACAGGCAATTGTCAAACAATCTTGGGAGATGGTTCTGCGGGTTTAAAAAACGGTCAAGGTCAGAATACACATTTTTTTGAACCTTCGGGACTGAGTGTGATGGGGAACTATCTATATATTAGTGATACCAATAACCACGCCATCCGGCGAGTAGATTTGAATACCTTTGAGGTGATAACGTTGGAATTTTCCGGTTTGTGTGCGCCAGATAGATGTATTCCAGAAGAAAATAGATAAATACAAAAAATCTCTGCGTACCTTTGCGCTTTCCTCCGCGCCCCTATGCGTTGAAAAAAAATACAAACTCCTGATATTCTACTTACTTTAAACAACTAGAAAATTTACTGAAAAATTAAACATGATATTAACTAAATAATACAATACAAGCTTATTACTTCAACAATGGACTCTCACAGAATCATGCAGCTGATTACTCACCGATGTATTCTCTAGAACGAAGTAAAAAAAGCATCAAAAAACTCTGATAATCTCTGGCATAAAAAATTAGTGAATGCATGGTAAGTTTAAAATCCATCGTATTCCGTTCAAGGGTCGCCCCATGCATCTAGACTATTTACACACCCAACACCTTGAGGAATTAGTCAAGAGTAGTAGTATAGATTTACACTTAACGCAATTAAATTTTAAATCTTTATCAGACGCATCAGCCTATGAGTATCTGTTAATTTCTGAGGATTTACCCCGGACTAATACTGGGAGGGTGAAAAATGGTTGGTTACAGCGCTATAATCATGTCACCGCAGGGGGTTGGTGGTGTTCTGGTTTAGATCCTCTAAATAATTGGCAATCAATGGAATGGGGATGTTTTAAACCAAACCAACCCAGAAGTAATAAAAATGGCAAATCTATCAAGTACGAACATCCACCCAGCACACCAACACGGGTATTTTGTCTGCGGGTAACACTAAAAATTTGGCAGCAAGTCTCGGAACGGTATAATTTATCAATGCCCAGCAGTATCAATGTTAATGTTGATGGAGAGGCTGAGGGCTTTTGGCAATGGGTAATGGAGCAAAATGTACCTGTAATTATCTGTGAGGGTGCGAAGAAAGCAGCTGCATTATTAACACAAGGATACGCTGCGATCGCCATTCCAGGAATTAACAGTGGTTATCGGGTGGTCAAAGATATATCTGGTAAAGTCACCACTCGTCAACTGATTCCCGACTTAGCCGCTTTTGCTATCAAAAAACGTACCTTTTATATTTGCTTTGATTTTGAAACTCAACCCAGAAAAGTTGCTGCTATCAATAACGCCATTTCTCAACTAGGTTGTTTATTCCAAGCCCAAAAATGCCCGGTTAAAGTTATCGAACTTCCAGGAATAGAAAAAGGTGTTGATGAGCTAATTGTAGCTAAAGGTGCAAATACTTTCGAGAAAATTTATCGCCACAGTGCTGATTTAGAAATTTATCTCGCCCACAGCCAACCCCATACTCAATTAACTATTCCAGCTACACTCACAGTTAACTGTCCTTACTTAGAAGAAATCTCTTATCCTACTACTGGATTAGTGGGAGTCAAATCGGCGAAAGGTACCGGAAAAACTACAGCACTGCAAGGATTAGTTCATCAAGCGAAAATTTTAAATAGACCTGTATTGCTAATTACTCACAGAATCCAACTAGGTCGGTTTTTGTGTAAAAAAATCGGTATTCAATGGGGCTTGAATCATAGCGAACATTTAATGAAAGTAGATCAAGATTTACCTATAACCGCCAATAGATTTACAACAACTGATTCTTATGGTTTATGTGTTGATTCTATTTGGAAAATTAACCCCCAAAATTGGCAGGGAGGGATCTTAATTCTAGATGAAGTAGAACAATCTCTGTGGCATCTACTAAATAGTAATACTTGTAAACATAAACGAGTCAAAATTTTAAAATTATTTCAACAACTAATTTCTACAATTTTAACAACAGGGGGTTTAGTCATTGCCCAAGATGCTGACTTGTCAGATGTATCTTTAGAATATTTGCAAAGATTATCAGGAATAAAATTAACGCCTTGGGTACTATTAAATAAATGGAAACCACAAAGAGGATGGAAAGTAACCTTTTATGATTCTCCTAATCCCACACCGTTGATTCATCAACTAGAATTAGATTTAATAGCAGGGCGTAAATGTTACGTAACTACTGATAGTCGCTCTGGGCGTTATAGTTGTGAAACCATTGAAGGCTACCTCAAAGAAAGGTTAGCAAAATTACGACAAGAATTTCCCAAATCATTAGTAATTAGCAGTCGCACAACCAACACACCGGGTCATCCAGCAGTTGATTTTGTGGGAGATATTAATCAAAAAATTCCTGAATATGATACCGTTTTTGTCACTCCTAGCCTTGGTACTGGAATTAGCATTGATGTCGAACATTTTGACCGAGTTTATGGGATATTCCAAGGGGTAATTCCTGACACAGAAGCAAGACAAGCATTAGCTAGAGTCAGAGATAATATACCTCGTATTGTCTGGTCTGCCAAACGGGGAATAGGTTTAATTGCTGGTGGTAGTACAAATTATCGTTTATTATCCGATTGGTATCAAGAAAACCAAAAAGAAAACTTAGCCTTACTGAGTCCGTTACATAAAATAGATGTAGATTTACCATTGGTTTATGACCCAGTACATTTGCGTACTTGGGCAAAATTATCTGCTAGGGTAAATGCTTCTATTCGTCTCTATCGGCAATCAATGCAAGATGGTTTAATAGCAGATGGACATCAAGTTAGATTCCGAAGTAATGCTGCTCATAATAACATTGTTAGAGATTTACGCTTGGCATTTTTGGCAACAGATACTAAGGATTTAGAAACCCGCAAAAGATTGGTTTTACAAATTGTTAAAGTGCAAATAGATTGGTCGGAAAAGCGTCAAAAAGCTAAAGACATTAAAGGACAAATTAAAGATATTAAGCAGAAACATCAATTATCGGCTGCGACTGCTGTAGCTAAAGCAGAGGATATTAATTGTCTAGAATATGAGAAGTTATTAAATCAACATTCTCTTTCAGAAACAGAACGTCACCAAATAGATAAATACACCCTCCGACAAAGATATGGCATTGCAGTTACTCCTATATTAAAGTTGCGGGATGATAAAGGATATTATTTCCAATTACTGATGCACTATTATCTCACACATGAAAGTGAGTATTTTCACATTAGAGATAAACAAGAATGGCATCAACAACTAGTATGGGGTGATGGCAAAGTTTTTCTGCCAGATTTAAAGACTTATACTTGCAAAGTTGAAGCTATGAGGGCATTAGGAATGTTTCAATTTTTGGAACCTGAAAGAAAATTTACCGAAAATGATGCTGATTTAATTTGGCTGAAAGATGTTGCTTTTCAACATAGTAAACACATTAAAAGGGTGCTAGGAATTGATGTGGTTAGAGGTAAAGAAAGTATTTCAGCCATCAGAATACTCACTCGACTATTAAAATTATTGGGTTTAAAACTAAAACGAATCCATGAAGCATATCAAATAGACTCGGATACATTCTATGATGGTAGGGTAAACATATTTGCAATCTGGCAGCATCGGGATGAGTTAATGTTGGCTGGGATCAATAATTTTAGTGATCAAACGGCTAACAAATATGCCAAATTTAAGGTTAAAGATGGGCAAAATAAATATGTTACTGTTAATAATTAAAGGCGATTGCCTGACTTTTTCATAAAATAATTAAATTATACTAAATCCTTTTTTGTAAAGTGTCTTGTCGCCTAGTGGAAAGTATCATTCTTGATTGTTCGGTGCGTTATGGCAGTTTTTGCTGACGATGCACTGAATTATAAAATAAACTAACCACAAAGGACGCGTTGGCGCTAGCCTCTCCCTTTGGGAGAAGTACACAAAGGAAAGGAAGTAAAAAGAGTTTTGGTGAGTTATTGCGTAATTCTTAGCTGTTTTACCCTAAATAAATTAAGCAACTTGAAAATTCTCTGCTTCTTCCATTGACTCGTAACTATGATTTAACTTTTCAATTCCCTGGTCAATTAAATCCAAACCTTGCTGGACTGTTTCAATTAAACTTAACTGTCCCCGTAATTCAGCAGCACCGACAAAACCTTTGGCGTACCAAGTCATGTGTTTACGGGCTTGACGAACACCGCGATCGCCTTTATATTCCCATAATGCTTGCAAATGATCTCTGGCACATTCCAAGCGCTGAACTGGACTAGGTGGTAATAACATTTCCCCGGTCTTCAAGAAATGATCAATTTCCCCCACCAAAAAGGGATAACCCAGAGTACCACGAGAACACATCACCCCATCAGCGCCAGTTTGTTCTAAACATTTAACAGCCGCTTCCACGGAAAAAATATCCCCATTCCCAATTACCGGAATAGAAAGCACTTCCTTTACACGAGTAATCCATTCCCATCGGGCGTTACCATTGTATCCTTGAGCGCGGGTACGTCCATGCACTGTAATCATTTGCGCCCCAGCATCTTCCATGCGCTTGGCAAAATCAAGAATTGTAATTTCTCGATCATTCCAACCAATACGAGTTTTAACCGTTACAGGGACTTTAACAGCTTGCACTACTTCCCTGACAATAGCCTCAGCTACTTCCGGTTGACGCAATAAAGATGAACCGCCACCGTTTTTAGTAATCTTATTTACCGGACAACCCATATTAATATCAACAGTATCAGCACCTTCCGCAACGGCTTTAATTGCTGCTTCTGCTAAAAAATCCGGGCGACAGTCAAATAATTGAATGCTAATTGGTCGTTCCTTGGGATCTACCTCCATAATCGTGGGTAACTCTTTGACATAGTGTAACCCCGTCGCATTTACCATTTCTGTATACAACATCGAATCTGGTGCATAGCGACGCACCAGACGGCGAAAAACCATATCTGTCACCCCAGACAAAGGCGACTGAAGCACTCGACTTTTAACCTCAAGGGAGCCAATTTTCAGGGGTTGAGAGAGTTTAGCTTTTAGACTGGGAGATAGTGTGACCATAAAATTTAAAGTTGTAAAAAATGATAAAAATATTGTGAGTTATTTACCTGGGTTTAATTTTGTTGTGCAGCTTCCCTAACTTGTTCAACATTCAAATCTAACGCCTGGGCAATTTGCTCAACCGTCAAACCCAACGCCAATAATCGAGATACTGCTGCTAATTTCGCTTTTAAACTACCTTCTTGTTTCCCTTCTTGTAATCCTTCTTCTTTAGCTTCTTGATAAACTCGTGTCTGTTTCAAATCGCTTAACCCAAACATCTTTTCAATCTCCTTTCGACTCATTACGGGAAATTTGTATACCAAGATGGTTTCTATTAATTGCAGTAACTGTTGCCGTTTTGGTTCAGTATTAATCTCTTGCTGGCTTCTATTTATTAATTCCTTAGCGGTGACAATTGCTGTATCTTTATTTTCGACTATTAATTTAATAGTAGCAATCCCAATCGGCAATGATCCAGTTTCCCCTAATTCATCAAGATAAATACGGGTAACACGCTGGCTAGTGAAAAATTCACTGTAATTATTTATATCTGAAGTATCAAGGCTGCGCGTGGGATAAATTACTACTCCTCGCCATGAGTTTTTGGGTTGGTTTTGCCGCAAATATAAATATATTTCGGAAAATAGGCGGGAATAAATTTCTGTGTCATTTTGAAACTGAACCTCAACAAAGTAGATGGGGTTGTGTTCGCCTTGTGTCGGCAGAAAAACACCATCTATGCGAAATGCAGTTTGCTTAATTTCTATGGATGAAAATGTGTACGTTTCAGCCAGTTGGGGTGAATTACCAATTAATTCAAAAAATATACTGGGCAATTCTTGAAAAAGACGATAAAAAATACTGTCGGTTTTCACTCTTGATGTGGGGCTGAAATTTGCTTTTGGCGATTTTACCTAATCAAGTTGGTATTTTATCTCGAATGGCTAATTTGACAAAATAATACTGATGTACTAAAAACTCTGGTGTGGAGAATAAATGTGACATGACAGTATGTATGTCTGGGGATATAACGCCCTTTTTTGGATACTTATACTGAGTAAATTTAAAGTTTGTCACACTTAAAGACGGCAAACACGACTTTGTGATTACGGTTCACCCTAATTGCTGAAAGTATTAATTCTCATACATTAGACAAAGTGAAAGTAAATTTCTCAATGAACCAACTAAATACATCCTTTAAAATTAACCGTCCGGTCCCAGGTTCGGGAAACCCTCCTAGATGGACTGGATATCACTGAACTTATCAGTATATATATCAGGATAACTTGAGGTTTTAACCGCAGGAAATCCTAATTAAAGGTTGTTAATGCTCAACTGACTGTTTTTCTAATCAGTTGCTTCAAGATTTAGTCTTCTATATTCCCATTCATTCATTTGTAGTTATAAGGAGCCAGCACTTACAATGGCAAAAGTAGTTGGAATTGACTTAGGTACAACGAACTCTTGCGTAGCAGTTATGGAAGGTGGTAAACCCACTGTTATTGCTAACGCAGAAGGTTTTCGCACAACACCATCAGTAGTGGCATTTGCCAAAAATGGCGATAACTTAGTTGGTCAAATCGCCAAACGACAGGCGGTAATGAACCCTGAGAATACTTTTTACTCAGTCAAACGCTTTCTAGGAAGACGTTACGACGAAGTTGGTAATGAGTCTACGGAAGTTTCTTACAAAGTCCTGAGCAGCAACGGTAATGTGAAGCTGGATTGTCCGATAGTAGGCAAACCCTTTGCTCCGGAAGAAATTTCTGCGAAAGTTCTTCGCAAACTAGTGGAAGATGCCAGCAAATATCTGGGTGAAACTGTCACCCAAGCTGTAATCACTGTTCCGGCATACTTTAATGATTCCCAGCGACAAGCTACAAAAGACGCTGGTAAAATAGCGGGTATTGAAGTTCTGCGGATTATCAACGAGCCAACAGCAGCTTCTCTGGCTTATGGGTTTGATAAGAAAAGCAACGAAACCATTTTGGTATTTGACCTTGGTGGTGGTACTTTCGATGTATCCATCCTAGAAGTTGGTGATGGAGTATTTGAAGTCTTGGCTACTTCTGGTGATACTCACTTGGGTGGTGACGACTTTGATAAAAAAATAGTTGATTTCTTGGCGGAACAATTCAAAAAAGAAGAAGGAATTGACCTACGTCAAGATAAACAAGCTCTACAACGTTTGACTGAAGCGGCAGAAAAAGCAAAAATTGAGCTTTCTAGCGTTTCTCAAGCAGAAATCAATTTGCCATTTATCACTGCTACCCAGGATGGTCCAAAGCACCTGGATACAACTTTAACCCGTGCTAAGTTTGAAGAACTCTGCTCGGATTTAATCGACCGTTGCCGCATCCCTGTGGAAAATGCAATTCGGGATGCTAAATTAAACAGATCCGATATTGATGAAGTTGTACTAGTTGGTGGTTCTACCCGTATTCCTGCCGTGCAACAGGTGGTGAAGAAGGTACTAGATAAAGACCCCAACCAAAGTGTTAACCCTGATGAAGTGGTGGCAGTTGGTGCAGCTATTCAAGCAGGTGTGTTAGCAGGTGATGTCACAGGCATCTTACTATTAGATGTGTCTCCACTGTCTTTGGGTGTGGAAACCTTGGGCGGTGTGATGACTAAAATTATCCCCCGAAATACTACCATTCCTACTAAGAAATCGGAAGTCTTCTCCACAGCAGTAGATGGACAAACCAATGTGGAAATTCACGTCCTTCAAGGTGAACGGGAGTTCTCCAACGATAATAAGAGTTTAGGAACCTTCCGACTTGATGGTATTCCTCCCGCACCGCGTGGTGTACCACAAATTGAAGTTACCTTTGATATTGATGCCAATGGTATCCTCAATGTCACGGCTAAGGATAAAGGCACTGGTAAGGAACAATCTATTAGCATTACTGGTGCTTCTACCTTAGACAAGTCTGATGTTGAACGTATGGTGCAGGAAGCTGAACAAAATGCTTCTTCTGATAAAGAACGTCGTGAAAAAATTGAACGCAAGAACCAAGCTGACTCTTTGGCATACCAAGCTGAGAAGCAGCTGGAAGAATTAGGCGATAAAGTTCCTGAAGCCGACAAGACGAAGGTGGAAGGTTTGGTGAAAGACCTACGTGAAGCTGTTGCTAAAGAAGACGACGAACAAATTAAGAAGCTGACACCAGAGTTACAACAAGCATTGTTTGCGGTTAGTAGCAATCTGTATCAGCAAGCTGGTGGTGATGCTGGTGCTGCTCCTGGTGCTGAACCTCAAGATGGTGGTCCTACTCCTCCCAGTGGTGGTGATGATGTGATTGACGCTGATTTTACTGAAAGTAAGTAGTTATAAATCTTGCCTCCATTTAAGATTTTGACCCATCCAAGCTGATGCCTGGGTGGGATTTTTTTGAATGGGTGAGAAGTTCAAAAAATAGAAGAGATAACTGTTTAATCAATATTTAGGACTTTCCGTAACAGTGCTTGGTCTTCTGATTTAACTCTTAAACGACCATTTTCTACATCCCGAATCCAGCTTTGGCTTTTACCTGTTAATTTTGCTAACTCCCTCTGGGAAAGTTGGAGGTTTTTTCTCGCTTGTAAAATCTGTTCTCCGGGTAAATCGCTGGTGGTGTTGGTTTTTCTTCTACTTTTAACGGTTCCCCTGGGCTTTTTTTGTGATTTTGAAGAGCGCTGTTCCCATTCTGGGGGTAGTTCAAAAGATAAGATTCGCGCATTCATGAGCAGATTCCATTTACCACGGGGGCCTGAATCTGTGAGGCGGTTGTTACCACCACCATCATTAATCCAAAATTCCAAGGCTTCTTCTGGATCTTCGGGAATACCCATTAACTTTGCCCACAAGGGTTGAATTTCTAAAGGGTAAGTTACTGGGTCAAAAATTGGTTTCACACCATGATGGTGGAGTATTTCTAGGTCACTTTCAAAGGTTCTGAGTAGGCGTTTACGTTCTTCTCGTTGTCGGGAAGCAATGGTAACTTTTTCTTCACCGTAAGCAATACGTAATAATGTGGGAATAGTGATGCGTTGTTCTTTACCCATTTTAGTTTTAAACAGCAACCACAGCATGAGTCGTACTGCTCCTTCGTGTTGCTGCCAAATACTCATGACGGTGGTTAAGAGAGTTTTGGGTAAACTGCCATATTGATAAAATGCAGTTCTTTGTTTACAGGCTTGTTTATTTAAGAAGTATTGAGACCAGATGCCGGGTTTTACTTTAAAAGTTAGTCCAATCAAATATTTGCACCCCAAATCATCTTCTTGAAAGTGATGTTGAATATTGATTAACTGCCACAAACGACTGCGTTTTACGGAAAAGGCGGGAATGCTACCTTGTTGAGGCCAATCAATGGAAATCATTAATGAACAAGCTTGCTGTACGATGTTCTTGATTAATCCTAGTTTGGCATTTTTATTTAAATCTTTGCGCTTCTCTAAGCCTAAATATTTCTCAATTTGGCGTTCATCAATGGCAAATTCTTCTTGCCAAGGTTGATCTAAGGATGTGGAGTAAGCGGCAAAAATGAGATGAATGCAAGCAGCCCTAATATCGAGTTTGGTAATTGCTGGTAATTCCGCTATGCTATTTATGCTGTGGGCTTGCTGGTTATCCTTGGGTGGAAATGGATCTTCAAGATCAAAGGCGATCGCACCCCTCCCTTGTTTAACTTTGCGTCCATAGGAGAGATAACCGTCTGCATCCATTTCCCAATTTAGAGATGTACGTTGTGCTAACACATTACACGCTTCCCAAATCACAATGGCCGAAGCAAATGGATTATTTTTACCATTAGCAAATAAATCGGGGCTAGGTGCATCTCTCGGTTCAATTTTGCATCTGCCTTTTTTGGGTTGCCAAGGTATGGGGGAATTATTGGGACAAGCTATGACGCATTGTGGTTCAGGATAATAACCCTCACAATTATTACAAAGATTCGGATCAATCCAATATTCATCATTCTCTATTTTGATTGCACCCGTAGGACATTGGGGTCGGCAGTTGTCACATCCAACGCAATTGTTGTTAGGAATTGTATAAGGCATACGGATATCTGGCTTCTTCCCACTCTAATCGTTGAGATGTTTGGTTTCAGTCTCCCTGGATGTTTATTCGTTATTTATCACTTGCCACCAAACTATATTTTCAGCAAAAATAATTTCTGATTGCTGTAATAATTCCCCACATCCATATTTTAATTACACATCCAATTGGAAGATATTTCTGGCTCTGAAGGTTGTCTTGAGATTAGTTATTTATTAACTATACATTTCATAAATAATTAGGCAGTTTTGTTCATAATGAGCTTGGAGATTTTCCTTAAAAGTTCAACTAAAGTTAACAAGTTAACTGTTTTTATTTACCTAAAAAGTTAGACTGAGTTTTTTTAGAAAACATAGATAAATTCCATCATGAGATTTCAGTTGATTTATTAATAATTTTAATATTTAAACCCCTATATTTTTCTGTGGTTAAATATACAATTCTATAATTGCAATAAGCAAGAAAAAGATATTTTTTAAATTCTCAAAATAGACACGAGAAAATTAATTCTAAATTCACCTTAATTATTTTATAAATAACAAATAGAAAGTTTTGTATTGTCGTAAATGAACAGATAAACTGTAGATTTAGATACTACTGGACATATATTCTGGGTTGCTATACAAGAAAAAGTCTCATTATTTTGATAGATAATGTAATTGAGTACATAGGAAATGACTAGAAATGGATATTTAGTAATACCGATATTTATGGGTGCGGGAAGATAAAATACTTATCCAGAAGGGTTGAATAAAAGCGTGCGGGATGTAAATTGTATAAAACTAGTAAATTTAATCCTAAAATTATTGATAATAAATTTCATCTAATAGCTAGTATGGCTAAATTAAGGGAAGATTTTGATAAAAGTCATGAAAATTTAATTCGAGAAAAAATAATTGCTCAACACTAAAACAAGAGAATAATATTAGGTTAGGATGATGATTAAAGTACAAACAAATTGGTAGGCATTTATTCATGGCACAACTAACAGGATTGACATTTGGAGGTAATCCCTGGACACCTAAATTCGCCCAGGAAATTGACTATGAAAAATGTATCGGCTGTGGCAGATGCTTTAAAGTGTGTGGTCACAATGTATTAACACTGAAAGCTCTCAATGAAGATGGGGAATTTGTAGAAGATGAAGATGATGATGAAATTGAGCGCAAAGTAATGGTTGTAGAACACGCAGAAAACTGTATTGGTTGTGAAGCTTGTTCACGGATATGTCCTAAGAATTGCTACATCCATACTGTGTTAGACAAGTAAGGATTTGACTATTTCCTGAAAGTTATTCCAATAAAAAGGGGTAATCTGGAAATAAAATTTGTAGACACGAAGCAAGGTAATTAGAGGGGAATATACTGTAGCTAGCAGAAAGTTAACAGTAAGCAGAATTGTAAATCTTAAATTGTTATTTGTTAACAAATTCATACTTGCGGATACACTAGTCTGGAAAATATTAAGACTAAGAGTGTGATTTGGTAGTACCTAATGTTGGTAGTAGAGACATTTGAGTCACGGAAGTTTAAATATACTGTTAAGTTTTGGGGGGAAGGATATGAAATTATCTGGAAAATTCCCCCAATTTTTGTGAGTTTGAGATAGAAGGTTAATATGGCAATCCTGATTCAATTTAGGTATAGTAAGAAAGAATTAACCTCAGATAACTTTGTACTTTATTAGATTAGGAAATGCTATATTATGCAACTTGATGGAAATCAATTTTCATGGTTCCAGGTTCCTGAAGATGTCAAACAATTATTGATCTTGGCAGCACAAACCTGGGAAAATACCTCAGAATCGGAAAAATATATTCATCAAGCTTTAGCTAAATCTGGCGGAAATACTGAGATTTTAGTATCAGCATATAGATTTTTCTATTATAAAAATAATTATCCACTGGCGCTACAAACCGCAGTGCAAGTTTTAGATAAGATTAAAGAAACAGAAAACTTTCCTGATAGTTGGGAACAACTCCAGCCAATATTAGTAAAACGGCAAGGAGAACCCCAAATCAGATTGTACTTAAATGCTTATGCTGCATCGGGAATGGTATTAGCAAAGTTAGGTGAAGTTGAGCGGGCGAAAGAAATCAGTAATAGAGTCACCAGCATTGACAAAAATCATGATTTTGGAGCCGGAATCCTCTTGGATATTTTGACTCGTCCCGCCGATGAGGACGATTAAGCAGTGAACTATCAACAATCAACAGCCATGAATAATTTTCCGTTGTATCAACCAACGCTATTATCTGAAAATAGTAACCCTTTTATCCATGTGGTTCCTATCAGTCCTTTACCTCCTCGTCCTGGTATTCCTAGTAATTTTACTCCTCCTAAATTAGTGTTAGACCAGTCTTCTGCGCTGATGATTTAATGATGGTCAAAGGTAAAGATTGGCTAGTAGGTGGAGATGGTGAATTTCAGAGTTGTAAATCTGTGAGGGTATGGGATTTATTACGGGAAGATTATCGTCTATATCGGTTTTTAACTGAGTTAGAAGATGTTTTGAATGGGGTGGAAGATGAATCTATTCGTTTGCCGGAAATCCGAATGCTTGTCAGGCGCTTGATTGTCAATTCCTACTGGGTACAAAGTCAATATAAAGAGCCTGATCCTGAAACAGGAAACTCTGTTTTACTCCTATACGATGAGTTGGGTTTTCCTTTGACTGTGCAAACGGTGACATTTTTACCGGGAACTCGTTCAAGTATTCATAATCATGGGACTTGGGGAGTGGTGGCTGTGTTAAAAGGTGAGGAAAAAAACACTTTTTGGCGACGTACTCCCAGCCCGGATTTTGATGACAAAATTGCACCGACGGGAGAGATTATTTTATCTCCGGGAGATATTGTGAGTTTGACTCCCGATGCAATTCACAGTGTGGAAGCGGTGGGTGAGGAACCAACTGTGACTTTTAATGTTTATGGAGAAACTGACCCGCAACGCAGGTTTGAGTTTGACTTAGCTACTCATAGGGCTAGGAAGTTTTGATCTGGGTGGTGGGGAAGGGAAGAACTATTTACTAAATTGGGAGTAATTGTAATGGCGAGAGTGATTTTTTACAGTAAACCTGGTTGTAAGGGTGGTGTGAAGCAAAAAGTTCTGTTGACGGCTGCTGGTCATGATGTGTTGGCTTATGACATATTAACTGAACCGTGGACAGTTGAGCGGTTACGGTCTTTTTTTGGCGATCGCCCCGTGAGTGAATGGTTTAATCGTTCTGCTCCCAAAATTAAATCTGGTGAGGTGGTTCCAGAAAAAATTGAGGCTGAAACAGCTTTAGTGATGATGTTACAAGATCCGTTGTTAATTCGTCGCCCTCTGCTGGAAGTAGAAAGTCGCCGTGAAGTGGGTTTTGATGTGGAAACACTAGATGCTTGGATTGGTTTAAAGCCTGTGGATGACTCTTTACAAGTATTCACCGAAAGCCTCACCAGTCAGAATTTACAAGGCTGCGCCCACGGTCATGGTCATAGTCATGATCATCATCACGAAGGCGGTTGTCAGCATTAGATTGGGAACTGCACTTCGACTACGCTCAGTGTACGGGGATTGGGGATTGTATTAAAAATCTTTCCCCCCTGCTGCTCCCTGCACCCTGCCCCCCTGCCTCTTCCCCCCTGCCTCTTCTACTCCCTCTCTATTCCCAAATCTTTAAACATGGGACTGCTGAGGTAACGTTCTCCAAAGGAGGGCTGAATCATGACGATTAATTTACCGGCATTTTCTGGACGTTTACCGACTTGAATGGCTGCACATAAAGCTGCGCCGGAGGAGATACCGGATAATAATCCTTCTTCTTGGGCTAAACGCCGTCCATAAGCGATCGCCTGTTCATCACTAACTCTAATTACTTCATCAATTAATTCCAGACGCAGCACATCTGGGACAAATCCCGCGCCAATACCTTGAATTTGATGTCCCCCGGCTGTACCACCGGAGAGAATGGGACTGTTGCTGGGTTCAACTGCGATCGCCTGTACACTCGGTTTATATTCTTTAAGTACCTCTGCAATCCCCGTAATCGTCCCACCAGTCCCCACACCAGCAATGATAATATCCACCTCTCCATCGGTATCCGCCCAAATTTCCTCGGCAGTAGTTTCTCTGTGAATTTTCGGGTTAGCTGGGTTACAAAACTGTTGCAGCATCAAAGCATTGGGAGTCCTAGCCACAATTGCTTCCGCGTGATTAATTGCCCCTCGCATTCCTTCTGCACCCGGTGTTAATTCTAAAGTTGCACCGTAGGCTTTAAGTATACAGCGTCGTTCTTGACTCATGGTGTTCGGCATTGTCAAAATTAAACGGTAGCCACGGGCTGCTGCAACCATCGCTAAACCAATACCTGTATTCCCGGAAGTTGGCTCTACTAAAATAGTTTTTCCTGGCTCAATTAAACCCTCCGCTTCTGCCGCCATAATCATACTCAGTGCAATCCGGTCTTTAACTGAGGCTGCCGGGTTCATGCCTTCGAGCTTAACAACAATTCTGGCTTTTACTCCCTCAGCTTGGGGAATTTTATTCAATTGAACTAATGGAGTTTTACCAATAATTTCTGTAACGTCTTTAGCAATTTTCATAAATTAACTCCGAGGATTTAAATAGTTTGACTACATAGGCTTTATTTCAGACGATGAATCAAGATATTTAAGAGATAGGGGATCAAATTAATGTAATTTTCTCATCTTGGTTGGATTCTGAATGTTTTTGCATTACCATAATCTACTTTTATCGCTAAATTGACAGATTTTTGTCCTGAAAAATTATTAGCAGATTGTAAAAGTAGTTAACCTTACATTTAATCAAATATATTTAGTATACTAAGCTGCATTTCACGAAAAAAACATAGATTTTTCTGCAACTTGAGTCTATACTCGCCACATAATCTATTTCCTTGAGTACAAGATTTAAAGCAGAAAAACTGAAACTCAAAACGTTCTCTACCACCGCCTCATCTAGCTTTGAGCTTGAGTACATAAATGCTAGTACCCCACTTCATAAATGCTAGTACCCCACCTCACAAATGCCAGTACCCATACCCCAAAAAATTTATCTAATCTTCATGAGACAGCAGTTTTGGGCTGTGAGTACAACTGTAATCAAGTTAATAATCTTAACCTCACCAGCTTCCACCCCTCTCTACAAACACGACTGCTATAAAGTTTGTAGGATTTACGCAGAGATTCCCCTCTACCCCCCGAAGTTCCCAGGGTTTACCCAAAGAATTAGGGGGGACTTCTTAACTCTTCTGTAACCATTACAGATGCTAATTTTTGTCCGCAGATGAAATTGATATTATCCCTAAGTTGATAATCAAAGCTTTTCTAGAAAAATCCCTAATTGTTCAGTAACCCGTGAACAATTTGAGTTCAGATAAATGGTTAATATTTAGTATCAGAAATGTTTAAAACTTCAGCCAAAAAACTGGTTAGGTAAATAGCCACCAAAATTTATTTAGGTGCGTAATACCTGATAAAAGGGGAGCAAATATGAAAGTTAAACTTCTAAATGTTCTCACAGTTTGTTTAGTTACCTTAGTAGTGCTGTCTCCAGGCTTACTGGTATTTGGCATAGTTTGGGGACGACATATTGAGTTCGTTAAGATGCAGAATTTAGCCTGTAAAATCGACGAAAATCCGACAGGTAATTCTGCTTTAATTACCCAATCATCAGGTACACATTTATCTAAAACTTTGACCAGTTCTGATCGAAATCTTGTGAACCGATTATTAGTTGCTGCCGAGCAATATAGACTTGCTAGCATTTTACAATGGTTTGTCTTAATCACCCCAATTTTCGTAGGATTAGGGATTATTGTTTATGACAGATATCTTGTTTATCGTGCTGCTATCTTAAAAGAAAAAGTGGAAATGTTAGAAAGGCTCTGGCAGCAAAGTATCGAGTAATTCTCTCTGCAAATTTTACTGATTCAATAAACACAAATACCATGGAAGAACGCCAAATTCAATATTTCAATCTGATTGACAAATTACTAAAATGTCCTAATGGTCAAGAACCAGAAGTTTTAGAAGCAGAACCAGAATTAATTGATGCTGGCTTTGTGGAAACAATGTTGCAAGTAGCATCTAGTTTTGCACACAATGGTAATCAAGATGGCGCTCAGTTTTTATTTTTTGTGGCTCGTGAATTAGCAAAGCAATTGGGCTTATATCCTGAAGTTTCAAATTCTGAAGTTGCAAGTAAGGAGTAAATATGCTGCTGACTGAAACCGACGCTGCACAAATTGCGTTAGAGTTCCTGATGGCAGACTGGAATATCTCGGAAGATCATAGAGAGTGGTTTGTCATGTTTGGCTCGCGGTTGATAGGGGAAAGTTGGTACATTGTAGAGTTGGGTGTGGAAGGCTTTCCTGATCGTTGGTTTATTGAAGTTTATGATACGGGAATGTGTGATCCCAACTATACATTTGTTTCCCCAATTCCGGCTTCAGAAGGATTTTCGGATTTTGTAGATGTACCAGAAATGCTGGCTGAGGTGTTGGTGGCGGAGCGCAAAGCTCGTTAATCATCATAAGAGTGCAATATTCAGAATGTACGTTAAACTGAAAATTTTGAATTTGCTATTTAGGTCTTTCTACTCAGCCAGAAAACCAAGGTGGTGAACCTTGTAAATTTTTTCTAATTCAATATGATCAATATTATGAGGTGGGGCTAAAGCACACCTCTTTTTTTAATGGCAAAAACTAAAAAAATCTGTGATTTGTCATGCTTAACTGACAATTATATGTTATATTAAGTAGCGTGATGAACGCTACAGAAATATCAGTTAAAATGATTGCTGAACATATCCTAGCTAAAGAATTCACAAGAGTTGTCACTGACTGTTACCCGACTCTGGGGAAGTTGCTAGAAAGGTGTCATGTGAAAGTAATTACCTGTTTTTGGGGAAGACCAGCTAGACGTTTGCAATATATAGGGATTTACTGCTCGGAAGATATGCTTCCCTATGTCCAAGCCCAGAAAACTTTACTCAGAGAATTAGCAGATAATATGGGGCTAATTCAGGTGGTCTGTATGAATGCAAAGCGGTTACTACGCGACCCAATGTCGAAACTGAAGCAAACCAATCCTCATTTATGGTTGGAGTTGCAATGGGTGGTAACTGAAAATAGCGATCGCCAACAATGAAAACTGGAATTTTTTGTAATTACGAAAATCATCATCAAGATGTTCGCCGTACCATCTTTGAACAAGTTGCGTTAGTCCAACAGGCGGAAAGCTTAAGCTTTGACTCAGCCTGGGTGAGTGAACATCATTTTAATGAATTGAATCTCAGTTCATCAATGTTGATATTGATGGCACACCTAGCGGCGCTTACGTCAACGATTAAATTAGCGACGGCGGCGGTATTATTGCCATTCCATAACCCGATTCGGGTAGCGGAAGATATTGCCACCCTAGATAATTTGTGTAATGGAAGGTTGTTATTTGGGGTTGCTAAAGGGGGGCCTTTCCCTCAACACAATAAGCATTTTGACACACCAATAGGTGAATCTCGCGCCAAAATGTTAGAGGCGATCGCCTTAATTGAAAAGCTACTGTATGACAATAATGTGTCATTTGATGGGCAGTATTATCAATGCGATCGCCTGACAATTTACCCCAAACCATTGCAACATCAAATTCCAGTTTACATAGCCACAGGTGATGATCGAGGCATAGAATTTGCTGCTCAAAATTCCTTCGCCTTAATGGGGGGTCCACCCTTCTCCTTAGAGAGATTAAAAAACACCGTCGCCAAATATCGCGCCTTAAATACCAGTGGCTCAGAAAAATTTGTTTTGGCACGTTTCTTTTATGTAGGTAAAACCCACGAAGAAGCCGTGAGTGAAGCCTTACCATTCATTCGCCAATTCAGCCAAAAAATGCAAGCTAACTCAGCTTACATTATGCAGAATAGCCCCAATCCGCATCAGAAACCATTTGACCGCACAAACATTTGTTTTGATGAAGACTATTTAATTGAGAACTCAATTATTGGTGATGTGAGGACTTGTCGTGACAAAATCAAAACATTTCAAGACGAGTTAAATCTCGGTACATTAGCACTCAAACCCGCATCTTTAGTTTTGTCAAAAAACTTAGATAGTTTGCAGCGCTACAACCAAGAGGTTCAAAATTATGTCTAAATTACACCTGCTTCCTCCCGATGATTTACCACCTAAAGAGGTAACGAAACAGGATGGAATGCTGCATTTAGAATTCGAGCGCTCTACTGGCAGATGCTTTTTCCAGGCTTGCGATCGCATTACGCAAGTACTTTTATCAAACTGTCAGTGGTATTTCACCCACAATAGCACAACCCTGATGCTAATCATCGACTGCCCTGACATAGTATCCTACTGGCATACAGTCAGTAACATACCCCAACTAGGGAACAGGCTAGAGAGATTTACCAGCGACGCTAAAATTCGCGTTTATCCTCCCTTTGGAAAAGGAGGTCCCTTTGAAATCAGCGTTCATGAAATTTCCGCTTATCGAGATTGGCTTTAATAGTAAACCCTAACTTGACACGGACATGGAGGGACGATAAGACCACTTGTGGCGTGTTCCAGCGAAGTGTCAAGGAATCCTCGCTTCTTTAGGACGAGGAGGTATGTCAACTTACCCTTCCCCAGCTCCGGGAAGGGACAAATTACCAACCATTGTAGTTAACCACTCATACCAAGCGGCTAAACCAACCCCAGTAGTAGCAGAAACCTGAAAAATTTGAATTTGGGGATTAACTTGTCGCGCATAATCGAGACATTTCTGCACATCAAACTGCACATAAGGTAACAAATCAACCTTAGTGAGAATCATAATATTACTAGCGCAGAAAATATGAGGATATTTAATTGGCTTATCTTCTCCCTCAGTCACCGAAAGAATCACCACCTTAGCCTGTTCTCCCAAATCGAACAAAGCCGGACAAACCAAATTTCCGACATTTTCAATCATCACCACCGAATTGAGAGGCGGGTTTAATTGTTGTAAACCCCTATCAATCATAGAAGCTTCTAAATGGCAACCAGTACCCGTATTAATCTGCACAACCTTACAGCCAGTTTCCTGAATCTTGCGGGCATCATTAGCAGTTTCTTGGTCGCCTTCAATTACACTAATAGGTAACTGATCCTTTAAATCATGAATAGTCCGAGTTAACAGAGTCGTTTTTCCCGAACCAGGAGAACTCATTAAATTTAAAGCTAAAATATTGCGTCCTTTAAACCATCCCCGATTTTGGGCTGCCAACAGATTATTTTTCGCTAAAATATCCTGTTCTAAAGATATCGTTGTATTATGTATTTTGGCATGAACTTGAGATGGTTCATGATGGGAATGAGTGATTACAGTACCATCAGGTAAAGTATGAGTATGATCATGGTGATTGTGTTCAACCTCACCAGTTTCTAAATTAGTAATTGTGCTTTCAGCATCATCAGAACAACCACAAGTTACACACATAACTACTCTATTTCGATTTCCTTAATTTTCAGTTCTTCACCAGCTATTAAGTCTAACTGCACACTACCACAACTACATATACCAAAAGGTTTATCTAAATGTATTTCTGCACCACAGTCACGACATCTTCCCAAACCAGGAACTTCCCTAATTTCTAATATCGCCCCCACTAAAACAGTACCTTGAGTACAGATATCAAAACAGAACTCAATCGCATCAGGTAAAATCGCCGAAAGTTTGCCAACTTCTAACACAACACGTTGCACCCTTGCACCTTCAGCATATTCACTCACAATAGCCACAATATTTTGCGTAATTCCTAGTTCATGCATATAACTCAATACGATTAGATTTATTTTTTTAACGAACCACAGAGGCGCAGAGGACACAGAGAAGAAAGAGAGGAAAAAATTGCTTAAATAAACTGTATTGGCATATAAATTCTCTAAAATTTAAACCCTCAGATGCACACAAATAGATATACCAATTTGGTAAAATATAACTTACAAAAACCACCTCTTAAACCCTCTTCCTCAGTGTACTCTGTGTCCTCTGCGGTTCGTTTTTCCTCATTTATTCATAAGCCTTGCTAAAGACCCTTTTAAGCCCTCTCTTCCTTGGCGTACTTGGCGACTTGGCGGTTCGTTATTCCAAAAAATCAACAAATCCTGGGTAATTGTTCACCCACCAACATATCTAAAATACGTTCAGTCCCAAAAGCCGTCCTTAACAAAACCACCCCCGCAGGTGAACTGATAACCTCACCAATTACACAAGCATTCTGACCTGCTGAGTGAGACTTCATAGCCGATAAAACAGTTTCTGCATACTCACTTCCTACCACCAGCACTAACTTACCCTCATTCGCTAAATACAAAGGATCTAAACCTAGTATTTCACAAATACCTTTCACCTCATCCCGCACAGGGATAGATTCTTCATTGAGACGAATACCGACATCAGAACTGAGGGAAAACTCATTTAAAACTGTAGCTAAACCGCCCCTTGTAGCATCGCGCATGGCGTGAATTTGAGGACAAACACTCAAGATATTTTCTACTAAACTATGTAGAGGTTGACAGTCACTTTCTATATTACTTTCTAATGCTAATTCCCCACGGGCGATTAAAATAGCTGCACCATGATTTCCCATTTCACCATTGGTAATTATCACATCTCCCACTTGAATATTATGGGCGGAAATATTAATTCCTTGGGGAATAACTCCAATACCTGTAGTATTAATAAATAATTTATCCGCAGCACCATGCTGGACAACTTTGGTGTCACCTGTGACGATTTGCACACCAGCTTTTTGGGCGGCTAATTTCATACTAGTAACTACACGCCGCAAAGTTTCTATTTCTAATCCTTCTTCTATAATTACGCTACAAGTAAGATATAAAGGTTTTGCACCACTGACGGCTAAATCATTAATAGTGCCATTAATTGCTAATTCACCAATATCACTACCGGGAAAAAATAACGGGTCTACAACATAGGAATCTGTCGTAAATGCTAGTCTGTCTCCTTGTTGGGTGAATGTAGATAAATTTAGACTGGCTTGGTCTTCTAATTGGGAAAGTATGGGATTATCAAAGTTATTAATAAAGATATCTTCGATTAAATCTCGCATGGCTTTACCACCGCTACCGTGGGCGAGGGTAATGTGAGTATCTCGGAGTTTATTGTGGCGGGTTTTTGGGTTTTGATTTTTGGGGGAAATATTCATATTTAAAAACGAACTGCAAAGGTAGCGAAGGAAGCAAAGAAAGAGAAGAAGAAGGAAGTTTAAATCCCTTTTTCTTTATGTCTACCACTGTGTTTATCTATATGTAGTTGACCGCCGACAGCCCAATTCTCTCGCTCAAATTCGTCAATATGTATGGTTATCCATTCTGGGTTTGAACCCAAGGTTTCTATGAGTGTTTCGGTGAGGGCTTTGACTAGTTGACGTTTTTTTTCGACTGAGTGACCTTTGGCAATTTGTACGGTGATGAATGGCATATTTTTCTCCTAGTTTGTGTGAATAACCCTGCCCCCTAAGCGAAGAGGGGAGTTAGGATAAAGCTAGTTTTTGGGCTTTTTTACTAATAGTTGAAATTCGTCCATATTTATAATAGGCTGCACAAGCGCCTTCGGAGGAAACCATGCAGGTCCCAATGGGATTTTCTGGTGTGCAAGCTGTTCCAAATACTTTACATTCCCAGGGTTTTAATACTCCTTTGAGGATTTCTCCACATTTACAGGCTTTGTGGTCGGCTACTTTTATGTTAGGAATAATAAATTTCTGTTCGGCATCGAATTGGGCATATTCATTCCGAATTTTTAAGCCTGATTCTGGTATTTCGCCTAAGCCTCGCCAATCAAAGTTTTCTCGCACTGTAAATACTTGGTTCATGGCTTGCAATGCTATGAGGTTTCCGGCTGTTTCTACTAATCTGTTATATTGATTTTCTACTTGGGAACGTTTTTCTATTAGCTGTTTTAAGATCATCCAAATTGATTGGAGTATATCTAATGGTTCAAAGCCGGAAACTACTATGGGTTTATGATATTTTTGGGCAATAAATTGATAGGGGTCTGTGCCAATTACCATGCTGACGTGGCCGGGACCAATAAATCCATCTAGTTGTAGGTCGGGGTTATTTAGTAGGGCTTGGAGGGCGGGTATTACTAGGACGTGGTTGGAAAACATACTAAAGTTACTGATGTTTTCGGCTGCTGCTTGCAAGATGGTGAGGGCGGTACTGGGGGCGGTGGTTTCAAAGCCGAGGGCGAAAAAGACTATTTCTTTGTCGGGGTTGTCTCTGGCGATTTGCAGGCTATCTAATGGGGAGTAAACCATGCGGATGTCTGCGCCTTGGGCTTTGGCTTGGAGGAGGTTGGTGGTGGAACCGGGAACTCTCATGGTGTCGCCAAATGTGGTGAGGATGACGTTATGATTTTGGGATATGGCGATCGCATCGTCTAATCTCCCTTTTGGCATGACGCACACTGGACAACCAGGCCCATGTATGAGTTCTAGGTTGGGGGGAAGGATGTCTTCTATTCCATATTTAAAGATGGAGTGGGTATGTCCTCCACATATTTCCATCAGTTTTATAGGTTTTTTTAGTTGGTTGCTTAGTTGGTTTATTTGGTTGCGTAAGGCTAAGGCTTTTTCTGGTTCTCGGAATTCGTTGATGTATTTCATATTTTTTTTAACGAACCACGAAGGGCGCGAAGTTCACGAAGAAAGAGGAGAGAAGGAAGAGAATAAAGGACGATGTTGGGCGCTCAATTTTATGAATTAACTGGGTTTCTAGTTAACACTTTTCTATTTGGGTTTGGGCATTTGCTAGTTCTTCTAATAGTTTTAATGTTTCGGCTGCTTCTTGTTCGTTAATTCGATTCATGGCGAATCCGACGTGAACTAGTACCCAATCTCCTATACATTTTTCGGGGGGATGTTGTTCGTTGACTATACAGGCTATGTTTATTTGGCGTTTGACTCCGGATATGTTTACTATGGCTAGTTTGTTGTTAATGTCGCTGATTTCTACTATTTGTCCGGGGATTCCTAAGCACATTTTTGTTTTCCTGGAATTTATGAATCGAACCACAGAGGCGCAGAGAACTCAGAGGGAAGATTAATATTTGGGGATTAATTGGGCGGCTGTAATTATTGCTTGTCCTAGTGAAATGTTGCTGTCGTTGCTGGGGAGTAAACTGTGAGTTAATACGTTTATTCCTAAACTTTGTAAATTCTGGCTAACTTGTGTCAATAAAATAGAGTTTTGAAATACTCCTCCGGTTAATACCACTTGATTAATCAGATTTTCTTGACATATAAGTTTAACTACATTGACTATGGTTTGAGCTAAACTTTGATGAAATTTTAACGCTATTTCTGATGGGTTAATCTGTTTTTGTAAGTCTTGCAGTAAAGCTTGCCACATCGGTCGGGAGTCTATATAATAAATGCTATCTGAAAAGTTGAGGCTAAAAGGATAATTTAGCGTTTCTTTATAATTATTTAATTTGCGAGAATCAACTAGGGCTTCGATGGCGATCGCACTTTGTCCTTCATAGCTACATTCTTCTGGATAAATGCCTATAGCCGCAGCGACTGCATCAAACAACCTCCCTACGGATGAGGCTGGAGGTGAGTTAATTCCTTGCTCTACAGCTTGTTTAAGTAGCTTTAATGGCTGTTGCTGTAACAATTTGATAATTTCCAACTCAGGATATTTTTGTTGGCTTTCATCCCAAATATCGGCACTGAGTAAGTGGGCGTAGGTATTACGCCAAGGCTGATAAATGGCTTTTTCTCCCCCAATCATCGCCACTGGTTTAAATGTTGCGAGTCGCTGAAATTGCCGATAATCTGCTAACAGAAATTCTCCTCCCCATAATGTACCATCTTCGCCATAACCTAATCCATCTAAAGCAATACCTAAAACTGGGGCTGAATTTAAAGGTATATGATTTTCTGCCATACAAGCTGCAATATGGGCGTGATGATGTTGGATCTGATATAGTGGAATTTGATTAACATCTGCTAATTTTTTACCGAGTTTTGTGGAAAGATATTCAGGGTGTTTATCAACTGCGATCGCTTCTGGTTGATGCTCAAATAAATTTAAATATAAATTAAGCGTATCTTGATAAGCATGAAAAGCCGCAGCATTTTCTAAATCGCCTAAATGTTGAGAAAGAATTGCTTGATTATTCTGTAATAAACAAAAAGTATTTTTTAACTCACTACCCATTGCTAAGATAGGCGTAACTTCCTCAAATCCGGGTGGTAAAATCATCGGTGCTGGTGCATATCCCCTCGCCCGACGAATGATTTTTACTTGATTATCAATTACCCTAGTAACAGAATCATCAACTCGGTTGACAATCTCCCGATTATGGAATAAAAAATAATCCGCAATCTTCCCTAACTTTTCCCTCGCTTCTCCATTATCAATACATTGGGGTTCATCAGCAATATTTCCACTAGTTAACACAATAGGGCGATTCATCCGCCGTAAAATTAAATGATGTAAAGGCGTATAAGGTAACATAAAACCGAGATAATTTAGTCCCGGTGAAACTGAAGGCGCAATTAGACATTCAGAATTTTTCTGTAACAATACAATAGGCGCAGCAGAACTGACTAATAATTCCTTTTCTGTATCGTTAAAAGTACAATATTCTGCAATTACTGCTATATCCCGCGCCATTAAAGCTAGAGGTTTATGATAACGCCCTTTACGCTGACGCAATTTCTGCACAGCAGCTTCTTGAGTTGCGTCACAAGCCAGATGAATCCCACCCAACCCCTTAATAGCGACAATCTCACCTTTTTGCAACAAAGTACAAACAGCATCCACATCATCCAGCATCGAAAACATGGAAGCCGTCACAGGTTTACCATCAGCCCGTTCTAACCAAGCCCTGGGACCGCAAGTATGACAAGCTACAGGTTGGGCGTGAAAACGCCGATTTTCTACATTATGATACTCACGTTCACACTCAGCACACATCGCAAACGCAGACATACTGGTATTGCATCTATCGTAAGGAATCCCACGAATAATACTGAAGCGAGGACCGCAATGAGTACAATTAGTCAAAGGATAACGAAAAAACCGACTAAAAGGGTCAAAAATTTCCTGCTGACATTGGGGACAAATTGCCGCATCAGGAGTAACTTCTGTATTTTTAGAACTACTCACACTACGAGAAATCACAAAATCAGTAAAATCCCCATCACCTTCATAACTAACTCTCGTCAACTCCTGAATTTTCCCCAAAGGAGGACATTCTAAATATAACCTCCCGACAAACTCAGCAATAGCCGCTTCACTTCCAGAAACCCGAATTAAAACCCCCTCACCATCATTACAAACATCGCCCACCAAACCACAAACCTTAGCCAGACGATAAACAGTAGGGCGAAAACCCACCCCTTGAACAGTTCCCCGAACCCTTATTTCTTCCATTCCTCTCTGCGACTCCGCGTCTCTGCGTGAAACTCCTACTCCAACTCCCAAATCAACACCCGATTATTCCCAGAATCAGCAATTACCGCAGTCTTCCCAGAAACCTGCACCCCATAACACCAATTCACAGTATCTCGCTGCGGTAAACCAAAATCCCGATTTTCACCCTTACTTTTAAAATGTAACTGTCCCGCCAAACCATCAGCAACCGCCCCTGATAATAATAGAGACTCCGACCTTTTCCATCCTAACAACCGAGAATTAGCAGTATCAGCAACTAGCAACCAATCATTACCAACACCTACACCATAAGGCATACTCAAACTACTAGCATTAGGAAAATAAACACCTTGATTCATTTCCACAACATCAAAGTTTTTTTGTCCTAAAACCACCGCACAAGGGGCATTATTTACTGTAGGTATTCCCTCCCAAATCATCACTCGGTTATTACCAGCATCAGCAACAACTAAATTGTCTCCCCAAACGGCGATATCATGACACCAACGCATACTCGCCGCAGTAGGAGAACTCCCGCCATTTTCATTGCGAGATATCATATCTGGTTGTCCTAAAACTAAATCCGCAGGTTGACCATTTTCTGTAGGTAATTCATCCCAAATTAATAACCGTCGATTTCCGGTATCAGCTACAAATAACTTTCCTTGATGATAGAAAACACCATAAGGCCAGTGCATGGTATTCGCAGCAGGTTGTTGACTTCCTCGATTTGGTTCACAATGATTAAAATCAGCTTGGCCTAATACTAAATCTGCGGGTACATGACTATCTTCGGGAACATTTTTCCAAATCAATACTCGATGATTCCAAGCATCACCGACTGCTAACCCATCACCACAACCACAAATCCCAGAGGGAACACTAAAAGTATTATTTGTTGGTGAACCTTTAGCATTTTGTCCTTCATGAAAAAAATCAGGTTGTCCAATTACCCAATCAGCCGGCTGACTGTCTCTGGTGGGTAAGTTTCGCCATCCTAATAAACGATGATGTCCTGTATCCGCTACCCATAATGTGCCAGTTTCCGATAATAAACAAGCGCCACGGGGTCCAAACATATTTATGGGACTAGGTGCTATGGGTATGGCTAATATTTCTGGTGAAATTATATTACCTAAAATCACCTTTGCACCATGAGGCGATAAAGGTAATAAGTGTGATGCAGGATTAATATTGATAGGTATATCCATTAACCACAGATGAACACTGATAGTTATTTAAACTCATTGGGGAATATGGGAGTGTATCGGTGGTGGCAATTTTACTGTTAAATTGAATATTTTGGCAGTTTCACAAAAACTTTCTCTTTTTTAATTTGCACGGGATAAGATTGTAGTGAGATATCAGCAACGGTTAAACATTCTCCAGTTTCTAAGTTATACTGAAATCCATGTGATTTACAGGTGAGAATGCCGTTATTTAATTTACCCATATCTAAAGGTGTGGCTAGGTGCGGACAAGCATTGAGATAACAGGTGATATTTACACCTTGACGATATAAAATTAAGGCATTTTTCCCAACTTTACCTGTTAATATTCCGGATTCGGGAATTTGATCAATTGTGGTAACTTTCACCCAAGTAGAGGTATCTTCTGGAGAAAAGTCACTGTTATCTATATTCGCGTTATGATTAACTGCTATAACTTGATTAATTTCAGGACAATGATTTTTTATCGCCTGTTCTACAGTTTGAGTTAAGGTTAATGTGGAGGTGGGACAACTGCTACAATTTCCAATTAATTTAACTTCTACTATATCTGGGGTTTTGAGGGCGACAAGTTCGACATCTCCGTTATGGCTTTTTAAGCCGGGGCGAACTTCTGCTAGGGCTGTTTCAATTCTTTCGGTTAATGGTGTTTTTGGGGGTTTAACTAGTTCGTGATATAACAAAACTGAATATACTATTTCGTCATCTACGGCTTGACGTAAAGCGGACATTGATTCTTGTTTGAGACTTTGAATTAAATGGGTTAGTGCTGCTTTATGTAGGTCTTCAATTGCTCTTTGTAGCCCTACTGCTACACATCTTTGGCTTTCGTCCCAGTGGGAGATAATTGCTTCAAAACGGTTGATTTCTGCAACTAGTTCTTCAAGTTTGGTCATGGGAATTTGGACGGTAATTAGCAACTGGCTGGGGATTTAGGAGAAATAAGTTGATTAGGAACCGCAGAGGCGCAGAGGACGCTGAGGAATTAAGAGGGGAAATCTATTTCATTTTGAAGTCTTTGAGGAGAAATGGCATGATTACACCTGTGATTGAACTAGATAATATGATGGGGAACCATAGGGGAAGTTCGGTGTGAAATAATGAGAGGAGAAGGACTAAACCTATGACGTTAGCAATAACTATTTGCTTGATAAAATAGCCTGGGTCACGGATTAGTTTTCCTTTGAAAAATAGCTTGACAGAATACCATCCAATTTCTAGCATGATGTCTCCTAATAGTGTTTGAATAGGTTGATGATTGCAAAAGATAAGAAGATGGCGGGAATTGCACCAGCCGGTCCAAATAATGCACCTAATGTTGCTGAAAATTTATAACCGATGTCTTTTCCAGCTAATACCATTCCGCCAATAGCACCCCCAACCATAGATAAGGCTGTGGCTATTAATAGCCATCCGAGTTCTGTTGCTAGGTTTAATTCACCTGTTGCTAATGTTCTGAGAATATCGTTCATGGTAGTTATATTTCTGAGGGGAAAGAATTAGAAGGTTAATCAATACCTACTTGCATTTCTAGTTCTACGTCTTGTATGGCTTGGGCGACGGCTTCGGCTTGGGCTGTTTGTTGATTCTGGGTAAATATTTCCCAAGCTTGTTGATAGTATGTATATGCTTGGAGGAGGTTTTTAGGATTACCTAATTCTGGTTTTTCGGGGTTGTCTGGTAAGTTGAATAAGGCGTTGGCTTTGTTGGAGATGGTGTTGGCGTATTCTAGGGGTGTGTCTCTGGGGTTCCGCACTTTTAAGGCTTGGTCGTAGGCGGCGATCGCCCGTAGGTTATGATCTACAGGATGGGAACTGACTAAATATTGCAAGGCATTACCCAGGTTATTCTGCAACATGGCATATTCTCTGGGATGATCAATTAAGTTAATATGCTTTAATGCCACTTCAAAGGATTGCACTGCTAAACCCTGACGCAAATATTCCCGTTCTGATGACATGGGCATGGAAAGGTAGGCGATCGCAATATTGTTGTATAAAATGGCGTATTCTTGTGGGTAATCTTCCCAAGTAAATACCTGCAAAGCCTGATGATAAGCTTGGATGCTGTCTGTCATTCGTGCCAAATTAAATGGGACTAAAGATTGCAACACCAACCCATAATTCATCTGTGCCTCAGCCAATTCTTCTGGCAAGGCTAATTGTGCTAAAATTGGTAAAGCCTCTTCGTAACTGTCTTTGGCTTCCACCAGCAGTTGGGAACCTTCATCAGGTATACTCTGTAACGTCCCTGCTATCCCCACCAAGGCACGGGCTTTTAATAGGGCGTACTCCTGACCACACATCTGATATGCTCGGTAATATAGCCCCACTGCGTTCCGCAAATCTTGGGCGGTTTTGGGCTGCTTATGAAAGCCCTGCGCCATTTCAATCAGCATCTCGATTTTTTCGGCTGCTGTGGCTGACTCTGATTTGATCGCTGCGATCGCCGCCTTGACTGCTGAATCTGTAATACTGGGGTTCATAACTGCCTTTAGTTGGTCAATGCCCATTTCATGGGTTTTTTAACTAATTGGATTTACGCAGATTCTGAATCCCACTGTCGTTTTACTATCTTCCCTGATAGCAATTAGGAATCGTTTTTCCCCATAGTCTGGAAGTAGAGTTAATCAATTTTTTCACTATATAACAATCTATTTCTCAAATTCTAGGGGGAAATTGCTAATATTAATGTCAGCTTTAAACACTTAAAATACTTAATAGGATTAATTTATTTTTGTCTAGGAAGTTAGGAGTAACTAACCACAAAGGGCGCTAAGAAGGAAGGAAATGCTATGACATAATAATTAATTCTTTTTTAATGAATAAGAGTTAGTTGAAAAATCAGATTATACTATTTAAGAAGTATTCATAAACAGGTGATTCTCTACAAGTCAGACCACCTACTCAACTATGATCAACAATAGAAAAATGTGTAGCTGATGACTAATGTACTATGGTTGCAAGGTGGCGCGTGTTCAGGAAACACCTTGTCATTTCTCAACGCCGAAGAACCGACAGTCTGTGATCTGATTGCTGACTTTGGTATTAAGGTACTTTGGCATCCCTCCTTGGGATTGGAAATGGGGAACAACTTACAAACTCTCCTTTGGGATTGTGTTCTAGGTAAAATTCCTCTAGATATCTTAGTCTTTGAAGGCAGTGTTGTAAATGCGCCCAATGGGACTGGGGAATGGAATCGGTTTAGCGATCGCCCCATGAAAGACTGGTTAACAGACCTTTCCCAAGCTGCTAAGTTCATTGTGGCGGTGGGAGACTGTGCGACATGGGGAGGAATCCCGGCGATGTCACCGAACCCCAGTGAGTCGGAAGGTTTACAGTTTCTCAAGCGGAAAAAAGGCGGCTTTTTAGGGAAGGATTTTGTATCTAAAGCCGGTTTACCTGTGATTAATATTCCCGGATGTCCCGCCCATCCTGATTGGATTACGCAGATATTAGTGGCGATCGCCACCGGACGCATGGCGGACATAGCTTTAGATGAATTGCAACGTCCCCAAACTTTCTTCAACACCTACACCCAAACTGGTTGTACTCGTAACGTCCACTTCGCTTACAAAGCCACAACCGGCGAATTTGGTCAGCGTAAAGGATGCCTATTTTATGACTTAGGTTGTCGTGGTCCAATGACTCACTCATCCTGTAACCGCGTTTTGTGGAACCGTGTATCCTCAAAAACCCGTGTGGGAATGCCCTGTTTAGGGTGTACAGAACCAGAATTTCCCTTCTTCGACCTCGAACCAGGAACCGTATTTAAAACCCAAACTGTTATGGGGGTTCCCAAAGAATTACCACCAGGAGTCAAAAGCAAAGACTACGCCATACTCACTATGGTAGCTAAAGATGCCATGCCAGCTTGGGCAGAAGAAGACTTTTTCACAGTTTAGGGGACTGGGTACTGGGATTAAAAACTTTCTTCCCCCCTACTCCCCACTCCCTAATTAATTACAGGAGAGGAGAATGACAATTAAAACACTAGATATTTCCCCCGTTGGTAGAGTCGAGGGCGACTTAGATGTGCGAGTCGATATTGAAGATGGGCGGGTAGTTAACGCTTGGACACACGCTGAACTGTTTCGCGGCTTTGAAATTATTCTCCGGGGTAAAGACCCCCAAGCCGGCTTAATTGTCACACCCCGCATTTGCGGTATCTGCGGTGGTTCCCATTTAACTAGTGCATCTTGGGCGTTAGATACACTCTGGGGGACGGAAGTTCCTCGTAATGCGATTTTGGCGAGAAATTTGGGTCAAATAGCCGAAACTCTCCAAAGTATTCCTCGGTACTTTTATGGATTGTTTGCCATTGATTTAACTAATAAAAATTACCGTCATAGTCGCTTTTATGAAGAAGCTTGTCGCCGCTTTGCTGCTTACACAGGCAAGTCTTACGAAATCGGTGTGACAATTTCCGCCAAACCTGTAGAAATCTATGCCCTTCTAGGGGGACAATGGCCTCACAGCAGTTATATGGTGATAAATCGGTGAATTGCTGATCTAGTCAGGGTTTTTCAGGATAGGTGCAATGATTCCCTAGCTTTTCCTTAAATGAGGCAATAAATCCACCCCAGCTATATCATAAGTGCATTTATTTTTATCTATTAAGAGCTATTTGGTGTTTTCAGACGTTACCTAATTCTTCCTTAAATGGTCTCACATTAACCTTAAAACCTTGTAAACTTAAAGAGTTCCCTAACTGCCAAAATCCTATGACTCGCTGGTTTAATATTGCAGAATTTATGTGAAGATAAAAGGTAATTAATGGGATCATTATAAAGCGATCGCACCACCAAGGTATTGAATGCTATTATGATTGTCTGTAACTCTTTAAACGGAAGCAAGTTTTATATATGTTACAATTTTTACATATTGTGCCTTTTTAGTAGATTTTTTGATACTATTCTGATGAATCTTATTTTAGAGGATGGTATAAATATATGACTGAAGGAAGAGACTTTACTGCTGAAGTTAAAAGGATAATTCAAGAGGAACTAGATGTTGACGAAAAAGATATCAAACCAGAAGCCACGTTTATTGATGATCTTGATGCTGATAGTCTAGCTTTAGTAGAAGTTGTTCTAGCTTTTGAAAAGGCATTTGAAATAGATATACCAGATGAAGATGTTGAAGAAATAAGGACTGTTCAGGATGCGATTGATTATATAAAAAGACGAGCCAAAATATAAGGCATAGTTGCAATAGTCATTGTACTTTTTCACTGACCCTTCTCTTCGTTAAAAATTGATGGTCAGTACTCGGAATAGAGAATACACAAGAGATAAATAGTAGCTCTTATAGCTAAAGTTAATAACAATTATCAACTTTAGCTTCCCTATTACTGATTTAAAAATTATTCTAAATCCTGAATTTTCAATAAGCCTTAAGAGCGATTACTAGGTCGCGCTTCGCTATCGCATTAATCCAATATTAGAGATCGCACTATCACAGTGAAAGAAGCACAAGACAATGGATTTTGAGCGATCGCAATTAAGGGAAGTCCAACGCCAGTAGTTAAGTATAATTATTGTCTTACCATTGGAATACAAGCCCGCCTTTTTCTCAATATAAATACGCAAATAACGATAAAACGATTAAAATAGTTACAGACTGGCTTGAGTATAGAAGTATTGATTTATTTGGATATTGTGCGATTGCCGGAGAACCTGCTTTGTCCATCGCTTTTCTCAAAGATGTTTAGCAACGAATCTAACACCTCTACACTGCGTTTGAATCGGAGATGTCTAATGTGGAAAATGACATCTCATGGTGAAGTTAGGCCTCAGATACAGCAATATACTTCTATATTTCAGTCTTCGCCGCATCAAAAGCAAAAATAAGATTAATCAATTGACATTAATATTATTTTTCACTAAGCTAAGGTTAGTTGTCTAATCTTAGTTGTATGCTCGAAATCGCAAAGGAAGATATCATCTCGCGCCTTCAATTTGATAATCCTTGGTGGAAAACAGGCAGTCAGGAGAAAATAATCTACGAAGATACCCCACGACGCAAGTACTTTGAGACATTCTCTCGAAACATATTGGATACAAGTGTGCATCGAGCAATAGTTTTGATGGGACCCAGGCGTGTTGGTAAAACTGTTATGGTTTATCACAGTATCCGTCTACTCTTAGATTCAGGCATTAGAGCGGAAAATATTTTATATGTATCTCTTGAAACCCCAATTTATACTGGGCTGCCATTAGAGCGGATACTTAGTTACTTTCAGGAATTATTCAATCACGAACGCAATTCAACGCTATTTGTCTTTTTTGATGAAATCCAATATTTACGAGAATGGGAAATTCATCTAAAATCTCTCGTTGATTCATTTCCAAGTTACCGTTTTGTTGCTACTGGTTCTGCTGCTGCTGCGCTAAAACTGAAAAGCACTGAGTCTGGTGCTGGACGATTCAGTGATTATATCCTACCACCGCTAACCTTTGCTGAGTATTTAATGTTTATAGGGAGAGAAGGTGAATTAATAGAGGCAAATATTCACGACTCTGAAGATTCTGGATACCGATCAAAGAGGAGGTATGAGTTCTCGTCTCAAAATATAGAGCAATTAAATGAGGAGTTTATTAATTACCTCAACTTTGGTGGATATCCAGAAGCTGTTTTCTCTGAGACAATCCGCCAGAATCCTAGCCAGTATATTAAAAGTGACATCATTGATAAAGTCTTACTGCGAGATTTACCAAGTCTTTATGGAATTAATGATATTCAGGAACTTAATAGACTTTTCACGACCCTAGCGTATAATTCTGGCAACGAAGTAAGTCTAGAGGGATTATCAAAATCCTCTGGTGTGGCTAAAAACACTATCAAACGTTACCTTGAGTATCTTGAGGCAGCTTTCCTGATCCGTCGCGTAGAGCGAATTGATCAAAATGCCAAGAGGTTCAAGAGAGCAATTTGCTTTAAAGTCTATTTGACTAACCCATCAATGCGAGCTGCGCTATTTGGACAGCTTGAAACAAGCTCTAAAGAGATAGGGGCTATGACTGAAACTGCTATCTTTAGCCAATGGCAACATAGTAAAATGACTGAGCTTTACTACGCGCGCTGGAAGGAAGGAGAGATTGATATTGTGCATTTAGATGCTGCCAATCAAGTGCCTTCTTGGATCGTTGAGGTTAAGTGGAGTGATCGTCCTCATAGTTCACCATCCGAACTGGACAACTGCATAGAATTTGTGAGAAAAAATCGAAGGGTGAATCAACCAATATTGATAACTAGTAAGACTATCAGAGATCATGATTTTTTATATAAAGATGTACGATTTAACTTTGAACCTGCTAGTTTATATGCCTATGTTCTTGGTGCTAATATATTGCGAAATCATGGCGTAAATCATAAGGTTGAAACTCAATTCCCACTTTTCTAAACCATCTGGATATATCTCTTTGCTGGTCAAATCAGCCTACAGTAATCAGCGAACTGACAAGTCAGCACTAACTCAAAACTAACTGCAAACATCAGCCTAAATAGACTCGGAAAACTTAGTAATCTTCTGTTGATATATCCAGAAAATAGTTCCCAATACTATCATCAAAACACCAGCTAAACCATATGTACCTGCCAATTTTATAGCTTGGTTCAGGGGTTGAGTGACAATCGGTGACAAGAACTGTCCTAAAAAAAGACAGGTTGTTAGTCCGCCTAAAGCCCGCCCTCTCAATGCAGTTGAGACTGTTATGGTAGTCCATACATTTAAGTTTGGTGTGAGCATTCCCAGACCAAAACCTGCGGGAATTAGCACTAATAAAACGAGGTTGTAACTTCCGACTAAGCCAACTCCTATGTATCCTAATCCTATCAAAACAAAGGAAATAGCCAAAACCTGGATATAGCTGAATTTCTGTTTGATTTTGCCATAGTTCATGGAAGCGATCGCAGCAAACAGTGTTACCAATGCGATCGCTAATCCACTCTGAGAAGCACTCGCTCCCGATAACTGTCCTAGATAAAATGGTAGTTGCACAGGAATCATATAAAACACAATCTGCAAGATGAGTGCAGAACCATAAATTAAACCCAGCAACTTGAATGGAGTTTTCACCTCAGTTTGATCAACGTCTGAAGGACTGGTTATGGATGGGTTTTGGGTTGGAGCAGAAACAGGCTCATAAAGCACCCAAATAATCCCAGGTAGTAACAACCAGGAGAACAGATAAATCAGAAATGGAAAGCGCCAATTGATGTCTGCAATAAATCCACCCACAGACAAAAAGACCACACCACCTAAAGACATAAACGCAGCCTGAAGCCCCATGAAACTAGAGCGGCGATCGCCTTGATAATAATCGGCAATCAGTGTTGTGGCACTAACCATAATCCCCGCTACAGCTAAACCTAGAAATGCTCGTCCTATCAGCATTTGCAAGAGGGAGTCGAGAAAAAATCCAGAACTTCCAGCCACTCCATAGAGTAAAGCGGAGGCAATCAATAGGGGTTTACGTCCCAGGGTATCCACCAGTTGTCCCACCAAGGGCGCACCGAGAGCAATCAATAGGGCTGGAGTCGTCAGCAACAAGCGCACCCAAAATTCTGCATTTTCAACGTCTGCAAAATGGTTTTGCATGGCAGGTAAAGAGGGCGCAATCGTCGCTCCAGCCATGATAGTGAGGGTGCTGGTGAGCAACAGTGTGAGCTTCAGAAGCCAGAAGTCAGGATTTTGCATGGTTATGTTTACAGGGTCTCATCGGACGCTGGAGTGATAAAGACATTGGAGCTATATACATGGGGTTCGACCTTAGCAATCGCTTTGTGAAAATCTTGGTCGTGCAAGTTGCGAAAGCGGGGAATATCCCACAGTCCTTTCAGTCTGTCTGGATTGTCCCAATGAGCTACAGCCGTGACTTTTATACCATCATCACTTTTGAGTAAGGTGGCATCAATAAAGCCCGGTTGCTCTTTCACCACCTCACTATAGATTTGCTGAACGCGCTCAAAGGCGGCATCTTGATATCCCGGATTGACCGTAAACACATTGACAAAAGTAATCATTGAATATTCCTGTGATGCTTCAAGAAGTCTGCATAGACTGCAAAAGTGCCATGACGTTGGGATCAGCTTCTAAGCGCCGAGTTTTGAAATACCAGCGCCCTTCAATTTTGACTAGGGTGTCATGAAAAACACCACTCCCCGCCATAGAATTACTCTCGCGGTTAAAAACTGTCAGATAGCAATACATCCGAGCCGTATCGCCCTCGCCTTCAATTTCATGATTGGTCAGTAAATGGCGGCGACCTCTGGCAAAGCTATCCAGTAAACCAGGAAATTCGGCACGGAGTTGAGAATGGCCTTTAGTCACACCCCAAAAACCCTGGAGTTCGCCATCCTCAGCAAAGGTACTCAAATACTTCTCCACATTTTCACTGTCAACCGCATTGTCAAAGGTTGCGGTCAGTTGAATAATATCTAATCGGTCGAGGGCGGTTAATCTCATTTTTGAATTGTGATTGAATAGATTTTATTGATGCTGCTGAAAAAACTCAGTCATTTTCTCGGCTAGAAACTCTGGGGCTTCTTCTGGCAGTAAATGTCCGCAGTTTGCAACTATCCCCCCTGTCACGCGATCGCTAACTATTTTCATTTGCTCGCAGGTGATGGATACGCCATACTGACCGCCATAGGCTAACACTGGTACTTTCAGCTTTTGGTCGCCTATCGCCCGCAGTTGTTTCCCGGTTTCAAATGCGGCTCGATACCAGCCCACATTTCCCGTAATCCCGTTTTCTCGCAGTAAGCTGGCGGCGTAAATTTTCCGGTCTTCGGTTGTGACAGCATCTTTATTAGCTGCCATTAAGGGCATGATGTAATCAACTAGTTCTTGCTCATGACCTTTGTAGAGAATCTCAACCAAGCCAGGGGCATAGTGAAGACCAAAATGCCAAAATCCACCGTGACTTTCTTCTTTGAAGGAGGTAAATCCTTCCAGGTTATAGCCTACGAGGGGTTCATCTAAATAAGTGAGGGTGTGAGTGATATCTGCAAAAGTCCCAGCAAAGGCCATCGCCACCAATGCACCCATATCATGGCCAACAACGTGAGCTTTTGAGAATCCTTCTGCTTCTAGAATGCCAAGGATATCTTTCGCACTGTTAACGGCATCGTAACCATCCGTAGTAATATCACTTGCGCCATAACCCCGCATATCCGGCACAACAACGGTATGGGTTTGAGCTAAGATTGGTGCAATTTTACGCCAAGTATGGGAACTTCCCATCCATCCATGCAGGAGGATAACCGGAGTCCCTTGTCCTCCCAGGCGATAGTGGAGTTTCACGCCATCATTGACAGTGGCATATTTGGATGGAAATTGGTCAAAATTGAGCATGATTATTTTTGGTATTGACTTCGTAATCAGATGCATCAATGGCATGATTTCAGCGAGAAATGATTTGAGAGATTGCTAATTGGTCTGCAACAATCAAATCGTTTTCTGCTGTGATATATTTCGGTATTGCTTTTTCTGAAGCTTGTGAAATTGGGGTTGGATCAAACAGTTAGATACGATTTCCCAATCTACTGGGATAACTTAGCGGTTACTTCAGCAAGTTTTTGAGCGATCGCTTGCACCCCTTGTATTTGCCTTTCCTCTTTAAGATTGCCATGATCATCAAAGGCTTGATAGGCATTGGAAATAGCTTTCTGCTGTGGGATTACAGTCACACCAATCCCTTCCAAAATGGCTCGCACATGAACTAATCCCCGTATTCCCCCTAAACCACCAGGAGAGGCAGCCAACAGTGCCGCCACTTTGCCCTGGAAACAACTCAGAGCCATTGGCGGTTCACCGGGTTCTGAACGGGAAGCCCAATCAATCGCGTTTTTCAGCAGAGGAGTGATAGAACCGTTGTATTCTGGACAGGCGATCAGAAATCCTTGATGGCTTTTCAGAAGTGTTTTGAATTTAATTACCGTATCTGGTAGCCCGTCTTGAGCCTCCAAATCTTCATTAAATAAAGGCATTGGATATTCTAAGAGATCAATGTAAGTTACTTCTGCTCCTGCCGCCTTTGCTCCTGCGGCTGCAATTTTCACCAGCTTTTTGTTGAAGGATGCGATCCGGGTGCTGCCAGCGAATGCCAGAATTTTCACAGGTTGAGTCATTGTTATTTTTTCTCAATGGGTAGGTTTTTGTAGCCAATATTCAATCTACAAGTGATACAAAGTTTAATAAATCTGGTTAAATGGAATTGACTATTCCATACATGGAACAATCGTGGAAATACCGGATCTCAATGCGTTGGTAGTGTTTACCCACGTCGTTAAGCTAGGAAGTTTTGTGGGGGCAGCACGACGCTTAAATTTACCCAAAGCAACCGTTAGCCGCCGCATTCAACATTTAGAAGATTCTTTGCAGGTTAAGCTCTTAGAGCGATCGACAAGGGTAGTGCGACTGACAGAGATTGGGAAACTATACTACGAATATTGCGATCGCATCGTCGCTGAAATTGAAGAAGGGAATGCCGCGATTGATGAGCAACAGGCAGAACCCCAGGGTATTCTCCGTATTAGTGCGCCCAGCGCCTTTACCCTCCTATTTCTCAAAGATTTGATACCTGAGTTCCTCAGTCGCTATCCCAAAATCCGGCTGAATCATTGCATCATGAATCAAGATGTGAACCCCTTACAGGATGGATTTGATATCTCCATTAGGATTGGAGTCATAGAAGACTCGCTACTCCGGATTCAGCCGTTAGGTGAAGCCTCTCGCCAGTTATTTGCCAGCCCCACTTACTTAAAGCGTCGCCATGCACCCCATACTCTGGCTGAACTAGACCATCACGATACTATTTTTGTCGGCAATACCGACAGTCCTAAATGGAAGTTGCAGCACAAACTGACAGGTAATCAAACCATTGCATTAAATCCCCGTTGCTGGGTCAATGACCCCACTATTGTCTTCGAGATGGTATTAGCTGGGGTGGGTATCGGCTTATTACCAGTTTTTTTCTGCATCGAAGCCATACAATCGGGAGCATTAGTCCCACTGTTAGAAGATTGGTGTGCCTCTCCTGTTCCTCTCAGTGCTATCTTTCCAACTACGCGGGAGCGATCGCCTAAAGTCAAAGCATTTCTCCAATTCCTACAAGAAAACTTGCAACTGTGAACCGATAACTAAGCAATAACCACTTGATTTCGCCCCAACTTTTTTGCTTTGTAGAGGGCTTGATCTGCCCTGCTAAATAGCTGTTTCAAGTTTTCCGATGAGTTTAGGCGGGCAACTCCAAATGAAGCGGTCATATTCCCCACTTCTGATATTTTATGTTCAGCAATTATCTCTCGAAGTCTTTCTGCTAATTGTTTTAATTCGATTTCATCATTTTCAGAAACCACAATCAAAAATTCTTCTCCTCCCCATCTCACTAAAACATCTTCCTGGCGAATATGAGCTTGAAAGCATTTAACGATCTCTTGAAGAACGCGATCGCCTACTAAATGACCAAAGTTATCGTTAACTCGTTTGAAATGATCTATATCGCATAAAATAATTCCTATATTCCTGTCAGGTCTTTCGATAAGATTTTGCAAAATCCGTTCGCCTTTTCCTCGATTAAAAATGCCAGTTAAAGCATCCTTTTCTGCTACTTCTTGAAGATGGAGTTGTTGAGTTTGAAGCTGATCAACTGAATCTTGGAGCCGTTCATAAAATGTGATTAAACAAAGATTCATTCCCATATTTGGTACAAAGGTCATCATTAAATCAAGCCCTCTAGGTGTTTTTAGCTCTTCAGGAAAAAATAATAAGTAAATAACAATTGGAAAAGCGCTAAACAGCCAAAGTAGGGATGCTATTCTCACTGGATTTCTTAGGCGAGCAAAAACAATCATTCCCGTAGTGAAGAAGAATATACCGGAAGAAATAGGAGGTAAGGTATCAACTAACTTTTTTTCAGGATTGAAAATTGCCTCAATAACAAAAAAATACTCTGGGAAAAATAAAACAACGCTAGACCATCCAAAAATAATTTTTATAACCTGATGTATGTGATCGGGGTATCTATGCAGATATATTAAAAGTCCTAGGCCTACAATAATTGTCAAAGGAGGAATCACTAATGAAATTAGGTGAGTTTCAGTCACAGAAAGATGAAATATCGAAGCAATTATTCCTCCCAATACCATCATCCATAAAGTAGTCTTAATAGAATTTCTTTGCAGTTTTTCTAAGGAATTCACGAGATTATTAATTGGAAACCGGGTTTTGTTCATCACTTTCTTCAAAGATGTTTAACAGCAAATCTAACATCTCTAGACTGCGATCGCAGTTAAGGAGGTCTAAGGAAAGTATTCAAGTATAATTTTTTCTTTACATTGAAATATAAACCCAGGTTTATCTCAATATAAATACGTAAATAAGAATATAAAAGGTTAAATAGTTACAGCTTGATTAGAGTATAGAAGTATAGATTTATTTGGAGTGCGATCGCTTTTCTCAAAGATGTTTAACGGTGAAATTATTGAGTTTTTAGCAGAAATACATGGTAAGATCAGGGGAATTGGCAAAAATGCACAGCCACATAATGAATTACAAAAACTATATCACAATCGAAGCGAATAAACGCGGTGGTAAGCCTTGTGTAGGTGGTTTGCGAATTACAGTTTATGAGGTGCTTGAATACCTAGCTTCTGAGATGACAGAAGCAGAAATTCTTGATGATTTTCCCGATTTGACGCGAGAAGATTTAAAAGCTTGTATTGCTTATGCGGCTGACCGTGAACGTCGGCTGATGATTTCGACCTGATCAGCATGAAATTACTCTTTGATGAAAACGTAATAAGGTGCATTACATTCCATTAACGCAACCTACAAGATCAGCGATCGCGTAGCGTTCCGAAGGAATAGAGATTGCAGCGATCGCACTATGTCATAAAAATTCCTGAAAGAGGTTATCAAACGGTTCTGTATTTTTCCAGCGATAGGTATTGAAGTCTCGATAATCAACAGATAAAATTTGTCCATGACCTAATTCTTCTGCCAGAATAACGAGAGAGGAATCGGCTAAATCCATCGGTAAGTCTTTATATTTTTCCATCAGTTCTTCAATACGCTGGCAATGATGTTGTTTGAGATCAAAGATTTGTAGCTTTCCTGTATAAATTTTATGAATAAAGATTTTTGGAGCATCTACTCCTAGACAGTAACCGTTCAGGGGGGGGTGGAAGAGCGATCGCCAAAGGAGGGGCTGAGTCCTGCGGATATGCTTGTGCGTTCGCCCATCGCTAAAAATTCTCCCCAAAATCTGATAAATTAAGTGATATGGAAG
>NZ_JAYGHG010000034.1:0-53597 GCF_034931085.1 Nodularia harveyana UHCC-0300 | reverse complement strand
CCCCACACCCCCCACACCCCCCACACTCCCCACACCTCCCACACTCCCCACACCCCCCACACTCCCCACACCCTGCACCTTTCAGACGGAAATTAAAGCTTTGGCTGATTAATTAACCAATTAGTAGATTGCTCATAAGCATAAGCAACCTGAAATAGTTGATCTTCTCGCAACACCTGACCAATCAGCTGCATTCCAATGGGTAATCCTTGTTCATCAAAACCACAAGGGAGACTTAAGGCTGGTAAACCGGCGAGATTTACTGGAATCGTCATCAAGTCATTCAAGTACATACTTAGGGGATCACTAATTTTAGATCCGGCTTTAAATGCTGTGGTGGGAGCAGTAGGAGAAACTAAAACATCAACAGTTTTAAAGGCATTTTCAAAGTCTTGTTTAATCAGGGTGCGGACTTTTTGCGCCTTGAGATAGTAAGCATCATAATAGCCAGCTGAAAGAGCATAAGTGCCAATCATAATCCGGCGTTTAACTTCTGTACCAAAACCAGTGGAACGGGTACGAGTATACATAGATAGGAGATTATCTGCATCTTCAGCGCGGAAGCCGTATTTCACACCATCGTAACGAGCTAAATTAGCTGATGCTTCCGATGGGGCAATAATGTAGTAGCTAGGTACGCCATAGCGGAAATTGGGACAGGAAATGATATGCACTTCTGCTCCCAAACCTTGTAAAACATCGATGGCTTTAGTCACAGCTTGTTCCACAACTGAATCCAAACCATCGCCAAAGGTTTCTTTAATCACTCCTATTCGCAACTTTCCTTTGGGTCTAAAGTTGGGTTTTAAGTTACTGATGTAATTGGGGATGTCCACTTTCAGACTAGTAGAATCTTGAGGATCATAACCTGCGATCGCATTCAGGGCGATCGCCGCATCTTCCACCGTCCGTCCCAATGGCCCCACTTGATCCAAAGATGAAGCATAAGCGATGACACCATAACGAGAAACCAGCCCATAGGTAGGTTTAATTCCCACCACACCACAAAAAGCCGCAGGTTGGCGAATGGAACCCCCAGTATCAGTACCCAGAGACACCACACATTCATCAGCCGCCACCGCCGCCGCCGAACCCCCAGAAGAACCACCGGGAACCCGTGATAGATCCCAAGGATTAGCCGTAATTTGGTAGGCAGAATTTTCTGTGGAACTACCCATCCCAAACTCATCTAAATTGGTTTTGCCGATAATTACAGCCCCGGCATCAATCAATTTTTGTGTCACAGTTGATTCATAAGGCGGCACAAAATTTTCTAAAATGCGAGAGGCGCAAGTAGTCGGAATCCCCTGAGTACATAAATTGTCCTTAATCCCAATAGGAATCCCCGCCAGCAGTCCTATTTCTTCCCCAGCAGCGATTTTGGCATCCACAGACCGAGCCTGCTCTAACGCCTTCTCTGTCGTTACGTGTAAAAAACTGTGTAATTTCGGTTCTAATGCTTGAATACGCGCTAAAGCTTTTTCGGTAATTTCAACAGCAGAACATTCTTTTTTAATTAACTGTGCGTGCAACTCGCGGATGGATGCCATGATTGCTCTCTTTTTGATTCAAGTTATTGATTTTATTACATTTTCCAGGGTACTGGGTATTACCGCTACGCGGAAGTCAAAAGTCAAAAGGCTTTTGTTTTGTAATTTTTAACTTTTGTACTAGTATGCTTACTTACCCCGTGCTGTACTAGGGAAACTCTGGAGTATGGGATTAAAAAAAATTTGCTAACTTTCCGGAATAGTCGTGGCTGTAGTGGTACTACTTATCAGTACGGCGATTTATACAGAATTTTTATAACTCTTCGGGGAACATATCCCCATCTCTTGGTATCACAAGCCCGGTTATTATGACCGGGTTTTTGTGTGCTATGCCTCTGGCGGGCGCTTGTGCGATCGCTCTCTATAGGATTAGCATAAATTTAAACTATACTTAGGATCAGCTATGAGTGCTGTAACCGCCTCAGTCGAAGATTTAGTGCTAATTGCTGGTGCTACTGGTGGTGTAGGTCAACTTGTCACCGCAAACTTGCTAGGAAAGGGGATGAAAGTTCGTATCCTCACCCGCAACGCGGCCAAAGCCAGAAAAATGTTTCCCGAACCAGTAGAAATAGTCGTAGGTGACATCCGCGACATCAGCACACTTCCCCCAGCCATCCAAGATATTAACTACATTATCTGTTGTACTGGGACTACGGCTTTTCCCTCCGAAAGATGGGAATTTGACCCCCCACCTAACTTCCTCGAATGGGGAAGAATTTTGATTGACTCGGAATATCGCAATACTAAAGCCCAGAACAACCCCCAAAAAGTAGACGCTGAAGGTGTCAGGAATTTAATATCAGTGACACCTCCCCATCTCAAACGCTGCGTTTTCGTCTCTTCTGTGGGAGTTCACCGTAAAAACCAGCCACCTTTTAATATTCTCAACGCCTTTGGTGTATTAGATGCTAAAGAAAAAGGAGAGCAAGCCATCATCAATTCAGGAATACCCTATACAATTATCCGTCCAGGACGCTTAATTGATGGTCCTTACACATCCTACGACCTCAACACCTTACTCAAGGCCAAGACAGGCGGAAAACAAGGCGTAGTGGTGGAGACTGGTGACAATCTTTCGGGAGATGCTAGCCGCATAGACGTAGCTGCTGCTTGTGTAGAATCTCTGTTTTACCCTTCTACAGCGAACCAAGCTTTTACTTTAGTTAATAAAGGAACAAGACCACCTGTGATTAGCTGGGAAACAATTTTTTCTCAACTTCGATAGTTTGTAGTGAGGACTTCAGTCCTCTCCTCCCCCACAAAATCCTCATATACCCCACGAGGAAGAACATCATCCAAGCGCAGTTGAAGACGAGGCAAAAGCGGCGAATTAATTAATTGATTCATGCGATAATGAAGCGATTATTCTAGTGTTAACTCCCCTAACGATATATCCACGACCAAGCGTCGATTTTTTAACCACCGGCGGCCAAGTAATATTTCTGGTAGTCCTTCTCCTACATGGACAGGAATATCAAAATCTTTCCCGTCAATTCGTACTTTTCCTAAATAAATGTCAAATTCTGCATCTCCTTGGGCGGTGAGCATTGTTTGCTGTTCTACATAAATCCAATCAAGTGCTTCTAAATCTTGGTTATTAATTGCTAACCACCAGGAAAAACCTGTATCAAACAGTGCATCTACTGGTATTTCTAATCCGTCAGCAGTTATCAATTCTATTTCAAAAAATAATTCATCCTCATCACCAAAGTTGCCCAAAATCATATCCTACCGCACACCCCAGTTTCATTAATCCGGAAAACGTGTAGCCTCATATTCGGGTATTTTGCGTGTGCTTTCTGTGCAACTATAAAAGCATCTTCGTGAAGGAAGTATTCGCCACTTTCAGGTTCAACTGCCATGTACCAGTTATAGTGAGTTGTCATTAATTCTGGTTGTACCTGAGCAAAAATTGACTGACAACGCTGTTTAAATGCTTGGCGTTCAGCTTTCCATTGGGTTTTTTGGTGTTCTGTCCACTGAATTTCCGGAAAAATCCTTCCCCGGTGTACTCTACGAGTTGACTTCGCTTCAGTCATAGTTAATTCTCTGTTGAGTGCAATATTTATATTTTGCAATATTTCTCACTTGGGTGAGCGATGGTGATCAAACTTCACTCAGCCCAATATCTACAAACAATATGCTTTTAGTTAGTTGATTCTATAGGACTATTATTTGATTTTTGAACAGACACGTAGGGTGTGTTAGCGATAGCGTAACGCACCAAAGCCTTAATAATCGTGCGTTACGGATTTCATCCTAACGCACCCTACAATACTTAATTTTTTCATAAATCAAACCGGATTCCTATATGAGGCAAATACATGGAATCTCCTGGTAGTCTCCTAAATAACTTATGTTGCTATAACTATTTTGCTGTGTTGAAACATGATTTAGCTGTTGTGGAAATATGGGATAATCGAGTGGACTGGATGCGATCGCTATCTTCATCTGAAGTATTGCCTTTTTTTATTTTTAAATTCTTTTTACGAATTTCACTCAACTTAGATGGATCTTTCCACGTGCTAGGAAGAGTCAACTTGTAAACATTAGTAGTTCCTTGGCGTACTTCTTTTTCTATCATTCCAATTTCACACAAAATTCTTAGTACATCTTGAGCTTTTCTGTGACTCATACTACATACCTCTGCAATAGTTTTCTGCTTTGCAAAACATCCTTTTGCTGTTCCATCCTTTTTTTTTCCTTCTCTACGGGCAATATGTCCTAAAACACGAAATTCATAAACATCTAACCCATAATCATCTAGATCAGACCTGACAAAAATTACATTTTTATCATCAGTCATCGGTTTCCATATTTTTTCTGGTTTGGTTTTAGGAGACATAAGTATTCATTAAGTATAGATTACTACAATTAGTATATTAAGTTTTATTACATTTTTTGCTCATTTTATGAGTTTTGCATTATATTTTTTGCCCTACCATTGAGGCTATGCATTGACTTATTGCAATCAATGTTATCACAATGATTAGGAATTGCATTATAATTTATTAACTTTATACGCATTTTAAGACATAGGTGGGTATGCATACCTCAACATAGGATGCCACGTATATAAAAACATGGGATATACGCACAAAAACACATAGGGGTACGCATGAAAAGAATAGGGAGATACGTATATAGTTCGTAGGCTAGGTGCGTATACCATGCATACCCTGCTCCCTGTAACCCTTACTATAGATACTTTTAACTATGTAAATTGCTGATTTTGGAGTTATGCTAATCACAAGCGGTGATAAAACAAAATCTCCGCCCTCTCAAGATTCTCACAGAGATGACGGAGATAGTTCAAAAAACCTAATCTCAGCGTAACATGACTTCTATTAACAAAAAAAGAACCGAATCTCAGTCACCTAACGAGTCTGGAGTATCTATAAACTTACGCTTTTCCGAAACAATGATGGCTATGGTAGTAAGCTTGTGCATTTCATTTGGTACGGGAATAGCTCTCAGCAACAGTTTTCAACAAAGTCAGATTAATAACTGCACACTAGGACAACCATTTAGTACATCAGTTCTTTCTGCACCAAAGCCCTTACTGGGAAAGGATAAGTAGGTATTAATCCGAGGTACACGACGCGACAATTGTGTATCTCGGCTCAATCCTAACAGTGGCAGCTTTTGGAATTTTAACTTTATGACGTTAAGCGTCGAAGAGGTTAATTTTCGCTCGCAGCAAGCTGAACTGTATAGGGTTAAACACAAGATAAGCCACTGGCGCGATCGCTAATCGCCAAGACTAGCTGTAAGATATATGGTTACAGGAAAAATAGACTGCTGCGTATAGCCAAAATTGAATAGATGTGTAAATCAGGTGATTTTGACCTTGGTTGTGTAGTATTTTTGGTGCAAGGCTGTCTTAAAGAAATCATCCGATGAAAAAGATACTTAAACAAAAGTTTAGTGTGAAAAAATACCTACTTCAGCTAATTGCGCCCTTAGTGATGGTGATTTTAGCTTCCTCAGTGTTTGTCTCACCTGCATTGGCTACAGGTGTATATCAAATCCCCAATCTGACCGCAAACAACTGGGTTTTAGATCAAGGTGAAATTATCAGTCGCATCAACGAAGGTAAAATTAGCAGCACTTTTGAGGATTTAGCCAAAAAAACCGGAAACGAAGTCAGATTTGTGACTATTCGTCGCCTCGATTATGGTGAAACACCAGAAAGTTTTACTCAAGAACTGTTTGAGAAGTGGTTTCCTACCCCCGCAGAACAAGCTAATCAAACCTTGCTGGTACTGGATACTGTGACTAACGGTACTGCTATTTTGACTGGTGAACAGGTGAAGCCGTTGTTGACTGATGCGATCGCCGAGAGTGTAGTTTCAGAAACTTTGGGTATACCCATCCGAGACGGCAACAAATATAACCAAGCATTTGTCGATGCTAGCGATCGCCTACTGGCTGTCCTCTCTGGAGAAGCAGATCCAGGACCACCGGAAGTTACAGAAACAGTACAGGTAGAAGGTACTTTTACCAAAGCCGAAGATACTGATCAAGGTAATGCGACGGCTTGGGTAGTAGGACTGTTAATAGCTGCTACCATTATCCCGATGGCGACCTACTTTGTTTACCAAGTAAATCAACCATCATCTAATGGATAAGTTTATCAGTTATCAGTGAACAGTTATCAGTTATCAATTACCAACTAACTGTTCACTGATTCAATCCTGAATATACTCTTGACCAGTGACCAAAGCCACTTCAGCCCTGAGAAATTCGCGCCCCAAATAAGCCGCATGATCTAACTGAGTGAGTGGACAAGGCTGAGTATCTTCAAAAATTTTGACACAAAGTTCCTTAGCCGTCCTTCCACTAAAAACCGTTGTATGAGTTCTTTCCACTTTTCCCTTAGCAGGAATTACCTTCCCGGTTTCTGGATCGACGGCTAAACCTTGATCATCAATTACATTTGTGAAATGCTTGGCATAAATTAACCCCGCAGATCGATCTAAATAGATAATGAAATATCCGCCGGAGTCAAGGTCAATATAACGTTGAGAAAGTTTATTATCAATTCCCGCCAAATCTTCGAGTATTAAATCCATAAATATGCTCAAAATCAAACTTATCTGTACAGGTTTTGTACACCCATATTAAGTGTAATTCCTATCTTGCATTGATCTGATTTAAATTGGCAAGCGATTAATATCTTTATTATGGCCAATCACTACCATTGCTGTACCCCGTTCTAGACGCTTAGTAGCTTCGGGATTAATTTTAAATTTACCATCCTGACTCACAGCCAGTAAATTCAAGCCATAACGGTTACGCAGTTGCAGTTCAGAAATAGTACGTCCGTGAAATTCATCAGGTACAATCATCTCGACAATACTGTTATCTGGGTCGAGATCAAATCGGTCTAAAATAGATGGTTGGGTAAGCGATCGCGCTAAGGCTGAACCAGCTTCATATTCCGGAAAAACTACGTGATCTGCACCTACTCGTTTCAACAGCTTACGGTGAACTTCACTAGAAGCTTTCGCCACTACATGAGGTACACCACCCTCTTTGACATTCAAAGTAGTAATAATGCTTTCTTGAATATAGTTACCAATGGCGATGATTACCGTATCAAATTCAAAGATTCCTGCTTCTTTAAGTGCGGCTGGTTCAGTAGAGTCTAGTTGTAAAGCATGACCAACCATCTCTTCATGTAATGCTTCTGATACCAGCTTTTCATCCACATCTGTTGCTAGTACTTGGTAACCCAATTTATGCAATGTTGAACATACCGATCTACCAAAACGACCTAACCCAATTACCGCAAATTGGTGGTTATCTCGACGCAAACTGCGAAAAAAGCCTATCGATGACAGATTCACATTTGTTATCCTTATTTTCACTGCCTGGAATCAGGGGAAAAACTATTAAACTAGAATTTGTTAAAAGTTTTAGTTTTTGCCTATTCACTGATATTTTATCAGTTCATGCTACTGACATTGATGGATTAATTAGTGATTAATGAACAACCCATAACCTAATTTAGCTCATCAGCTATCCCACAAGTAAATTTTCTTCAGGATAGTGAATTCTACTAGGGAGGGGGTCTCCTAGTATAGCCGCCATCAGGAGTAAAACACCGACCCGTCCCACATACATGGTGACAATTAAAATCAGTTTTGCTGGTATAGAAATACTACTAGTTATCCCCGTAGAAAGACCTACAGTAGCAAAGGCCGATACAACTTCAAACAGCAGTTGAATAAAAGTGAATGTGGGATCTGTGAGGGAAATTAAAATTGTCGAGAAAAGTACCACAGCCACGGAAGCAACTACAACACCAACAGCTTTTAAAATTAAAGATATTGCTATTTTCCGTTCATATAATAAAACGTCTTCCTTTCCTTGTAAAATTGATTTAGTACAACTGGTGAGAACTCTCAATGTTGTAGTTTTTATCCCTCCTCCTGTCCCACTGGGGCTAGCACCAACAAACATAAAGGCAATGGTAATAAATAAACCAGCCGTAGTCATTTGACTGATATCAATGGTATTAAATCCAGCAGTTCTAGTTGTAACTGATTGAAACCAAGCGGCTAGAAACTGAGTAGGTAAATTAAGTAAGCCAAAGGTTTTGGGGTTTTTGATCTCTATGATCAAAAATGCGATTGTCCCGGAGAATAACAGGAGTAAAGTGGTGCTACAAGCGACTTTAAAATCTAAAGAGAATATCGGGTTTGTGGTTTTTCTTAGCAAGCGATCGCGGAACCACAAATAAACTTCTAAGATTACCTGATAACCAATACCACCAAAAATCACCAACATGGTAATAGTGAAAACCACTAACCAAGAAGACTGATATCCCATTAAACTATCTGAGAATAAACTAAACCCGGCATTATTCCAAGCCGAAATGCTATGAAAAATTGCCAGCCAAAGTCCTTGACCCCAGCCAAAATCAGGAACAAATGCCGGGAGAAGTAACAAAATGCCTGTAATTTCAAAAATCATCGTTGTGGCAATAATTGACCGGATAACTTGAGAACTACCACTCATTCCCCGTCGGTCTAAAGTTTGCTGAATGGCGATTTTTTGCCGCAGGTTAAATTTCCGCCCCACTAGCATAATCAGAAAGGTGGTAGTTGTCATGTACCCCAAGCCGCCAATTTGAGCTAACAGCAGAATACACAACTGACCCCAAAAAGAAAAATCCGTCCCAGTATCAACTACTGCTAACCCTGTGACGCAAACGGCAGAAGTGGAGGTAAATAGCGCCACAATTGGGTCATTCCAAGTACCACTGCTACTAGAGAAAGGCATCATCAGCAGGAGAGTCCCCACGGTGATTACAGCTAAAAACCCCAAGCAAACTGTGCGAGAAACGGTCATATCAAAATAAATACTTACAAATTCTTCTAGGGAACAGCCCTAGAAGCAAAACACTCTTATTCAATTAAAAACACACATGGTAGCCTACCAGTATGTTTATTTAAATTCGGCATTGTTTTAACACTGCTTTCGTCATGAGTGAAACTCTTTACCAACAAATACAGCAATTTTATGATGCTTCCTCTGGTCTGTGGGAACAGATTTGGGGGGAACATATGCACCACGGTTATTACGGCGCAGATGGTACGCAAAAAAAAGAGCGCCGCCGGGCGCAAATTGATTTAATCGAAGAAGTGCTGAAATGGGGAGAGGTGGAAACAGCAGAAAATATTCTGGACGTAGGTTGTGGTATTGGTGGTAGTTCTCTTTATTTAGCCGCCAGGTTAAATGCCAAGGCTACGGGGATTACTTTGAGTCCTGTACAAGCGGCTAGAGCCACCGAACGCGCCCAAGATGCTGGTTTGAGTGCTAGAACTCAGTTTCAAGTCGCAGATGCCCAAGCAATGCCTTTTCCTGACGATTCTTTTGATTTGGTCTGGTCTTTGGAAAGTGGTGAACATATGCCAGATAAAACTAAGTTTTTGCAAGAGTGCTATCGAGTTTTGAAGCCTGGTGGGAAGCTGATGGTGGTGACTTGGTGTCATCGTCCTACGGATATAGCCCCATTAACGGCAGATGAACAAAAGCATTTACAGGATATTTATCGGGTCTATTGTTTACCCTACGTGATTTCGTTACCGGAATATGAGGCGATCGCTCGTCAACTTCCTTTACACAATCTTCGCACTGCTGATTGGTCTACGGCTGTCGCTCCTTTTTGGGATTTTGTGATTGATTCGGCTTTCACTCCCCAGGCGCTTTTTGGGTTACTCACTTCTGGTTGGGAAACTATTCAAGGTGCATTATCTCTGGGATTAATGAGTGATGGTTATAAGCGTGGGTTAATTCGCTTTGCTTTGTTGTCCGGAAGTAAATAAGGGGACGGGGATTTTTAAGGAATAAAATATCTGGATAAACGAACCACAGAGACGCAGAGAACACAGAGAAATGAGGAATAGAGAGGTTTTTTGTGTTGGGTTTTTGGATGTTTTTTTATTTGGAAGTCCCCATTTACTATTCAATACTTGTTGATGAACCTCTCCCCTCAGCCCCTCTCCTGCAAGGAAAGGGGAGATAGTTCCTCCCGATACCCAATCCTTTATCTAGAATTTTTTATGAGTGAAATTTCTGGTCGGTCTTCTAATTTTCAAGGTAATTGGCTTTATGCTTTTTGGAAGTTTTCTCGCCCGCATACGATTATTGGCACGAGTTTGAGTGTCTGGGGCTTGTATTTAATTGCTGTTGGTGTGACATCAACTGGTTTTTCTGCTGTGCAACTTGTCTCTGTAATGGGTGCTTGGATTGCTTGTTTATGTGGCAATGTTTACATTGTGGGGTTGAATCAATTAGAGGATGTGGAAATTGACAAGGTTAATAAACCTCATTTACCTCTAGCATCAGGGGAATTTTCGCAGCAGCAAGGCCAGTTAATTGTCATTACGATGGGGGTTTTGGCGCTGGTGGTGGCTGGGCTAACTGGCCCTTTTTTGTTGGGGATGGTGGCTTTGAGTTTAGCTATTGGTACGGCTTATTCTTTACCACCAATTCGCTTGAAGCAATTTCCATTTTGGGCGGCGCTGTGTATTTTTTCGGTGCGGGGAACTATTGTGAATTTGGGGCTATTTTTGCACTTTAATTGGGCATTAGGAAAAATTGCCGCTATTCCGCCGGCCGTTTGGGTACTGACGATTTTTATTTTGGTGTTTACCTTTGCGATCGCCATCTTCAAAGATATCCCGGATATGGAAGGCGATCGCCTTTACAATATCACTACCTTTACTATCCAACTCGGACCCGAAGCTGTATTTAATTTGGCGCTGTGGGTGTTAACAGTTTGCTATTTAGGAATAGTTGTAATTGGTGTGCTGCGGTTTGCTGGTATTAACCCGGTATTTTCAGTGGTTAGTCATCTCGTAATCTTGGCGGGGATGTGGATGCGAAGTTTATCAGTAGACTTGGAAGATAAAAGTGCGATCGCCCAATTCTACCAATTTATTTGGAAACTCTTTTACCTCGAATATATTATGTTCCCCATTGCCTGTCTTTTACCATAAAACCATGTTGGAAAACTTTCAAAACACGGATATTTTCGCCATAATTCCTGTGGCGATCGCCATCACCATTCTTGCTTATTTCTCTTGGAAAACTTTGAATACCTCCAACTCCTTTCAAAAAGGGGTAAAACTTTATGAACAAAAAGACTATCAAGGTGCAGAAGCCGCATTTCGCCAAGTGATTGCTAACAACTCCACTAATGATGTCGTTCGCTTGTTATTAGGAGATATTTTAAAAGCACAGGGTAATCCCAAAGACGCAATAGAACTATATCAGGAAGTGATTCGTAGCAGTCCGAAAAATCCTGATGCTTACCTGCGTTTAGCTGACTTTTTTATGGAAGAAAATCAGCCAGAACCAGCCAAAACTAATCTAGAACAAGCAATAGCATTGTTGCAAAAACAGCGACAACCTGAAAGAGCGAAAAAAGTCCGTCATTTGTTAGATAAAATCACCGCTAAAACTGGTAATAACATTTAATTAGGACTTACGCAAAAACTCTCTCAAACCCTCTTGACTTCGTGTTCTTTGTGTCCTTTGTGGTTCGTTTTTTCATAATTTCGCGTAAGTCCTGTTAATAAATCTAGGATTTATTCAGGAAATAAAAAATCCCCTCTTCTGAATTAGGAGAGGGTGGGGGTGAGGCTTAATCTGTGACAAAATATGTAATAATTAAGCCCATTGCGCTCCGCGCAGAGCCGAAGAAAATCGCATACACTAGTTAGCTATCAATTGTGCAAGATACCGAATCTATCAACGACCTGGCTGCGGCGTTACAACAACCAGCCGACCTCAGCTTTGAACTACCAGATCCAGAAGATGAAGAGATTTTAGACTCAGACTTTCAACAACAGCTGGATGTAGCATGGCAGGTATGCGATCGCTTTGACCTGCAAACCGAAATCTGGCGGGGGCGCATCTTACGGGCTATCCGCGACCGAGAGAAAAAAGGTGGCGACGGACGAGGTACGGGATTTCTCAAATGGCTCAAAGAACGAGAAATTAGTAAAAGTCAAGCTTACGCCTGGATTCAACTAGCTAATAGTGCTGATACTCTCCTGGACGAAGGAAGACTAGACCCAGCATCAGTGAATAACTTTAGCAAACGGGCATTTATCGAAACCTCCAAAGCCGTCCCAGAAGTGCAACAGATGGTGAGTGAAGCCGCGCAAAAAGGCGACCAGATCACTAGAAGAGAGGTCCGCCAACTCACCGACGAATGGACAGCCATGTCCTCGGAGTTACTTCCGGAATCGGTGAAGGTAAAAGCCGCCGATAACTCCCTTCCCTCGCGCTACATTGCCCCTCTGGTGAAGGAAATGGAAAAACTACCAGAATCACATCAGAAGATGATTCACACCGAAATTGATGCCAATCCCGACGTTGATACTCTTAAACAAGCAACTTCAGAAGCGCGTCACCTAGCGAAATATCTCAAATCTGCCGCCCAAGTCCAAGCACTGACACAGGCAGATATTGACATCGAAACAGCCTTAGAAGAAGCCCAAAGAATCGGCTGTTTGAGTATAGCCGCCGATTTAGTCAATCAAGCCTCACAGATAGAACAAACCATTGCCAAGTTATACATGACTTGGAAACGCATTGGTAACTTAGCAGACCGCTTATATGTCGATACTGGTGCAAGTACACCCAATTTGCGATCGCTCCTAACTTGCATCGAACCCCTGGGTGGTGAAATCATGGAATTACAATTGAGTGGCGGTACTGAACACACAATCCGTTTGCAAATTCAGGAAACGAATTAGTCATTAGTCATCGCCGACAAAGAATGTAGAGATGTTCCATGAAACGTCTCTACAAGGGATAAGTTGATTAATGTTGGGTTTCGTTCCTCAACCGAACCTACGAAGAATTGCGATCGCACTTGAAGATATAACTGGCTATAATTTTTTCTCTAATATTCCTACAGATATTCAACAAGCAATTGAAAATCGTAATGTTACAGATATTAGAACAAAAATAAATATTATCGAACCTGCTCCCTTAATAGCTGCAACGGAGTCAGAACTATTACCATTTACAGTAGGGACCTTCTTGGATAGTACCATCGGGCATAGTAGTATGCCAAATAACATTAAACCAGCGACAAAGAGCATACTCACCGGCAGTAGAATCTCGAAAGTCAGCGTGAGTCAAATCACCGCGTTCAAAGCCAGGGACTTTAGCACGGATGAAACTAGCACCAATCGCTTTCATGTGGCTCAAATCAGCCCCAGTCAAATCGGCCTCATTCAAAGTAGCACTACTCAAATTGGCGGAGAACAAATTGGCATCTCTCAAAATCGTTTTTACCAAACCAGCCTCGCCCAAATAAGCACCGAACAAATCGGCTCCAGTCAAATCAGCCCCACTCAGATCGACTGTTTCAAGATTAGCTCCCCGCAGGTTAATACCCCGCAAGTCAGCACCTTCGAGTCCAGTAATCTGACCATCAACCCCGTCTATTTCGCCCATTTCGCCGACAATTCGCAAAATTTCGACACCAGCAAAGTTACGCTCCCCAGCGTTGTACCGAGCCAACAATTCATCAGTAGTAATTTTCCAAACCATAAATTAACCTCCAATTTCTTTTCTAATCTCAATTAGAATGCAACTAATCTCTGGCGAAGCCAATCGCTTGCTATGCAAAAGTTCGAGAATTGGGAAATTGCAAATGTTTTCGGAGAGTGACAGAAGAGGGTGATTCCTCCCTCCTCTGTGACCAAACTCAATTCTTAATCCCTGTTGCGGCTATACCGCGTATAAACTGACGTTGACCGATGAGGAACACTACCATCACCGGCACAGTCGCTATAGTTACCGCAGCCATCATTAGAGGCCAATTATTCGTGAATTGTTCTTGAAATTCTGCTAAAGCCAATTGCACCGTTCTTAATTCCGGTCTGGTGGTAAATACCAAAGGCTTAAATAAATCGTTCCATTCCGCAATGAAGGTAAACAAAAATAGCGTCACCAAGGCGGGACGGGCTAAAGGTAACATCACTCGCCACAAAATTTGCAGTCGGTTCGCGCCGTCGATGGTTGCTGCTTCTTCTAACTCTACGGGAATTGTCTGGAAATATTGACGTAACAAGAAAATTCCAAAGCCATTGACAGCTGTGGGTAAAATCAGCGCCCCGTAAGTATTTATCAGGTGTCCCCACTTTAAAACTAGGAAGATGGGAATTACCAATAATTGAAAGGGAATCACTAAAGTAGCTAATACAACCAGTAACAGCGCTTGTTTACCGCGAAACTTCAATCTGGCCAGGGCGTAACCGGCTAATGCAGAAGTGACCATCTGAAAAGCCGTCACAGCGATCGCCACTAAGGTAGAATTAGCAAACGCCAGTAAAAATTTACCCCGCTCCCAAGCATCACGGTAATTAGCTAAAGACCAGTTCGTTTTGGCTGAAACTTCTAAACTAGCTCCTGGAGGCGCAAAAGAGGTGAGAAAGACCACAAGCAACGGTAATAGGACAATAAATGCCCCAAATAGCAGGACTCCTAACCTGAAAAGATTGGTAGATTTGAGATTCCAGTTTGTTTTGGACATGAGTTGAGTGTTAAAGCATTTGTGTTCTCTGACTAGAGCATCGCCCCCAGCAAAGGCTAATCTATAACATAGTGACTTGTTAAGTTAAATTAAACCATAGTGATCATTACCCTAGATAAATAGGGAAAATCAAATTTTTGTATCAAATGATTCCAGTTTACCGGAGTAAACACACCATGCAACAACTCGCCACCGAATTAAAAATTGATTTCCAGAGTGAAGAATACAAAGATGCTTACAGTCGCATTAATGCCATTGTCATTGAAGGCGAACAGGAAGCTCATGACAATTACATCACTTTGGGGGGAATGCTCCCAGACCTAAAAGATGAACTGATTCGTTTATCCAAAATGGAAAGTCGCCATAAAAAAGGTTTTGAAGCCTGTGGGCGGAATCTTTCTGTAGAACCAGATATGGAATTTGCTCAGAAGTTTTTCTCTGGACTACACGAAAACTTCCAAAAAGCGGCGGCTGAAGGTCAAGTGGTAACTTGTTTGTTGATTCAATCTTTAATTATTGAGTGTTTTGCGATCGCCGCATACAACATCTACATTCCCGTTGCCGATGATTTTGCCCGTAAAATCACAGAGGGAGTCGTAAAAGATGAGTATAGTCACCTCAACTTTGGAGAAGTTTGGTTGAAAGAAAATTTTGCTGAATCCAAAGCAGAATTAGAAGCAGCCAATCGCCAAAACCTACCCATTGTTTGGAAAATGCTCAACCAAGTCGCAGATGATGCCCTGGTCTTAGCAATGGAAAAAGAAGCTTTGGTAGAAGACTTCATGATTCAATACGGTGAAGCTTTAAGTAACATTGGTTTTACTACCAGAGACATCATGCGGATGTCAGCCTACGGACTCATAGCCGCTTAAATTAAGTGCAACATCCTTGCTCCTAATTCATCTGAAGCTGTGTTTACTCTTTCTGAGAGTTGTATCCATTTGAAGCCATAATCCGACAGATACCAACAGGGAAACCAGGATAGGTCGGATTTTCTTAATTACGAATTACGAATTACGAATTACGAATTACGAATTTGTATTTAATTTTTGCCCACTTATTCAACGCTTTCGACAAAGCACACGCCTAATACATCAATACATGTTTGGTCTAATTGGACATTTGACTAGTTTAGAACACGCACAAGCGGTAGCCAAAGAATTAGGTTATCCAGAATATGCCGATCAAGGGCTAGATTTTTGGTGCAGCGCCCCGCCCCAAATTGTCGATGAAATTACAGTTACCAGCGTAACTGGACAGACAATTGAAGGACGGTATGTAGAATCTTGTTTTTTGCCGGAAATGCTCGCTAATCGCCGCATCAAAGCCGCAACACGCAAAATTCTCAATGCAATGGCTCATGCTCAAAAGCATGGCATCAATATCACTGCTTTGGGAGGATTTTCCTCAATTATTTTTGAGAATTTTAAATTGGAGCAGTTTAGCCAAGTCCGCAATATCAAACTAGAGTTTGAACGCTTCACCACAGGGAATACTCACACTGCTTACATTATTTGTCAGCAGGTGGAACAAGCTTCGCAACAAATAGGACTTGATTTGTCGAAAGCGACTGTTGCTATATGTGGCGCAACTGGAGACATTGGTAGTGCTGTTACACGCTGGCTAGATACCAGAACAGATGTCAAAGAACTTTTGCTCATCGCCCGCAACCACGAACGTCTCCAAGAGTTACAAGCAGAACTGGGGCGGGGAAAAATTATGGCTTTGGATGAAGCACTACCCCAGGCTGATATTGTCGTTTGGGTAGCCAGTATGCCCAAAGGCTTGGAAATTGATTTCACAGTCTTAAAGCGCCCTTGTTTGCTCATTGATGGCGGCTATCCGAAAAACTTAGCTACTAAAATTCAGTATCCTGGTGTTCATGTGCTAAATGGTGGGATTGTCGAACATTCTCTAGATATTGACTGGAAAATTATGAAAATAGTCAATATGGATGTGCCGGCACGTCAGTTATTCGCTTGTTTCGCCGAATCGATGCTACTGGAATTTGAGAAGTTATACACGAACTTTTCTTGGGGGCGGAATCAGATTACCGTAGAAAAAATGGAGCAGATTGGTCAAGCATCAATAAAACACGGTTTTAGACCCCTGCTAGTTGAGTCTTTAGTCGTTAATTAGTGATTTACCGATAAATCACAGGCCATAGTTCATGCCCTACATCCCCACTTTAAAATAACTCCACACTCTTAACTTGTACGATGGCAACTACCGAGCGTAAACCACTACTGTTAGATTTTGAAAAGCCACTAGCAGAACTGGCAAACCGAATTGATCAGATTCGGCAACTTGCAGAAGAAAATGGCGTTGATGTTTCTGGTGAAATTCGCAAACTAGAAACACGGGCTATGCAATTACGAGAGGAAATTTTTAGTAATTTGTCACCGTCTCAGCGTCTGCAAGTAGCTCGTCATCCTCGTCGCCCTAGTACTCTTGATTACATTCAGGCTATTAGTGATGAATGGATGGAGTTGCATGGCGATCGCTGCGGTGGTGACGATCCAGCTTTAGTTGGTGGTGTAGGTCGTTTGGGCGGACAACCAGTGGTGATGTTAGGTCATCAAAAAGGCCGCGATACTAAAGATAATGTCGCCCGGAACTTCGGTATGGCTTCCCCTGGTGGTTACCGGAAAGCCCTGCGCTTAATGGAACACGCCAACAAGTTTGGAATGCCGATTTTAACTTTTATCGACACCCCAGGCGCTTGGGCAGGTATCGAAGCCGAACATCAAGGACAAGGGGAAGCGATCGCCTACAATTTACGGGAAATGTTTTGCTTTGATGTGCCAATTATCTGCACAGTCATCGGCGAAGGTGGTTCTGGTGGTGCTTTAGGTATTGGCGTAGGCGATCGCCTAATGATGTTTGAACACGCCGTTTATACCGTTGCTACCCCCGAAGCCTGTGCCGCCATTCTCTGGAAAGATGCCAGCAAATCACCCCAAGCAGCTGTCGCCCTCAAAATCGTTTCCCATGACCTGAAAAACTTAGGCATCATCGACGAAATATTAACAGAACCCACTGGTGGCGCTCATTCCGACCCACTGGAAGCCGCCAAAACTCTCAAGCAGAGCTTATTAGACAACTTAGATCAACTCAACCGCTTAACATCTCCAGAACGGCGACAACTCCGCTACGAAAAATTCCGCAAAATTGGTGTTTTTACCGAACTAGCTCACTGATAACCCTAGATAATCACACCTTTGCTGATCAGCAATGTTATAATACCTATGGCTAAGTAAAGATTTTTAACAATCTAAACAGCCATAGGTTTTTGTATTTTAAGCAAATCAAATTGATTTGATCAGTGATTTGCCTGTTATTCAGTAATCAAATTTAAATCTATGACATAATTTCCCAGTTAAACATTCGTTATCCTGACTGGGAAAACACCTGACGGGAAAAAATACCCACGCTGACCACAAAAATTACTAGTTAGTTATCAACCAGAAATCAACGGAAATTTAGGTTAGTTAAATTTAACACTCCGCCAGATTTGGATAATTAGCTGCTGAAAAAAGCTTTCGGAACTACCAAAAAATTGGAAAAAAGCATGAGTTTTGAGAAACGACGCGCCCTAATTACTGGGGCTAGTAGTGGAATTGGTAAAGCAACAGCCTTAGAATTTGCCAAGGCGGGAATTGATGTTGCCTTAGTCAGCCGTTCTTTAGATAAATTAGAAACAGTAGCAGCAGCAGCTAGACACACAGGAGTAGTCGCCAAAGCTTACGCGGTTGATCTTGCTAATATATCCGAAGTTAAAGCAAAAATCCAGGCGATCGCCCTTGACTTTGGGGACATAGATATTTTGGTAAACAATGCTGGCATAGCATACACAAGCAACTTAAGTGATATCCCCTTAGAAGATTGGCAGCAAGTAATCAACTTAAACCTCACCAGCGTATTTCAGTGTATCATCGGCATCTTACCCGGAATGCGCGATCGCCACACAGGAACAATTATTAATGTAGCCTCAATTGCCGCCAAGCAAGCCTTTCCCGGTTGGGGAGCATACAACGTCAGCAAAGCAGGTGTCATGGCACTTTCCCAAACCCTGGCACAAGAAGAACGCGCCCACGGCATTCGAGTCACTGCCATTTGTCCTGGTGCTGTGAATACCGAACTGTGGGACACCGAAACCGTACAGGCCGATCTTGACCGCACCAAAATGTTAACCCCAGAAATTGTTGCCCAGTCAATTCTGCACACCGCATTACTACCACAAAAAGCCGTCATTGACGAATTGATTTTAATGCCCAGTGCTGGCGCTCTTTAACTCTAGAGTGTCTCTACGCAAGCCAGTTGCGTGAAATTAAGATTCTCAATCAGCAACTTTAATAATTCCCATCATTACCAAGTAATCACATCATGACTACTGTAAATTCCAACGGTTCCAACAGCGCCAAATCTCCTCTCAACCCAGATTTAGTAGAATCCATCAGATCCAAACCAGACCGCAACACCCATAACGGACGACAAGCGGATTTCCACCCACCCACAGAGGCAGAAATGGAATCAATGATGGATGGCGTAAGAGCGATAATAGTAGGAGTTGGAGAAGACCCCGAAAGAGAAGGACTGCTGAAAACACCCAAACGTGTAGCAAAGGCCATGCAGTTTCTCACCAGTGGCTACAACCAATCCTTAGAAGAACTCCTGAATGATGCCATCTTTGATGAAGGACATAACGAGATGGTCTTAGTCCGAGATATTAACTTCTTTAGCCTCTGCGAACACCATATGTTGCCCTTTATGGGTAAAGCACACGTTGCTTATATCCCCAACCAAAAAGTTGTTGGTTTAAGTAAACTTGCTCGCATTGTCGAGATGTATTCTCGCCGCCTACAAGTCCAAGAAAGATTAACCCGTCAAATAGCCGAAGCAATTCAGACCATACTCGAACCTCAAGGTGTCGCAGTAGTAATGGAAGCCACCCATATGTGCATGGCAATGCGGGGTGTGCAGAAGCCCGGTTCTTGGACTGTCACCAGCGCAATGGTGGGTGTATTTGAAGAAGAACAAAAAACGCGGGAAGAGTTCTTTAACTTGATTCGTCACCAACCTTCATTCTTTTAGGGACAGGACTTACGCAAAATTATGAGAAAACGAACCACAAAGGACACGTAAAGCCTTCGGCATAGCTTCGCTTACCGCGTAGCGTCTCCCCTTGGGAGAAGTAAAGAGGGTTTGAGAGAGTTTTTGCGTAAGTCCGAAGGGATTGGGGATTGGGAATTGGGAATTACTCTAAACTCAGGGCTTTCCATTTCCCTAACTTCTCAAATAGCAGAGCTACTTTATTTAAATCTTTATCTCCTGGTTGAATTTCTACACCACTAGATAAATCTATCCCGTCGGGTTTGACTTGATTTAAAGCAGTGACTACATTATCTGGCGTTAGTCCCCCAGCTAATAACCAAGGACAACTGGGTTGAAACTGCTCTAATATCTGCCAGTCTAGAGTTTGTCCAGTACCCCCCAACTGTTGGGGATGATAGGCATCAAGTAGTAGTGTATCTATATATTTGGTGTAATCAGAGACTTGAGCCAGATGTTCAATACTGCGAACTCTCAAAGCCTTAATAATTTGGATATTTGGGAGACTTTCACGTAAAAGTGAGCAAAATTCTGGTGATTCGTCTCCGTGTAACTGAACACAAGTCAACCCAGTATCCCTGACTATCTGGCTAATTTCGGGAATGCTGCTGTGAGCAAAAACTCCAACTTTGTCAATATTTTCCGGTAATTGCGCTACTATCTCCCGAATTTCCTCCGAGGTAACATAGCGCGGTGAGGCGGGTACACATATAAATCCTAGTGCAGTTGCGCCCAGATTGGCGATCGCAACAGCTTGTTCTGCTTGAATAAGGCCGCAAATTTTCACCCGCATATAAATTTCAGATATTGGTAACGGAAAAAAATATCAAAGTTTAAGTAAAACTGTTGGGTTGTTTACTCTGGAACTTTATAATTTTGGAGGACTACATTAATTTTGTCATCTAGGAGATACCAACTTGATTTTATCAACCTTACTCGCCGCCGCATCAGTTCCCGTTACACCCGAATGGACTCCTACAGTCGGAATTATTATTAGCGTTAGCAGCTTGGTCGTTCTGTTACTTAGTCTCACCATTAAGTATCCTCTAGTAGGCCCCAAGTTTCCTATTTTACCAATCAGTGTTCCCACCTTCATCGGGGCTATGGCTTTCGGTCATGTGATCGGTATTGGTATTGTGTTAGGGCTGACTAATATCGGTCGTCTGTAAGACTAGATTGGGGACTGGGAAGAGGCAGAGGGGCAGGGGGCAGGGTGCAGAGGAGAATAAATTGGAATAGAACAAAATTCTGCTTATTTTCTCCCCGCTCCCATTCTCCCCTGCTTTTTACTCCCCAGCAATTGAATTGAGCATGGTTAGAAGAAGAGGATTCCCATACCTTTTCCAGCACTCACTGTTCAGTAATCCCAGCGTTGGTTCGTTCCTGGCGGCTATGAGTGCTGGCCATCGGATTCAGTGTAGTTTTGGGATTGACTAATCTCGGTGTTATTTGACGGCGGAAATCCTCACCCTCAGTTCTTAGTTCTGGGGGTCGGAATATGTCAACCTAGAAGTTAGAGCATCTGATTCTATTTTTAATTTGAGATTTACCATTGCAAGTTTTATTGATAACAAACGCACATTTTAAAGATTAATCTCTGCAAATATCTAGTTTTAGGATAATCGAATGGAAACAAATTGGCGCATCGGGTCTTTATTAGGCATTCCTCTATTTTTAGACCCACTATGGTTTGTAATTTTAGGGCTAGCTACCCTGAATTTTGGTTTAGCTTACCAGGAATGGGGTGCTGCTATCGGTTGGAGTGCGGGGATGGTCATGGCACTGCTGCTGTTTGGTTCGGTGTTGTTACACGAGTTAGGTCACAGTTTGGCGGCGCGATCGCAAGGTATTAAGGTAAACTCAATTACTCTATTTATGTTTGGCGGTGTTGCGTCTATCGAAGAAGAGTCAAAAACTCCAGGAAAAGCCTTTCAAGTGGCGATCGCCGGACCTCTAGTTAGTATTGCTCTATTTTTGCTCTTGACCCTAGCTACTAATATTACACCGACATCTAGCCCCCTCTCCGCAATGGTGACAGATTTGGCGAGAATTAATTTAGTAGTCGCCCTATTTAACTTGATTCCCGGCTTACCTCTAGATGGCGGACAAGTTTTAAAAGCTGCACTGTGGAAAATCACAGGGAACCGCTTTCAGGCTGTACATTGGGCTGCTAAGTCTGGACAAATTTTAGGTTATGCTGCGATCGCATCAGGATTAGCTGTAGACTTCTTTACCAGAGAGTTAATTACTGGTTTGTGGATTGCCTTAATCGGTTGGTTTACTGTGCGTAATGCTAACAGCTATGATCGGTTAACCACATTACAAGAAACCCTACTCAAAATCACCGCCAGCGAGACTATGACTCGTGATTTTCGCGTAGTGGATGCTGACCAAACTTTACGAAGTTTTGCCGACTCCTACTTATTAGACATCAACGCCCCAAGTGTCTACTTTGCTGTTTCCGATGGACGTTACCGGGGTATGGTAGCCATTGATGATTTACGCTTAGTAGAAAGAAGTGAATGGGACAACCGGACTCTGCAAAGTATTGTGCATCCTTTAACCGAAATTCCCAGTGTACCGGAATCCACTTGTTTAGCTGAGGTGATCAATAAGCTAGAAAATGAGCAATTACCTCGAATTACTGTGCTTTCCCCTGCGGGTACAGTAGCTGGTGTTATCGACCGGGGGGATATTGTCCGGGAATTAGCCCAAAAGTTAAATTTACCCATTACCGATGAGGCAATTAAGCGGATTAAAGAAGATGGTAGCTATCCGCCAGGGTTACAATTGGGGGCTATTGCAAAATCAGCGACAAATTAAACTAGTCTTCTCATCTTTATTTAGGTTGTCAACTTTCCCCGGTGAAAAACTTACTGAAAGTTTGCGGTAAGTTGGTAATTTCTTCTATGAGATCATCGGGACTAAAGCCAAACATATTAAGAATTACGAGAATTACAAAAATTGCGATCGCACTACTAATAAATGTCTTTAATACTTTCAACGCAGCTTTGAAGATAATAAAGGCGACAATTAAAGCAGCAACGAGAATAATGAGATTGGTGGGCATAAAATAAGTAAGTCTGGATAAATCTAAGTTTATTAGGTCTGGATAGCAGCAATTGCGATCGCCACATCCTCACAAGTTCCCCCTACAGCTAAAATTGTCCGTACAATCAAATCTAGAGAAACTGAAGGATCTCCCGCTTCCATCTTAGCTACGCGCGATTGACTAGAATTAATTCTCTTAGCCAAATTCGCCTGAGAAAGCTGGTTTTTTAACCGTAGTTCCTTCAAATATCTACTTAAAGATAGCTTCATTTCAATAAAAGCTACTTCTTCCGGTAAAAGTTCTAGAAAGTCAGCCGCATCTCCAACTCGCCAACCAGCTGCTTCCAAACGTTGACGCTTTGCTATATCCATATATGTTCTTCAATAAATTAACTCTCCTGAGAAATTTATTGTGTTAATGTCAAATCTGACATATAAATACTGTAGCAGCAATATGATGGCGCACAAACATAAAACCCAAGTTGCGTGACGCTGATTCAGACTATTGTGAGAATTTCATCCCATTCAGACTGGGAGAGGGGTTTTACTTCTATCTGCATCGCAAAACAATCACAAGCTGCGCTAATTAAAGTAGTAATTATCTGATCTAAACTCAAATTGGGCGACAGTTGTATACTGCTGGAAGTTTCTACGCCAAAGACTTGAGTAAATAATTCGACATCTAGCTGTAAACGGATGGAACCATGTTGCAAAATCACCTCACCCTTTCGCAGTTGGGCGCTACCAATGAATTTATTTCCATCTGGTAAGATTAAATCTGCACTGGTGGCTGTCCCGAAACAGTTAGGGTTGTGGATATAGCCCCGCCCAGCTGTACCGTAGCGCAATTCTACGCCCAGCGATCGCCATCCTTGAATTAAAAACTCACAAATTTTTTCACATATCTGGAAACGTCTCCCAGGTATACCAGAAGTAATCACAGCATAGGTTAAATCACCTTGATGTAATACCGCCCTCCCGCCAGTGGGACGAGTCACCAAATCTAGTTTCTCTCCCCGCCAAATCAAATCTCTCCAAAATTCCGGGTATTGGCGTTGGTGATAGCCAAGAGAAATTGCAGGTGGCGACCAAGTATAAAATCGCAGAGTCGGAGGGTGGTTCCCAGATTTGTGCTGTTCTAACAACCATCTATCAATGGCCATCTGCACATCACCAGAAGCTTCTAATAAAGGAATTAGTCGCCAAACCTGCTTACTATCAAAATTGTCAATTGGGTTCAACACTAATATTTAGAAGGGTACAAGCAATACAGTTTAACTCGCACCATACTGAGATTGTAAAATTTCATCGTTATCATCAGCAATGTTAGCCACAATGGTAATTAGTCGTGAAACTTCGGCTGGTGACAAATCTTCTAGGGTGCGAGTCGAGATTACTACTACCCGATTTTCAATAATACCAAAGCGCGCTTCTAAGGTGCTAGAGCAGTTCATTTCCAAAATATGACGCATCAAATTGAGTTCATCTTTGGCGGGTAACTTTAGCACCGATGACCAAACTGTGATAGTGTCCTCATCGCTAGTTCCAGTGAGTCGGATAAAAACTTCCACACTCCCGTAGTTAAATTTCCACAGATAACCATCCTCTGCACTGTGGCTGACCATAGCGCTATCATCTTGTTCTAGAGTCCCGATGACATTTTGAATCACATCCACATGGTTAATACTCACCGTATTCCCGTTGACTTCATTGCTTGCTAGGTTTTCTTGGTAATTTGTCATACAGATTTTTTCCCAATTTAGTCAAAGTTTTATCTACACATACTTTATCGCCTGTAGGCAAGGTTAGTTGTAGAAGCTGCCCAGAATATCTTAATTCAGGCGATCGCAGTCATACAATTTTAGATTTTAGATTTTGGATTTTGGATTGATTTCACAGATAAATCTGAAGGCTTATACAACTCAGGAAGTATTAGTTATAAATATTACATTTTATTTAGACAAAAAATACCTGTAAAATATCTCTTACTACACCTCCAATATTTCAGGATGTTTGATAATATGTCCTCTTTATCTCCCACTGTCCAAACTCGTGATGTCCGTCAATTAGGCATAAACCCCAATCATTGGTATGTAGTTGCACGGAGTAGTGAAGTAAGCAATCAGCCGATAAATGTGGTATTATGGGGACAGGCGATCGCACTTTATCGAGATAGTACAGGTAAAATTCACGCCCTAGAAGACCGTTGTCCCCATCGCCAAGTTAAACTTAGTCACGGACAGGTAATTGGTAACGAATTAGAATGTGCATATCACGGTTGGCGCTTCAATTCCACCGGAGAGTGTGCGGCTGTTCCCTACCTAGCAGAAAATCAGAAATTACCCAATTGTCAGCTTCGCCATTACCCAGTCACAGAAAAAGACGGATTTATCTGGTTATTTCCCGGAAAAGATCAACCATCGGTCGAACCTTTAGGCTTACCAGAATGGGAACATCTCAATTATATTGCCACAGTTTCAGTTATTAATACTCAAGCCCATTATTCATATTTAATTGAAAACTTAATGGATATGTATCATGGACATTTACATGAAGATTTACAAGCCTGGGCAGAAGCATCACTACAAGACATTGACGAAGATAATCATCGTGTAGATGCCCATTATATCGCCCAAAGTTATTACAAAATAGACAAAATTTGGTCAATCTCTCAATTATTTTTTCCCGCATTGCGGCGACTACATCCTGAACCATTAGATGTAAGTTATGTTTATCCCCATTGGGTTTCCACCTTGGGCAAAGATTTTAAAATTTATTGTTTATTGTGTCCCATTAGTGAAACCGAAACCAAAGCATATTTAATCCATTTTACATCATTAAATGCCTTTTGGCGCTTACATAAATTACCTGTATGGTTTCGCCGATTTATTAAAGATAGTTTATTTGGTGCAGCCCAAAAATTACTTGATGGTTTGGTAGTTCAAGATGTGAAGATGATAGAAGAAGAACAGCAAGCCTATTTACAGAATCCCCACAGGCGCAACTTTGAGTTAAATCGAGCCTTAGTCAGTGTACAACGTTTGATGCGGAGTCAAGTGGAACACGGGTAATTCCTGATGAAATTATGGAAGCAAAACCAAGGGAGATTCGGCGTTACATTACAGCTAACGGCAAAATTCCTTTCTCAGAATGGCTGGATGGGCTGCGAGATAGGAGAGCTAAAGCTAAAATTAAGGAGAGGCTAAAACGAGTTACTCTTGGCAATCTGGGGGATTATAAGTCAGTAGGAGAGGGTGTTTTTGAACTCAGGATTAATTATAGTTCTGGCTACCGAGTCTACTTTGGACAAATAGGTACAACAATTGTGCTTCTGCTGTTGGGTGGAGATAAAAGCAGTCAAGAAAAAGATATTTGTCAAGCACAGGAGTATTGGGCAGATTATGAAGAAAGTGAAAATGCCAACCAGTGATAGCTACCAGGACTATCTAATTGAATCACTTCAAGACCCTGAAGAGGCGGCTGCTTATATTGAGGCAATATTAGAAGCGGAAAATCCTGAGACTGAACTGTTAACCTCAGCCTTAAAAGATGTCATTGATGCACAATTGAAGATGAACAATCTTTCTGCACAAGCAAAACTAAAGTGGGAACAACTTAATCAGATGCTGTTAAAAAGTGGTGGGGCTGAAATATACAGTTTGGTGGGGTTATTGGATACTTTGGGATTTAAACTAGAGGTCAGGGAAAAATCATTATAGCCATTCTGATTCAAGTGAGTTACAAGCAGTAATAATTAAACGCAGGTGGACGCACGCAGATAAACGCGGATAGTTTTGTGCTTTCTTTTTCCTACCTTTGCGCCTAACGCACTTCGTGCTTCGCTACGCTAATGCGCCTTTGCGTGAAACTAATTCATCACCCTTCTGTCTCAGACAAGGCAAAATAAGGATAGTAAGAGTGCCAAACCTCCATGAGTTATTGCCTAAATTCCCATTGTTCCCAGCCAGAAAACCCCGATAATGTCAAGTTTTGCTTGAATTGTGGTTCCAAATTACTGCTGAAAGACCGCTATCGCGCCATTAAACCTATCGGACAAGGTGGTTTTGGTAAAACCTTTTTGGCGGTGGATGAGGATAAACCTTCTAAACCGCCCTGCGTCATTAAGCAATTTTACCCCCAAGCCCAAGGTACTAATACTTTGCAGAAGGCTGTGGAGTTATTTACTCAAGAGGCGGTACAGTTGGATGATTTGGGACAACATCCCCAAATTCCCGCACTTCTGGCGTATTTTACCCAAGATGACCGACAGTATCTGGTACAGGAATTTATTGATGGGCAAAATTTAGCTGATGAGTTGGCGCAAAATGGGGCTTTTAGTGAGGCGCAGATATGGCGATTACTTAAAGATTTATTGCCAGTGTTACAATTCTGCCATTCTAGAGGTGTGATTCACCGGGATATTAAGCCGGAAAATATTTTGCGGGATTCCCATGCTAAATTAGTCTTGGTGGATTTTGGCGCTTCTAAATCTGCGACGGGTACGGCTTTAAATAGAACAGGTACAAGTATTGGTACTCCGGAATATGTCGCCCCAGAACAAATCAGAGGTAGGGCGATTTTTGCCAGTGATATCTACAGTTTAGGTGCTACTTGTATTCATCTTTTAACTGCGCGATCGCCTTTTGATTCTTATGATATTAATAATGATAGTTGGATTTGGCAACAAAATCTACAAACTCCCCTCAGTCCCCAGTTAAATCGCATCCTGGAAAAGATGCTAGTCAGTATTCCTGTTCGCCGTTATCAAACAGCAGATGTAGTCCTCAAAGATTTAAATCAATCTCCCTCTGTCGCTATACCAGCAACCATAGCTAAACCAAAGTCACCACCACAGTCTGTACAGAAATCTCCTAGTCAAATTGAGTTGGAGTTGGAAGAAGTGAAAACTCAAATTTTGGGTGGTGGTAAACCTCAGCCAAGTCCAGCACAACCACCAAAACCAATTTCTCCCCCTGCGAAGAACAACGCTATGGATAAGGAATTGGAGGAGTTAAAGGCTAAGTATCTGGGGAATAATAATGGTTAGAGGATTTTTTTTCTCACGCAAAGGCGCAAAGTCGCAAAGGAGGAGTGGAGTTGGATTTCTCTGTTTTCGTTCTGGTGATGGAAGTATGACTGGCATTACTGCTAGTAATCTGGGAAAATTAAGTTTGTTAGCTAGGTAATTTGCGATCGCTATAATGATACAAAGTCAGTCGGAAGTTAAGCGTGTAGAAGAATTGCGCCAGTTGTTGCAAGAAGCTAGCTATGCTTATTATGTCCTGGATGCACCGATGATGGCAGATGCTGTCTATGACCAGCTTTATCGGGAGTTACAAGAGTTAGAAATTGAATATCCAGAGTTAGTTACACCGGATAGTCCGACTCAGCGCGTGGGTGAGAAACCAGCTACACATTTTACTTCGGTACGTCATAATATTCCTCTCTACAGTCTGGAAAATGCTTTTAATGTTCAGGAATTGCAAACATGGGATCAGCGTTGGCGGCGACAAGTACCTAAAATAGATGGGGTGGAATATGTCTCGGAACTGAAAATTGATGGTTCGGCTTTGGCTTTGACTTATGAAAATGGTGTTTTAGTCCGGGGTGTGACTAGGGGTGATGGGGTGGTTGGTGAAGATATTACCCAAAATGTCCGGACTATTCGTTCTATTCCTTTACGGTTGAATTTTGCTGGTGCGAAAAGTTTAGAAAAGATAGAAGTCCGGGGTGAGGCTTTTTTACCTTTGGATGTGTTTAAAGAAATTAACTCCGAACGCCAAAAGGCTGGGGAAAATTTATTTGCTAATCCCCGCAATGCGGCAGCTGGTACACTTAGACAATTAGACCCCCGCATTGTTGCGGCGCGAAGGTTGGATTTTTTTGCTTATACTCTGCACATTTCGGGGATGGATGATGCAAGTATTGCGAATACTCAATGGGAAGCTTTGGAATTATTAGCAAAGATGGGTTTTCCTGTTAACCCCAATCATAGGTTATGTGCTTCCGTCGCAGAAATAGCTGAATATTATGAATATTGGGATACGAAACGCCTAAATTTACCCTACATGACTGATGGGGTGGTGGTGAAGTTAAATCCTTTTAAGTTACAAGAACAGTTAGGTTTTACTCAGAAGTTTCCTCGCTGGGCGATCGCATTGAAGTACGCAGCTGAGGAAGCACCTACTAGGGTGGAAAATATTTCGGTGAATGTGGGACGCACTGGGGCGTTAACTCCTTTGGCTGAGATGCGTCCGGTACAATTGGCGGGGACGACTGTTTCTCGTGCTACTTTACATAATAGCGATCGCATCCAGCAATTAGATATCCGCATTGGTGATACTGTGATTGTTCGCAAAGCTGGGGAAATCATTCCGGAAGTGGTGCGGGTGTTAACAGAACTCCGTCCCGATGATACTCAACCTTTTATTATGCCCACCCATTGCCCAGTCTGTGATCAACCAGTGGTCAGAGAATCTGGAGAAGCGGTGACGCGCTGTGTAAATGCTTCCTGTCCCGCTATTCTCAAAGGGGAAATTGAACATTGGGTAAGTCGGGATGCTTTGGATATTAAGGGTATGGGGGAAAAGCTAGTACATCAACTGGTGGATAGACATTTAGTGCATTCCGTCGCTGATTTATATGAGTTGACAAAAGAACGTTTGTGTGTATTGGAAAGAATGGGAGAAAAATCAGCCCAAAAATTAATTGATGCGATCGCCCAATCCAAAAATCAGCCTTGGTCTAGAGTATTATATGGTTTAGGCATCCGTCATGTTGGCAGCGTCAATGCTCAACTATTAACTCAGAAATATCCCACCGTCGAACAGTTAGCGACCGCCAAGCAATCAGATATTGCAGGTATTTATGGTATCGGTGCAGAAATCGCCCAATCTGTATTTCAGTGGTTCCGCATTCTTGCTAATCAACTGTTAATTGAACGTCTGCAAACCGCAGGTTTACAATTGGCGACTACCCCGGAAAGTACCACAAATCCTAGTAGTTCTAAATTAGCTGGTAAAACTTTTGTAATTACTGGCACTCTCCCTAGTTTATCACGAGATGAAGCTAAAGCATTAATTCAAAAAGCTGGGGGTAAAGTCACTGGTTCGGTGAGTAAAAAAACTGATTATTTACTATTAGGTGAAGATGCGGGTTCTAAGTTGGAAAAAGCTGAAGCTTTGGGAATTACTCAGTTAACTGAATCGCTGTTATTAGAAATGCTGGAAGATTAACCAACCACAGAGGCGCAGAGGACACAGAGAGAAGAGAAAATATTTTCTCTAATTATTATAAGTCTTATGAGGGAGGGTATCTTTGTCCGCCGTTATGTATGTATATGACTGTGCTGTACACTGAAATCTTTAACTGACTACAGATGAACAGAGATAATTTTACATATAGTCATCTTTCTCAGGCTGAGGATATGCAGCAGCTGGGATATATCCTTGAGCAATGTTTTATCATGTCTGCTGGTGATAGCGCTATCTACATGAAGCGTCTGGGTGTGGATAAGTTTCGCGTTATCCATCAAAATCAGCAAGTGGTCGGTGGACTAGCAATGATTCCTATGGGTCAATGGTGGGGTGGTGAGTCTGTACCAATGACTGGAATTGCAGCAGTGGGTATTGCTCCAGAATACCGTGGTAGTGGCGCGGCGATCGCACTCATTCAAAAAACTCTACAAGAACTGCATCAGCAAGAAGTTCCCATTTCCGCACTCTATCCCGCAACTCAAAGACTTTACCGCAAAGCAGGATATGAACAAGCAGGAAATTATTCCACTTGGCAAATTTCTACTGAAAATATCCGGTTAACAGCACCATCTTTACCTTTACATCCTGTAGTTGCTGAACAACATCACATTTTTCACGACTTATATCAGCAACAAGCCAAACTCACTCACGGTTCTTTAAACCGACATCCCGCAATTTGGCAAGGATTAACTCAACCAGATGCTCAAGAAACAGTTTACGCTTATTTAATTGGGAACCCAGACCAACCCCAAGGCTACATCATCTTTACCCAACAACGCACCCCAGATAGTACAATCATGCTGGTGAAAGATTGGGTAATGCTCACCAATGCAGCTATCACAACTTGGTGGTCATTTATTGCGCGTCATCGTTCCCAAGTTGACCAAGTGCAATGGAAAAGTTCTGTAATTGATTATCTCACATTAGCGCTCCCAGAACAAACTGCTAAAATTACCAGTCATCAGCGCTGGATGCTGCGAATTGTCAATTTAGTCAAAGCCTTAGAAATACGCGGTTATCCCCCAGGAGTTTCCACAGAATTACACTTGCAAGTTCAAGATGACTTACTACCTGCTAATAATGGTAAATTTATCCTCTCTGTGACTAATGGAAAAGGTAATGTCATCAAAGGTGGTAAAGGTGAGTTGCAGTTGGACATTTCAGGATTAGTACCTTTATATACCAGTCTTTTTACTCCCCACCAATTACAGCTAACAGGACAAATCCAGGCTACAGAAACAGCCTTATTAGCCGCTACACAAATATTTGCCGCTTCCTCTCCAGGGATGACTGATTTCTTCTAGTATTTATTACGAACTACGTTCGCGCAGCGTTTCCGAAGGAAATATTACGAATTACGAACTACGAATTACGAACTACGAATTACGAACTACGAATTACGAACTACGAACTACGAATTACGAATTACGAATTACGAACTACGAACTACGAACTACGAACTACGAATTACGAATTAAAAACTATGCATCAGAGTTCTGGTCGCTGGCGTTTGGGTCTAGCATTATCGCTGTTGACAGTTTTTTTGTGGGGAATTTTACCGATTGCACTCACAGTCACTCTGCAAGTTCTAGATGTTTATACCATTATTTGGTTCCGCTTTGTGGTGTCCTTTGGGCTACTGGCTGTGTTTTTAGGAGTCAGGGGGAAATTACCTACACGGACACAATTATGGTCTAGTTCAGGAATCTTATTAGCGATCGCTACTTTATTTTTAGCATCTAATTACTTCCTGTTTATGCAAGGTCTAGCCTTAACCTCCCCTGCTAACGCTGAAGTTCTCATTCAAGTAGCACCCCTATTATTAAGTTTCGGTGGTTTAGTAATTTTCCAAGAACATTATACACCACTGCAATGGCTTGGTGTCAGTATCCTCACCTCTGGTTACATTGTATTCTTTCGTGACCAACTGACCAATTTAATTACAGCCCAGAATACTTATATTTTTGGAAGTAGTTTAATTATTTTAGCCGCAGCAGCTTGGGCGATTTATGCCTTATGTCAAAAACAATTATTACAATCTTTATCTTCCGCTCATATTATGCTGATTATTTACGGCGGATGTGCTTTATTATTCACCCCTTTTGCTCAATTACAAACAATTTTTACATTGAATAGTTTCTATTTATTAGTTTTGCTATTTTGTGCTTTTAACACCTTAATCGCCTATGGTGCTTTTGCCGAATCCTTAGCACATTGGGAAGCATCAAAAGTTAGTGCTATCTTGGCTTTAGCACCCATGGTCACATTAATATCAGTGGCGATGACATCAGTATTTTCACCTTCTCTAATTGCCACAGAACACCTGACAAAAATTGGCATATTTGGCACAGTTTTAGTAGTAATTGGTTCAGTAGCGATCGCCTCACAAAAAGCTAATTAGATATATTAAAATTTACCTTAAAATACTGAGGCAAATCAAATTATCGTTTGTTATCATTTTGTAATAACTGCCATCTGGGAATCTACAAGTTTAGGATAAATCATGAATACAATTGATTCATGAATATCCGGGTGATCAATCTGCGCTTCAATACAGCAGTTTACCAGTAAGTGGAAATAAAGTTAATTAGTAGAGGTTTTAATTGGTAAGTATTTACAGTGTATTTACCTTTCGGAATATGGTTCATTTTTTTCCTGTTTATCTATTTAAATTAAGTACAGATATAAATATGATTACTCTTAGAAGATAGTCCTCAAGGTAGATGAATCATATCAAGTAGACTGTAAAACTTGAATCTTTAACCAACTGTAAAATTACTCTATCTATGTATCTTGATCATATTTAAGTTTCCCCTTTCTCCTCCCTATACATCCAGAGGAATTACTAAAAATTAGGCAAACAATCGGCATTATCCAGGGCGCATGAATAACTACTAAAACCAACACCTAGTGCAAAAAAATCACCACAACAGTTGAGCGATGAATAGTTTGTTTGATAATTGGACAAGCACCCTGAAAAGAAATTCGCTCGTGCTAGTTCTAGCAATACTGCTGGTAACATTAGGAATTAATACTTCTATAATGACCGCAAAGCGAATTTATGCGACTCTTTCCGCCACATCCATTTCAGTCACAGCTTTAGAAAAATACGCCGAAGATGGTGTAATTAATCAGGAATTAGCACTTTATCAGCAATACCTACCACCAAAACAATTTGAAAAATTGCAGGGAATTTTACTCACCCCAGTGAAAGTTAGTCCTCTGCTACTTTCTCAATTTCTCTACACACCCCAAGGTGAATTTCTCCTCCACCGTTTGGCGCAAGTAATTCAACCCCAAAGTCATCAATCACAAGAGGGAATTAATAGTTTAAGATCAGCATTAATTGCAGCTGCTGATGAACCAGGAGGTTTAACACTCTTAAATCTGTTACGCAAATATCCCTATAGCAACATTCATATTAATTTAAGGCGTAGCTTTTCCCTCGCCAGAGAACTAGAAAACGTCATTAATCAAACTGAAAGCGCTATCACCGCAGTCACAAAACAATCTTATTTAGAAGCCGCAACCATCCCCAAACCTGTAAACTTCTTAGAATTAGCAGATTTACGTCATCCGGGGAAGTTTCAGTTGCAAAAACACAGACTGAAATTCTTGGACTCCACACGCCATCGTCTGTTGCTAACTGATGTTTACATCCCCTATGTCCAGACTCCCGCACCTGTAATTGTGATTTCTCATGGTTTGGGTACAGACAGCAGTAACTTTGAATATTTAGCCACACATTTAGCTTCTCACGGCTTGGCTGTAGTGGTTCCTAATCATCCTGGTAGTACATCATTGCATCATCCCAGCAATGCAGTTATCGAACCAGATGAATTTCAAGACCAGCCTTTGGATGTGAAATATATTTTAAATCAACTGGAACAAATTAACGATTCTGACTCGCGGTTTCAAGGTCGGTTAAATCTGCAACAAGTCGGAGTTTTTGGTCAATCTTTAGGCGGTTACACAGCCTTGGCTTTAGCTGGTGCGGAAATCAACTTTCCCCAATTAGAAAATGACTGTACACCAGAGGCTCTGAATCAATCCTGGAATATGTCATTATTATTTCAATGTAGTGCTTTAGCTTTGAAACAGGACTCTCATCAAGAGTATAACTTGCAGGATGACAGAGTAAAAGCAGCGATCGCCGTTAACCCCATCACCAGTTCAATTTTTGGTCAAGCAGGTTTTAGCCACATCAAAACCCCTGTCATGATTGTCAGTAGTAGTGGAGATAGTGTCGCCCCAGCATTATACGAGCAAATTCAACCTTTTTCCTGGTTGCAAAATGCCCCTAAATATCTCGTCATGCTGTTAGGTGGAACCCACTTTTCTACTATTGGTGAAGGAAACCCCGCCAGTCAACAAGTCTCATTACCCACAGACATAACTGGGGATGCTTCCCAAGCTCGTGACTACATCAACCTCCTAAGTTTACCCTTCTTTCAAACCTATGTAGCCGCGAAATCACAATACCTTCCCTATCTGGATGCAGCTTATACTAATAGTATTTCCCGTGAATCGCTGGGCTTAAAACTCGTCCAAACTTTCAGCCAAACCCAATTAGCACAAGCCATTAGCGGTGACAGCTTCAAATCAAAACCCGCCAACCCCATCACAGATTTTGGCTTCTGGATATTAGATGTTGTTATTGCAATACTGCGTCAGAGATAGGTTGGATGGTAAGCAAATTACGGAATAATTAACCACAGAGACGCAGAGGACGCAGAGGAATCTGGATTTGAAGTGAGAGTTTTTGGTAAGCAGGAAAAAACTAAACTACATTAGGAATGCTAAATACACCGGAAATCCTTATACCATTTCTGTGTAAAGCTGCGCTGAATTTCTTTCCTTCCTTCCTTCTTTCTTTGTGTACTTCGTGTTCTTCTCCCAAGGGGAGACGCTAACGCGAACGTGGTTCGTTCCTCCTATTTATCTGTTAAATTAGATAATTTAACTGTGCAAGGTTTTCTCAACTTAAACAAACCCTTTGACTGGACATCTCACGACTGCGTGGCGCGGGTGCGAAAACTCTTGCGCCTCAAACGTGTAGGACACGCTGGAACTTTAGACCCAGCAGCTACGGGAGTGTTACCCATCGCCTTGGGTACAGCTACCAGACTATTACAATATCTGCCAGGAAACAAAGCCTACAAAGCCACTATCCGCTTGGGTGTGCAAACCACAACCGATGATTTGCAAGGTGAAATCATTACATCTCAATCTTGTCCGGGATTGGATTTTGCTGAGGTTAAGACAGCGATCGCCCAATTTCAGGGTAAAATAGAGCAGATACCGCCGATTTACAGCGCTATTCAAGTAGATGGCAAACGCCTCTACGACTTAGCCCGCCAAGGTCAAACCGTAGAAGTACCTAAACGGACGGTAGAAATTTTTTCCACAGAAATTTTAGATTGGCGAGACGGAGATTTCCCGGAATTAGATGTGGCGATCGCCTGTGGAAGTGGTACATATATTAGAGCGATCGCTCGTGACTTAGGCGCAATCCTACAAACTGGGGGAACCCTGGCCGCCTTAATCCGCACAGCCAGCAGTGGTTTTAACCTCACAGATAGCCTCACCTTAACAGACTTAGAAAACCAACTACAAGCCGGGACATTTCAACCCAGCATCCCCGATATCGCCTTAGAACACCTACCAAGCGTTACATTACCCACCCTGTCCGCACAAAAATGGTGTCATGGGCAAAAAATCCCTCACACTCTCGATTTTTCCGGTATAGTCAGAGTCTACGATCAAGAAACTGCCTTTCTCGGTATCAGCAAACTAGAGGATAACTTACTCATACCCACAACAGTCTTAAAAAATTAACCAACTTCCACCCCAACTTCTTTAATCTCTAAAACTCTGATTTCTTTGCGTACTTTGTGGTTCCTATTTTTAGGATTTACTCCCAAGTCGCAGCATCTTTTAACACAGCCGGAATTTCTCCTTGGGATAGAGGAAACTCTAACAAAGTTTCCCTATAACCCAAATATCCAGACTCAGCGAAGGACAACAGCATTCGCCTTAATGCTAACCACACCTCTGGTTCATACTCCCAATCATGATTACGGGTAGCCCGACCAGCAATGGAATGTAGCGCCCAAAAGTATGAATTTCTCACCACCGACCCACCCTTTTTAAAGGCTGGTAAGTCCTCTTTATTAATAAATAGGATAGTATTTTCAATTCTGGCTCTCATTCAGCCATTATACAGCGATTTCCAATTATATTATGTACCTCATAACACCGGGAAGTGATGTAATTGATTGGGTTGAGAGAATATGTAGAGTCAAGTTCTTACTACAAATCATTACAAATTTGAAGTGACACCCACACGCAGAGTTAACCCAGGACTATATATCCGATTAACTCGTTCATATTGCTCACCCAGTAAATTTTCTAAATAAATCGTCAGTCCCAAATTACTGTTAAGAGGAATCCTACCACTCAAATCTAAATTTAAGAAAGCAGGTGCAAAATCTCGGCTGGTTTCACCAGGGACATTAAAAAAGGCGCGGCGAGTCCCACTGTTATAGGTAACATATAAATTAGCATTCCAGCCGGAATTTTGATAACCCACACCAGCTTGAGCCACAGAATAAGGAATAAAACCTAACTGTAAACCCCTTTCTGCTCCGCTTTTGATGTGAGCATCTGTATAAGTGTAATTCACAAAACTTGACCAGTTCTGAGCTAGTTGTAACCTTAAAGCCGCCTCTAAACCATTAGTATTAACTAAACCAATATTTTCCCATCTTCCCGCAATAATCCCCAGACGATTATCTAAACTACTACCAAAATAAGTAAACTGGCCAATTAAATTATTTGCTAATTTGACATCCACTCCCGCAGTCCAAGAGGAACCTGTTTCCGGTGTTAAATCTGAGTTAGGTTCCCAACCGTGAACAGTATCATAAACATATAATTGATCTAAACCAGGATTACGTTGTCCCCCAGCCCAACTTCCGCGCATTGCAACTGTTGGCGACAGCGCATAACGTAACCCAGCGCTAGGGTTAAGATAATTACCAAACTCTCCATCAAAGCTTTGTCTTAACCCCAAATCAACCTGGAAATTATTACTAATATTTAAAGTATTCACAGCAAATAAAGCTGTATTTAACACATTTCTATTTTCAGTCTCGTTCAGAGAAATTCTATCAGGTCTGGTACTAAAAGTATCACCATTTAAATTAGTATTCTGCAAATCTAATCCCCAGCGTAATTGATTACTGGGTGTTAATTTCCATGCATGATCTACTCTAGCTGTTAGTTGTTGTGTATCTAAAACACCTGTACGGTTAAATTCTTGCCCCGCAAATACCGTAGGGCCATAAGTGCTGAAGTAATCTTTGTTATAACCGAGTGTGGTGGTGAGATTAGAACTTTCTCCTTCGCCCAAGCGGGTTTTCCAAGATAAGCCCACATTTAGTCCATCATGGTCTAATCTATCCCTTTGTAAAGGAAAACCGAAATAAATTAAGCCGCGACGACTGCTGAGGGTTTTAACATCGAAATTTAAAGAGTTTTTACTATCTAAATCTAATCCAATGCTGCCAAAGTAAGTACTGGTGGCTGTGTCTGCATTCGATAAAAATCCTTCAGGATCACGATTAGCCGCACCCAGGGGAACGCGATAACGATTATCGATAAAATATCTTTCAAAGCTGAAGTTATAGCGAGCATCACCCACAGAGCCAGCATAACTCACCTGTTGATTATTTAAATTTAAGGAGCCAAATTCTGTACTTCCAGTTAATCTGGGTTGACCATAACCCTCTTTGGTGATGATATTAACTACACCACCGAATGCCGATGCACCATACAAAGCAGAATTTACGCCACTAGACAATTCTACTCGTTCAATAGCCTCTACCGGAATGCTATTTAAATCAGTTCCGCCATGATAGGTATTGACATTATTATTAATTGGTCTACCATTAATTAAAAATACTGACTGATTAATTGAAGCGCCGCGATAGTATGTACCTGTGTGAATATCTGCACCGTGTCCCACATTATTGATGGTGAAACCAGGCATTCTTTTTAAGATATCGGCGACACTTGTCGCACCCTGTTGTTGAATTTCTGCTTGGTCGATTACATACACAGGGGTAGACTCAGGCACAGTGTCTTGTTCTGCGGTGACTTCTAGAAAAATATCTGGCTCATCGCTGGGAATTGATTCTATTTCTGGCTGAGTTTCCGGTTTAACTTCAATTGGTATAGATTCTTGAGTTAATAATTCAGCACTAGTAACAGGTAAATCAATTTCACTCAAGTGCAAAATTCTTGAGTTAACCTGTTCTGTGTCACTACCCAGAGAGGGAGAAGCTATGAATAAAATTTGTAAGGCCGCTGATAGGAAAAAAAAATACTTGCTCACTTGGTGTTCTTACTTTAAGTAAAAATTACTAAGTAGTATTTTTGCTTCCACTATAAAATAATGTCAAAAGACATCCTGTCATAGTTACTGTTACAGCCATATTCAAACAAATGGATTGTGAGCGAGTTGACTAACAAGGTAATTAACCCGCTCATTCCAATGCTGATTAGTTGATGTTTGGTTCAATTTCACCTAGTATCGGCAAATCCAAATTCACCGAATTTTCCGGGGAGGCTATGGCCGCTTTAGGAATTTCTATGACTGGGTTATTTAAAGCCACCATCAGGGGAGAATTGGAAACCACAGGCTGCGCCTTACCTGCTGTTGGCTCCAATGGTTTTTGCGCTAGTTGCAGTGTTTTGAATCCACCACCGGGGATAAATCCAGATACTGCACCAATCATACAAGCTGCTATAGCAGCTCCGCCAAATGCCCAAATGGGAAGGGAGCGGCGGCGCAGACGCTGTAGTACTTGCTGGGAAGTTACTTGTGGCGACTGTGAGGGTGCGGGGACTGGTATATTCCGTAAACCCTGCCGTAGATTTAGTAATCGGCTATACAGGAGTTGGACTGAGGCATCATTTTTTAGCCATTCCTCCACTTCCCTGCTTTCGCTAGCTGTCACCTCGCCATCGAGGTAAGCACTTAATAACTCGAAGCGATCGCGCTTCACCATATCCATAGCACCCGTTGATTCATTGGTATGCTGACCTGTCTCATCAGAAAAATCTTGTGAATTTAGCCGATGGTCACGATCATCAAATGGAGAATTAGTATTCATTGTAGCATTATGACCAATTCATATGCGGGTAAAATCAGCGAGAAATACTGATAATTTTAGGAAATTTTATCGAGATGGTTCCGGGACTCTAAACAGAGATCATTATTCTGAAACATTGTTTAAATGTCACCGTTAGGAATCAAGATAATTTTGTAACTGAGTTTGCAACCTGGATCTAGCTCTGGCGATTCTCGATTTCACTGTTCCCAAGGAAACGCCTGTAATTTCGGCAATTTCTTCATATGCCATACCTTCAATTTCTCTGAGGACAATGGTAGTGCGAAACACCTCTGGTAAATCCGCGATCGCTTCTCGCAGTTGCTCGTAAAACTCTCTGGTTGTGAGTTCTTCTTCTGGTCCGGGAGTATCGCCAGCAATTTCCCAATCCATCTCGCCATCTTCTAAGGTGCGGGGCGCATCTAGGGACAAGGGACTGGCTACGCGCTTGCGTTTACGTAACTCGTCATAAAACAAGTTAGTTGCAATCCGGCTTAACCAACCACGAAACTTGACTGGCTCTTGTAAGCGGTTAATGTTTCGATAAACTCGAATCCATACCTCTTGAGCTAAATCGGCTCTGTCTGGCCAATCTGGAGCCAGGTGGTATAAAACTCGATCAACTTGACTTTGATAGCGGCGCAATAGCTCTGCAAACGCGGCACGGTCTGGGCGCACTCCGACTTGACAGCTTAAAATCAGATCGTGGTTAGAGAGTTTGTCAACTGAAACCGAAGCTTCTGGGTATCTGGTATCAACAGTTGACCAGGATACAGTAATCGATTGGCTCATAGATCGTACTGAATTTTGAATCATCCCTATCTATTAGACAAGCTATTGAGTGCAATGTTCCGGAAAAAGTGCCGGATTTATTATTGGTACATCAATGTATATAAAGTGAACCATATTCATCGCTACAGCCAAATACTGTTGTAGCTCCTAACAACTGTATTGCTGGGTTTTGAGCCATGATTGAGCAGCGATTGAACTTTAGTGATTATACGTACATTGTGCCATCAACATCATCTGACTCCCTGCAATTGACAAACCAGATAGTATATGTAGTCAAGAAATACGGTAACAAGCACCACTATCACTGCTAATCTTGGTCGTGACCGGGAATTTTAGATTTTAGATTTTAGATTTTAGATTAAAACAATTTGGTACAAGCCCCGTCCTTGAGGACGGAAAAATCGTAAATCCCAAATTTTCCAGATCTACACTTTAGGGTGGAGTCAATCGTAAATCCCAAATCGAGTGGCTGACCAGGTTTTAAATAGGTTGGGAGCTTCTGCAAGGTCAAGTTTCACATCTGTTAATATAAGCAGGGCGATAAATCGGCTTATTTTTTCTCGTTTTTCATCATAATTGGGGTTGATGTTTGTTTCTGCTGTGGATCATAAATACCCGCATGAATAGAATTGAGTATCCGGACTTGAAAAAAGAAATTTAGGGAAAATGTGATGATGACTGCTAGGAATAGTTTTTCAAACATGATTTTTCTCTCACCCACACGATTAATGATGGATTACTGTACTGTGAGTGTTCCTGGGAATCGAATTTTTCACTCAGAATTGTGTGCTGAGATATCTTTATCGGTTTAGTTTGCCCAAAACTGTCCGCAGAGTTATAAGGGAACAAATAAGTAAATATAAATTATTGATAATTTGGGGTGTAGTGATGAACCAATTAATTAACTGGATATTTCAGGGATAAACAATAGGCGATCGCAATGGTAAGAAATGAATCTGTAGCAAATATATTTATGTTTCTCTGTTTTGGCACAGCCATCTTATCGCTCGGTGTTCATTGGCGAATGAAAATCACTCCAGCCCAGTTTGAGCAGCCAGCTAACGCCGCCGGAAGACAGGTTGAGCGTGATCAAAGGGGTTTAACTAAAACTGCTGGTGCAGCGCCTTCTACAGCTCCCGTTCAACCGACTCAGCCGTCACCTATCGAAAGGATTTCTCTACCTAAGAAGTTGGCTAAAGTCAACGCCGCTACTGAGTTGTTACCAAAGATGCGCTCGGTATTACCTGGACAAAGGCAAAATTCCCAGGCTTTCTCTTCACAAACATCATCTGAGACAGAAGTTGTCGTCAATTTAAGCGATCGCCGTACCTATGTTTATAAGGGTGGTGAAGTCATAGCTAGTTACCCTGTGGCGATCGGTAAAGAAGGTTGGGAAACTCCTACAGGTTCTTTCCGCGTCAAGGGTATGCAACATTATCCTATTTGGCAGCACCCAATCACAGGTAAAGTCTTTCCATCAGGTGCTGATAGTCCTTTGGGAGAGCGATGGATTGGTTTTTGGTCAGATGGACGCAATCAAATTGGCTTTCACGGTACGCCAGACACACACTTGTTAGGAGCTGCTATCTCTCATGGCTGCTTAAGAATGCGTAATGATGATGTCCGCTTATTATATGATCAAGTAAAAGTTGGCACACTTGTATCAGTGCGTGAGTAAATTTATTCTCCCCATTCACAGACAAAAACCCTAGTTAATTTAATCAACCAGGGTTCTCCAGAGAATCGATTTTTAAAGATTAAAATTGAGATTTTTGCTCAAAGTTGGGTGCATATACATTGAGTAGATTGCTGACTTGGCGGAGAACTTCATCACCATTATTTTTAGGAATAACTGGCGTTTTGTTGTCATTGGGTTGTTCAATGTTACGCCCTATAGACTCGCTAATTTGCTGAGAAATTAATTCTTGCAGTTCTACTTTCGCACGTAGACGCTGGTAGCTAGCACCTTCTTCTGTCGTCGCATATAAGGGTGGTAAACGGTTTAGGGCGTAAGCTGCGATATCCCCGACATCCAATGACTTTTCGCTGGTTGCTTCAATTTCTGCGGCTCTACTGATGGCCTCCGTCAGTACTAACTCTTCCATGACGTTAATGAATTGTTTGCGAGGTACCGCCACTACCTCACCAGTCAATAATGAACCCATCAGTCGATCCAGCGCCATGTACTCTTCAATTGATAGCTCGGAGGCGTTATCACATATTCTTCCCACTTCTGCTTCCATGACTGGTGTCAAATAACCATCTTGGAGAGCTTGCTCTACAATTTTTTCAATACTCATAACGCTCATTATTTTTAGGCTGGCCAAGGAGGAGAGGGACGGTATCAATGCAATTCATTTTCCCTAATTATCGTCAAAAAGTATATAAATTAATGACAATATGTTAATCAGTCAATGCCATCAAATCTCCAGGGTACTGGGTCAATACTTTGACCGTTAACATATAAACCCCAGTGTAAATGCGGACCTGTGGAAGCGCCTGTGGAACCAACTTTGCCCACTATTTGACCAGCTTTCACAAAATCACCTTCTTTGACATTAATTTGACTGAGGTGCATTAAAATACTGGTTACACCTTGACCGTGGTCAATGCCAATTGTGTTGCCGTGAACTATAAATCCTGCGGATACTTCACCGACTAAGGCGATTGTGCCATCAGCTGGGGCGATTACGGGTGAACCCGCAGCACCAGCGTAGTCAACGCCACGATGGTAGTAATCTTGGGCAAATTTACCATTGTAATAGCGACGGATACCGTAGGTTGTGGTAATCCGCCCTTGATTTGGTTTGACCATAGGACCATTCCAATGCTTTTGCGGTGTTTCTATGGCTTTGAAAGCTGCTACGCGCTGGAGTTCATGTTCTGTGGCTTTCACACCAGCTCTTCCTGGTGGTAAGTTAATCCGTTGTGTGGGAAAGGTTCGACTCCGCAAATTAACGGCTAAGTTTCGCGCTTCACCATCTCCGGTAACTTTTAGGGTGAGAGTTCCTGGTTTATCCAGTGGAGTTGTGGGAATTAAAGCCCGATATTTATTCTGGGCGATCGCAAATGCTTTATAAGAATTTTCACCTACAGTCACGGTAGGGTTACTACCATTGAGGGAATCAGCTACATTAATTACCACAGATAGGGTATCCCCCAACTGGGGATTACTGGGAGTTACCTGTGCTTGCAAAGCATCTACAGGCAAAGCCAAGATGACAACAAACACCGATGCAAATATACCAATAAACAAGTTTTTTATCTGGCGGTGGAGTTTCCCGCCTGTAAAACTAAAATAGGACAATTTTTTCAGAGATTCGTTGGTTTTATGATCGATAGTCATAGAGCTACAATACAATCTCTTAGTTCTGTTAATAAACAGACTAGCTGATGATTGCGAGTGTTTTTGACAGCTGGAGATTTTTCTGAATTTCAATAGTATATTATACTAAGTTGTTTCAATAAATACTCTCAGCACTAAACTATACTATATTTAATATATTACAGGGTAAAAAAAATTCGAGGAAGGCGAATAGCACCTCGAAACTTCGGTAAATGTGATCAGATTTTTATCCCTGGTTATAAATTAAACTTTTACCTTGACGTGAGAGGTATTGATTAATTCGCCATCTTCCATTTGAACAATACGATCAGCAATATCCAAAATGCGGTTATCATGAGTCACCATGAGGATTGTACTGCCTTGTTCTTGAGCCAATTTTTGCATCAGGTTAACTACATCTCGGCCTGACTGACTATCAAGGGCTGCTGTGGGTTCATCTGCTAAAACTAGTGGAGGATGGCTAACTAAAGCGCGGGCGATCGCTACTCGTTGTTTTTGTCCTCCTGATAATTTGTCTGGATAATAATCCAGGTGATTTCCCAAGCCTACCTGCTCTAACATTACGGCGGAACGGGTTTGGAGTTCTCGGAGGCTAATATGCTGGTGCAGTTCTAAACCCATTCTGACATTTTGTAATGCTGTCAAACTACCATGCAGATTGTGTGCTTGGAAAATATAACCGTTATGCTGTCGCGCCTGTACTAATTGTTCTGTACTAGCACCGCTAAGTTCCCTATCTAAAACTCGCAAACTACCAAATTGGACGAAACGCAACCCACCCACCAAAGTCAGTAGGGTAGTTTTTCCCGAACCAGAAGGCCCAGTCAAAATAATAATTTCCCCAGACTGAATCTCTAGATTAATGTTACATAAAACTTGCTTACGAAGTGAACCGTTTCCAAAGTAGTGATCGAGGTTCTGGATAGAAATGACTGGCGGCATAGTAAGTTTAAATCATGGAGTAGGGAACAGGGAACAGTGAACAGTGAACAGTGAACAGTGAACAGTGAACAGTGAACAGTGAACAGTGAACAGTAAACAGTAAACAGTAAACAGTATTGAAGGCGTTTTATTCAGAGGTTTTAACCCAATTAAGTCTCTGGACTGATAACTGATGACTGATAACTGATGACTGATAACTGATAACTGATAACTGATAACTGTTTAAAACATATCAGCCGGGTCAGCAGAACGGACTTTACGAGTGGCGATCGCACCGGAAATTGAACACATAATGATAGTTAAAATCAACACGTGTAAACCCCGAATTGCGGTCATATACATAGGTAGATTTGTGGCGGCGCGAGTCATTTGATAAAGTCCCAAAGAGACTACTACACCTGGAATAAAACCCAAGGCTGCTAAAATTAAAGCCTGTTCAAACACTACACTCAGCAAGTAGTAATTACGATATCCCAAAGCTTTAAAAGTAGCGTATTCCCGGACATGGGCATTGACATCAGTGGAAAGCACTTGATAAACCAAAATTACGCCGACTGCAAACCCCATTGAGACACCCAAGCTAAAAATAAACCCAATGGGAGAGTTATTTCTCCAAAAGTTATGCTCAAATGCAATAAATTCTGCGTGAGTCATGACGCTGACATCATCTCTGAGATAAGCTTGCAAGGCTGTTGCAACCTGTTTGGGGTCATAACCTGGTTTTACCCCGATTAAACCTACACTGATACTGCTAACGGGGTGTTGGGAAAATAAACGTAAGAAGTTTTGATCGCTGGTCATCAGGCTACCATCAGAACCAAAGGAAGCCCCCAGGGTGAATAAACCACTAATGGTAATTGTCCGCCCGTCTATTTCGGTGGTGAGTTTTTCCCCTTGGTCAATTTGAGCGATCGCCTCTTGGTAATCTCCTCTCGCACTGCGGTCAAACAAAACAGTATCCGGTAGTTTGATTGACTGTAATTGGCTATTCACATCCGGTAAATCCAAGACTGGCTGATCTGGATTAAAACCAATAACTTGTACCGATGTCTCGCGGCGTGTTTGGGGATTTTTCCAAATGATGTTATTCACATACATTGCTTCTGCTGAATACACACCAGGGATATCCATAGCTTGGTAAAGTCGTCGCCGAGAAAATGGCGGCATATTTTGCAGACTACGGGCTTGAGGACTGATTAAAACAATATCTGCTTGCAAACTGCGATGTATTCGCGTATTACTCTCATATAGCGCCGTCTGAAAGCCCATCTGCATGAACATTAAAACATCCGCAAAAGCAATACCTGATAAGGCTACCAGCAGACGACTTTTTTCGTGACTCAGTTGCAGCCATCCTAGAGGTGTGCGTCGCCGCAATTGTTTAATGAGTCCCATCATAAAAGTACTGAGTGAAGATGTTAAGAAACCAGGACTTACGCAAAATTATCAAAAACGTTCGCGTAGCGTGCGCGTAGCGCATACCACAAAGGACACAAAGGACACGTTCGCTTTAGCGTCTCCCCTTGGGAGAAGTCAAGAGGGTTTGAGAGAGTTTTTGCGTAAGTCCTAAAAACAATACAGAGTCTAATTCTTAATTACGAATTACGAATTACGAATTACGAATTACGAATTACGAACTACGAACTACGAATTAGATAATTGAATTACTGCCTTAACTTGCATATTGGTTAAGTTGCCAGCTTTCTCACTAGAAGTTGCATCTAGCCGGATATAAACTTCCACAACTCTGTTATCAATATTGCTGATTGGGTTAGTATTAATAACATTTTGTCGCCGCACTTGTAAGCTTTTACGCTCTACTATTCCCTGTAATTCTAGAGGGATAAAATCGCCAAATACTTGGACTTTCTGCCCGATATCAACTTTCTCGATATCGCTTTCATAAACTTCGGCAACTACATACATTTGGCTGGTTTGTCCAATGTCAGCAATACCATTAGTGGAGATTAATTCTCCTGGACGGGAGTGGATCTCGAAGATTTGTCCATCTTGGGGCGATCGCACATAGGCTTGTTGCAGATTTACTTGGGCGCTTTTCATGGCTGCTATAGCTCGATTTACTTCGGCTGTGGCGGCTTCTATCTCTACTTTTGGGACTTCTGCAATCTGTTGTAGTGTGGCTTGGGCGGCTTTAATTTCTTGCTGGCTGCTTAACTGGGTGCGAGTTAACTGTGTTTGCGCCTCTTGCAGATTTTTTTCGGCTGTTTCCAGTGTTAAACGTTTACTATCTCTTTGGGAGGCTGATATTGCTCCCTGTTCGTACAATTCTTGATATCTTTGGTTTTCTGCGGCGGCGTTACGTACTTGGGCTTGCCATCGGGATATAGTGGTTTTTTGGGCAGCGATATCACCTTGGCTTTCTGCCTCTAACTGGGTAATTTTGGCTGCTTGGGCTAAAATTTCTCCCCTTTTTGCACCTGCTTTGATGCGGTTTAAGTTTGCTTGTTCGACTTTTACCTGTTCTTCAGCCTCTTGCAAGGCCGCTAACAAAGTTAAGCGACTGTCTAAAACCGCTATTACCTGTCCGGATTGGACTCTATCCCCTTCTGTGACTAAAAGTTCCTCTATCCGACTACCTGCGGGAGAGGCGCTAGGAGAGAGTTTAATTACTTTTCCTTTTGGTTCAATATGTCCGAGGGCTGTTACCGTTTTTAACTCAGGTATTAGTGCTGCTGGATCTTGTTTCTTCTGATTTACTGTATCCTGAAATCTTAATCCTGTATAAACACTACTACCAATTACAGTTAATGATACAATTATCGCTATAAAAAACGGCGGACGTAAAATAGATTGGGAAGAAATTGATCGCTCTAGCTTTGAGTTCTGCACGATAGCATACCTTTGAAGCAGGTCTAAATAAGCTGATTAAAATCAGAAAAAATCAAATTTTGGTAAATGTCCCGCCTAACTCTTTTTTGTCACTCAGAAGAGAAAAAATCTGATTCTCTAACGGATTTGTAGATGTCTTTTACTCTACTCACTGAATATTCTGCGGTGATTTCAGCCAGTACAATTAATTGAGGTGTGCAAAACTAAACCGTTTAGTCTATATAAGGATTATACTAAACCGACTAGTTTAGTCAAGCGATCGCCAGAAGCATATATGTGAAAATGATCATAAATAAGGATTATCGAAAAATGGTACGCCCAAAAGGTGGAGAAGTAGAGCGCTCAAATTCAGCAGACAAAGCCGATAAAATTCTGCAAGGGGCGATGCAAGAATTTTTAGCTCATGGTTATGCTGCCACTAGTATGGATCGAGTAGCAGAAGCATCTGGAGTTTCTAAGGCCACAGTATACAGCCATTTTCAAGATAAAGAAAGATTATTTAAAGCATTAATCGAGAAACTGGCGAGAAAGCGGTTTAACTCTATTTTGGGATCACAACCCTTGAAGGGAGAACCTTATGTTGTGCTGCGCCGATTAGCCGCAACTGCTTTAGAACAGATGGTTAATGATCAAGAATACCAGTGTTTTGAGCGGCTGTTAATGGGGGAGTCGGCGCGTTTCCCGGAGTTGGCGCAGGTGTTTATTCACAGCATTGCGAAACCAGCCATTGAGACTATCAGTACATATTTAGCAGCTCATCCTGAACTGAAGATACCTGATCCAGAGGCGACAGCGAGGATTTTGATTGGTTCTTTAGTACATTTTGTGATTACTCAAGAGATTATGCACGGTAAGGATATTATCCCTATGGAAGGCGATCGCTTGATTGATGCTTTAACTCACTTGATTGTCAATTCTGCTGAATGAGGATGTGCGATCGCCTCTTTGGTGGTTTTGTTGGCCTTTGCGTATTGGTATGGTTGCGTTGTTTATACCGAAAAACTATAGCTACTGGATAATTCTTTCACAAACTCTTTCTTAGGAAGGAACACATTCTATCTAAGATTTTTTAGATTGTTCTTAGTAGATGTATTAACTTTGAGGGTAAAAAATATCATGGATAAGAAATTAGAAAATCAAATTAATCAACCAGTCAACCCAGATTTGGATTACACAGAACAGCCAACCGTCAATCCAGGGGATGTAATTGACGAGTCGAAATCACTAAAACAAAAAGCGCAACAATTAGCTGTGAATACGCAGGATATTACAGGCGATCAAATTACAGTTCCCACTTACTTTATTGTCGAAAACCCAGATGGGACTAAAAAAGCAGCCCACCATGTGAGAGATGCAGAAGAAATTTCTGACGTAATTCGCCAAGCACGAGTCGATGAAGATGGAAATCGGACTTGGTGGTAGTTCTAAAACTGGGGAAGATAATTGGAAAAAAAGAATGTCACAACCGTTTGTTTTTTAACCCATTTCTTCGGTAAATTGAAAAAAAGTTACTCATCTGATGGGAGAATTAGCAATCAGTGGTGACCATCGGACTGCTCTATGTTTCTTTGTCTTGTATAATCATGCAGTTGGTTTGATGATAGTCAGACTTTCGCTACATAAAATAAGTTAGATTAGCTTGACTAGAGCAGTTCTGAAAATTTTAAACTTATGCAAACAGAATTACGGGATGCGATCGCCCCGCAAGAAATAGAACGCCGTCGCAACTTTGCCATTATCTCTCACCCCGACGCAGGTAAAACCACACTCACCGAAAAACTTCTATTATACGGGGGTGCAATTCAGCAAGCAGGGTCTGTAAAAGCCCGTCGTTCCGAACGTCACGCCACCTCAGACTGGATGGCCATGGAACAACAACGGGGAATTTCTATTACCTCAACAGTATTACAATTCGAGTACCAAAGCTGTTTGCTCAATCTTCTAGATACACCAGGACACCAAGATTTCAGTGAAGATACTTACAGAACCCTAGCAGCTGCGGATAATGCCGTGATGTTGATTGATGCTGCGAAAGGACTAGAAACCCAAACCCGCAAGTTATTTGAAGTGTGCCGATTGCGATCGCTACCCATCTTTACCTTTATCAACAAACTGGATCGTCCCAGTATGTCACCCTTAGAGCTAATTGATGAAATTGAGCGCGAGCTAGGACTTTCAACCTACGTCATTAATTGGCCTATCGGTACAGGAGACCAATTCCAAGGGGTTTTTGACCGTCGCCATCAGCAAATTCATCTGTTCCAGAAAACTGCGGGTCATGGTAGTAAAAAAGCCTCAGATACGACTATCTCTTTAAATGATCCCAGGATTGAGACGCTGTTAGACCCAGATTTGTACCAGCAACTCCTAGAAGACATAGAGATTCTCGATAGTTTGGGGCCAGCCTTGGATTTAGAAGCGGTGCATCAAGGTAAAATGACACCAGTGTTTTTTGGGAGCGCCATGAACAATTTTGGCGTAGAGTTGTTTCTAGAGTCCTTTTTAGAATATGGACTCAAGCCTACTTCCCATAAAAGCAGCAAGGGTGAAATTCCGCCAACTTATCCCCAGTTTTCCGGGTTTGTCTTCAAGTTGCAAGCCAACATGGACCCAAAACACCGCGATCGCATTGCCTTTTTACGTGTGTGTTCTGGTAAATTTGAAAAAGACATGGTAGTAAATCATGCTCGTACCGGGAAAACAGTCCGCCTCTCCCATCCCCAAAAATTGTTTGCTCAAGAACGAGATACAGTAGAAGTCGCCTATGCAGGGGATGTCGTCGGGTTAAACAATCCCGGCACATTTGCCATTGGAGATACCGTTTACATCGGCGAAAAGCTAATTTATCCCAGTATTCCTTCATTCTCCCCAGAGTTGTTTGCATACCTAAAGAATGCTGACCCTACGAAGTATAAAAATTTCAATAAAGGAGTCACAGAACTGCAAGAAGAGGGAGCAGTGCAGATTTTATACTCCACAGATGAAAGCAAACGCAACCCCATTTTAGCGGCTGTTGGTCAACTTCAGTTTGAGGTGGTGCAGTTCCGTCTGATTAATGAGTATGGAGTTGAGACTTACTTAGAAGCTCTACCTTATTCAGTGGCTCGTTGGGTAACTGGGGGGTGGACTGTTTTGGAAAAGGTAGGTCGTTTGTTCAACACCTTTGTAGTTAAAGACCATTGGGAGCGTCCGGTATTGTTGTTTAAAAACCAGTGGAACTTAGATCAAATTATCGGAGAACATCCAGAATTAGAGTTAAGTCCCATTGCTCTACCTCCTAGCACTGAGAAGGGTTAATTTCTCTCCTCGCAAAGCACCAGGCCTGCTACGGTTGAATATCGCCTGGTGCAATTGTTGTTTTTAACGCAGAGGTACGCGGAGGTTAGCGCAGAGGTACGCGGAGTTTGAGGAAATAGAGGGAAGGGGTTCTTCAGAGTTTTACTTTTCCGGTTGCGCCCACAACTATAGCAATCGCCCAGGAGGTTAGGACAGAAACAGATAATGAAACCCTTGTTCCCTGTTCCCTGTTCCCTGCTATAAAAGAAGTCAACGGAATAACAATATAGGAATATTACTACTTCTCAACAGTTGGGCTGTGGTAGTGCCAATGACTAAATTACGAATGCGCCGATGTCCATAAGTTCCCATCAGTAATAGGTTGATATTGTGTTGACTAATATAGTTAGCGATCGCAGTTTCTGTTTCACCTGGTAATAGCCGACAAATTGGCTCAAAATTTGCCCTTTCTAATTGTTCTTTAGCTTCATTGAGTCTATCCATTTCTGTTGTCACTGAGTTACTTTTAGTCACAGTTAATAAATGGATCTCTAAATTGTGGAAGACAGGAGAATCTACTAAAAATTGCAAGACTTTTTTCCCAGTAGGGCTACCATCATAAGCTACTAAAATACGCGAAATCTGTTTAAATTCACGGGGAATAACTAAGCATGGCTTCTTACTACTACGGACAATCCGATCTACATTGGCTCCTAAATGTCCAGATGCAAAATCTACGGCTTCTCCCCGTTTACCTAAAACAATTAAATCAGAATCTTTTTCAAATTCATCCAAACAATCTACCAGAAATCCGGTTTTATTAGTTAACTTAAAATCTGTGATGCCCTCAGCTTTCAGAGTTGCACCAGCATTTTGTAAAATTAACCGGGCGCGTTGATTATTAAGCTTGGCTTTTTGATGTTCTAACTCTACTAACTCATGTAGCAATTGTTCAGAAGCACCAAGCCCAATACTACCGCTCAGGTTGTCAGTAGAAACTAATTTTTGACTACGAATATCTGTGACAAACAAGACATTAATGTGAGCATGAAATTTCTGAGCAAACCAAGCCCCATATTTATAAATATTTTCGGCAAAAGATGACCCATCTGTACAAAGTAAAATATTTTTCATTCTGCTGACATTCTCGGAATTGCTAAGGATTAAAAGCCAAAAATATTACTGTTTTTTCAGAGCATCGGAGTTTTGAGATATTGCTAATTTATTCACCAAGGTAGCACTAGCTTCATTGAGTCCGATGAGTTCTACCTCTGCACCATTGCGGCGAAATTTCAGCACGGCTCTATCAAGTACCTCTACTGCACCTTGATCCCAGAGGTGAGCATGAGTTAGATCAATGGTGACACGCTCGACGAGTTCTGTAAAATCAAAAGCGGCCATAAATTCATCTCTGGATAAAAAGAAAATTTGTCCAGTGACGTTGTATATGCGATGTTCGCCATCCTCACTCAGCACTTTATCCACAAAGACTAATTGAGCTATTTTGTTGGAGAAGAATACTGTACTCATCACAATACCTGTGATCACACCCAGGGCAAAGTTGCGACTAAAAACAGTGACAAGCATTGTTGTCAACATCACGGCGGTATCTGTGCGGGGGATGCGGGAAATATTTTTGAAGGATGACCAGCGAAATGTCCCGATTGATACCATAATCATCACGGCTACTAATGCGGCCATGGGCATTTGTTTGACCCAATCCTGCAAAAATAAAATGGCAATTAACAGGAAAATCCCAGCCGCGAGGGTTGATAGTCTTCCCCTTCCACCAGACTGGACATTAATCACGGATTGTCCAATCATCCCACAGCCAGCCATACCCCCAAAGAAGGCAGTCACCATGTTAGCAATGCCTTGTCCTTTGGCTTCTTGGTTTTTGTCGCTGGGTGTATCTGTGAGTTCATCTACCAGAGCCGCAGTTAAGAAGGAAGCTAATAAACCGACGATCGCTAAGGTGAGGGAATAAGGCAGAATAATTTGCAGTGTTTCCAGTTTCCAAGGTACTTGGGGGAGAGCAAAAATTGGTAAACTTGCGGGTAGTTCTCCCATGTCTCCAACGGTGCGAACATCAAGTTTGAGGGCGATCGCCGCGATGGTCATCACCGCTAAAGCTACTAAGGGTGAGGGAATGGCTTTGGTAAACAGAGGTAGGATATAAATAATACCCAATGAAAGACCAGTCAGTATATATACAGTGAAGGGAACATTAGTCAATTCCGGTAACTGAGCCAGGAAAATTAACACCGCGAGGGCATTAATATAGCCAATCATTACCGCTCTGGGGACAAATCTCATGTAGCGGCCTAGTTTAAACACCCCAAACAAAACTTGCAAAATGCCGGTTAAAAAGGTGGCGGCGAATAAATATTCCAAGCCATGATCTTTGACTAAATCAATCATTAACAGCGCCATTGCGCCTGTAGCGGCGGAAATTGAACCGGGTCGCCCTCCTAAAAAGGCGGTGATCACTGCAATCATAAATGAGGCGTAAAGCCCAACTTTGGGATCAACCCCGGCAATAATGGAAAAGGCGATCGCTTCTGGAATTAGCGCCAGTCCCACAACCGCCCCGGCCATAATGTCTCGCTGAGTGTTAAAAAACCACTCTCGCCTCAAAATCCTCAAAATTGTTCCGTTCAATTTTCCTCCTAGCGCTGTTATTCATCTAAAGTTACCAGTACCTTGGCACACTTCTAATGGTTCACTAGTCAGGCAGATTTCGGTAATTAAGCATACTGATTTGCAGAGTCAGACAGTATACATAACTCTGGTGAGGTAGATAGTTTCAAGCAACTATTCCCAGCCAAATCTCTAGGCTAAAGTCGTGATGTGCGATCGCCACCAAGCTGAATGATAGTTGGCTTGGTTTCCTGAAAAACTAGCTTTAATACTTCTGATTAGCCAGACTCAGGCGGCATTTTTAGGTGGAAAATTCCCACTATTTAACGCTACCGAAGAGATGGTTACCTGGAACATCACCCGAATCTGCTGACTACTGAACAATTACCAAAAAATGGGGTGTAAAGCCGCGTCTCTTCAGGACGGCTTTCGAGAGCGTGATTTAGGCAAAGAATCTTGATGCATCATAGTCTGTAATCGTTGTAAAATAAATGGCAAGTTCTTCGACATACTTAAGGTATAGGGTTCGACCCAGAA
>NZ_JAYGHG010000033.1:31194-53761 GCF_034931085.1 Nodularia harveyana UHCC-0300 | reverse complement strand
TCACCGAGCGTAGTCGAGGTGAACGCTTCAGGAGATTCGACCTCTACTCATACTGGAGAAATCCTGTATGAGCAAGTTGGGTCTATGAATGAAGAATCCTCACGCCTTTAGGCTGAGGAGTGTCAAACCCTTTTATATTTAGATGGGATGAACTGATACCAGTCAAGAAAAGTTCACGATGACTGTTTATTCCATAAAATCTGGCATTGGGGATGCAAAATAGCCCTAGTGATCAATTAAAAATTACGTCAGTTGGTCGATGTGATCAGTGATGGACAACGCCACAATGTAGCTAATCGCATAAAAATAGAAGTTGTAGAAGCTTACCAGTTAATGAAAAGCCTAAAACAGCCAGACATTAACATTGATATTAATGTCGTTATTGAGGAACTATTAGTTGAAGGTATTGACAAATTCGTACAACCTGACCAGTCCTTGATGAACTATTTAGAGAACAAAGTTAAGTTATTGTCGCCAGTGTAGACCCTCAACACTCTTTTGTAGACGCAATTTCCCCGCGTCTGACCCACACACCACTCAACACACCACTGAAAACTTTTATGGTTAGTTTGCTAGAAAATCCCTTACGCGTTGGACTGCAACAACAAGGGATGCCCGAACCCCAGATTATAGTCATCTTTGGCGCTTCTGGCGACCTTACCTGGCGTAAATTAGTGCCAGCACTGTACAAATTACGCCGAGAAGGACGTATTCCCCCAGAAACAACAATTGTCGGCGTAGCACGTCGAGAGTGGAGCCACGACTACTTCCGGGAACAAATGGAAAAGGGGATGAAAGAAGCTCATGCTAATGTCCCTTTAGGCGAACTTTGGCAGGATTTCTCTAAAGGTCTGTTCTACTGTCCTGGAGACATAGACAAACCAGAAAGCTACAAAAAGCTGAAAACCCTGTTAAGTGAATTAGACGAGAAACGGAACACACGGGGAAACCGGATGTTCTACCTTTCCGTGGCTCCTAACTTCTTCCCGGAAGCTATTAGGCAATTAGGGAGCGGCGGAATGCTAGATGACCCCTACAAGCATCGTCTAGTAATTGAAAAACCCTTTGGTCGAGACTTGGCATCAGCTCAAAGTCTTAACCAAGTGGTACAAAAATATTGCAAAGAAAATCAAGTCTACCGCATTGACCACTACTTAGGTAAAGAAACAGTTCAGAATTTGCTCGTATTCCGCTTCGCTAATGCCATATTTGAGCCGTTGTGGAATCGTCAATTTGTTGACCATGTGCAAATTACTGTAGCAGAAACTGTAGGTGTGGAAGACAGGGCTGGCTACTATGAACAAGCCGGCGCACTTAGGGATATGTTGCAAAATCACCTTATGCAACTGTACTGTTTGACGGCAATGGAAGCACCCAACTCAATGGATGCAGATAGTATTCGGACAGAAAAAGTTAAAGTTTTGCAAGCTACTCGTTTAGCTGATGTTCCCAATCTGTCACGTTCAGCCGTGCGCGGTCAGTATAGTGCTGGTTGGATGAAGGGTAAACAAGTGTCAGGCTATCACGAAGAACCGGGAGTTGACCCCAATTCCGGGACACCTACCTATGTGGCTATGAAGTTTATGGTTGACAACTGGCGCTGGCAGGGTGTCCCATTTTACCTCCGCACAGGTAAGCGGATGCCAAAAAAAGTTAGTGAGATTTCTATTCACTTCCGCGATGTGCCTTCTCGGATGTTTCAATCTGCTTCTCAACAGAGAAATGCCAACATTTTAGCGATGCGGATTCAGCCGAATGAAGGAATTTCCTTACGTTTTGATGTGAAAATGCCGGGAGCAGAATTCCGCACTCGTTCTGTGGATATGGACTTTAGTTATGGTTCATTTGGCATTCAAGCAACTTCTGATGCTTATGACCGCCTGTTCCTTGATTGTATGATGGGCGATCAAACTTTGTTTACACGGGCGGATGAGGTGGAGGCTGCTTGGCAAGTGGTGACTCCGGCTCTTTCTGTATGGGATGCGCCATCAGATCCTGCTACCATTCCTCGCTATGAAGCGGGTACTTGGGAACCAGCAGAGGCGGAATTGTTGATTAACCAAGATGGTCGTAACTGGCGCAGACTGTAGAAATCCGTCATTAGTTGTTATTCATGTCTAATAGACTGCTTGCAAAGGTCTGAAACAGGAATAATTATCTGCCAGTTTACGTTGATGATAATTATTTATGCAAGGGGTCTAATGACTAATGACTAATGACTAATGACTAATTACCAATGATTAATTACCAATGACTAAAGTCCTATGATTTCCCAAGCTCCTACAATTTTTTCACTCCAAGCTCCCAAGGATATTTCGGTTAGCGAAATAGAAACGGAACTGAATCAAATTTGGCAAGGTTACGGTATTACGGGTGAGGATGGTGGGCTTCCTGCTGCTACTAGGGCGACAACATTTACGTTGGTGGTTTACGAACCAGAAGAAACCCAGTATTTGTTGGCTGCTTTGGGGTTTTATGCAGGCCCAATTGATGGCATTCTAGGGCCACAAATGGCGGCTGCTTTACGCCAAGCACAGGTTAAGTATGGACAGCCAGAAACTGGCCTAGCTACACCGGAAACCCTGGCTGTATTGAGAGAAGAGTTCGCTAAACGTCAGGGAAATGGGGCAACTGGAGAAAGTGTTAGTTATAATCTCGGTTCCGCTAGTCCCACAATTGCGGATGAAATTGCCCTACGGAATCCCTGCCGGATTATTGCTTTGTTTCCAATTTCTGGGGAAGATGAAGGGGTAAAAGCTCAAGTTTCTGCTTACTGCCCGATTCAAAAGCAATCCTCAAGTACGCTTATATGCTGTGAATATATTACTTTGAGTGGCACGGCTGCGGCTTTGGAACGTGTGGGAGGTATGATTCCGGCGCTATTAATTGGTGGTTTGCCGAAGTTTCTGTGGTGGAAGGCGACTCCAGATCCTCAGAACCATTTGTTTAAGCGCTTGGCGGCAATTTGCAATAATGTGATTGTTGATTCTTGCAACTTTAATGAGCCAGAAACTGATTTACTGAGTCTCCAAGAGTTGGTTAAGGGTAATATTCCTTTGGCTGATTTAAATTGGCGACGGTTGTCTGCATGGCAAGAATTGACGGCTCAAGCTTACGACTCTCCTAATCGTCGCGCAGCGCTGAAGGAAATTGATCGTGTGACTATTGACTATGAAAAGGGTAATCCCGCCCAAGCTTTACTATTTTTGGGTTGGCTGGCTAGTCGGTTGGAATGGTCGCCAGTTTCTTATCAAAAGGAAATAGGTGATTATGAAATCACTAAAATCCGCTTTGTTTCTCAAAATCAGCGACAAGTGGAGGCTGAGTTAGCCGGGGTTCCAGTTGCTGATGTGGGTGAAATTCTGGGTGATGTGATTGCTCTGCGCCTGAGTTCGACAAATCTGGAAGCGGATTGTGGTACGGTAATTTGTTCGGAAACTGGTGGTTGTATGCGAATGGAAACCCACGGTGGCGCTCAGGCGGCTGGTTTGTTTCAACAGGTGGGTTCACTTTCGGAACAAAAGGCTGAGGCTTTGCTGAGTCAGCAGGTGCAACGTTGGGGACGGGAGTCACTTTTTGAGGAAAGTTTGGCAGCGATCGCTCGGACTCTGAAGTTAGGTGAATAATTCGTAATTCGTAATTCGTAATTCGTAATTTTAAGAGGGTTTACGCTCTGAGGGATTGTAGTTACGAATTATGGTGAAAAGAACTACAGGCCTATATTACTTGGCTCATGGGGAATGGGATAATTAGTAATATTCAATTCTTAATTATTCCTGGACTATGGCTTTAGTGATTGCGGGAGAACGCAGTGGGGTGGGCAAGACAACAGTTACGCTCACCCTTTTAGCTTCTTTATGTCGTCGTGGTTCGGCGGTACAATCTTTTAAGGTTGGCCCGGACTATATTGATCCGATGTTTCACAGTTATGTGACTGGTCGTGCTTGTCGCAATTTAGATGCGGTGCTGACTTCTGAGGCTTACGTGCAGAAATGTTTTGCGAATCATAGCCAAGGGTGTGAATATTCCCTGGTGGAAGGGGTGATGGGGCTGTTTGATGGGGTGAAGGATGTCGCTAATCAGGAAGATTGTTTAATTAATACTGATTTTGCTAGTACAGCACACGTAGCTAGATTGTTAGATTTACCTGTGCTGCTGGTGATTGATTGTAGTCGTTTGTCTGGTTCGGTGGCGGCGATCGCTCACGGTTATTGCTCTTTAGATTCTAGAATTAAAATTGCTGGGGTGGTATTAAATCGGGTGGGGAGCGATCGCCATTTATCTCTACTCCAAGATTCCCTGGAAGCATTAAAATTACCAATTTTCGGCGTATTGCGTCGTCAAGATAATATCACTATCCCTGATCGCCATCTCGGTTTAGTTCCCACCGAGGAACTTCCGGAATTGGATGCTGTGATTAATCGTCTGGCTGATTTAGGCGATACTTGCTTCAATTGGTCAGAATTATTACCGCTATTAAAATCCCCACACTCCCCACACTTCCCCCACTCCCCACACTCTCCCCACTTCCCACACTCCCCACACTCCCCACACTCCCCACTCCCTACTCCCTGGACACTGAGCGTAGCCGAAGTGCAATCCCCCATAAAAATTGCCGTCGCCCGCGATCGCGCTTTTAATTTCTACTATCAAGACAATCTCGATTTACTGCAAAACTTAGGTGCAGAATTAGTTTTTTGGAGTCCCTTAGAAGATGCGGCACTACCAGAGAATATCCAAGGAATGTACTTTGGTGGTGGGTTCCCAGAAGTCTGTGCAAAGACCCTTGCAGCCAACACTAGCGCCCTGCAAACGGTAAAAACGGCAATTTTAGCAGGAATACCCACAATTGCTGAATGTGGCGGCTTAATGTATTTGTGTGAGGAGATTATTGATTTTGACGGTAAATCCTGGCCAATGGCGGGAGTTTTACCCACATCTGCTGTCATGGGTGGACGTTTAACTTTAGGCTATCGTCGCGCGATCGCTTTGCAAGATAATCTCCTAGTACCAGCAGGTACAGACATTTACGGACATGAGTTTCATCGTTCTGGTTTAAGTGTAAATCCTCTCCAGCCCTTATTTGAAACCTATCGCTACGACTGTGAAGAAAATATGGGAACTGAAGGATGGGCTTTCCCCAAAAACCTTCACGCCTCTTATATTCATTTACACTGGGGACAAAGTACAGACATACCACAGCAATTCCTTAAACAATGTCTCAGGTTTATTTAGGGAGTAGGGAATCCCAAGTGCAGTCCCCAGTAATAACTTTGGGTAAGTCTGGCTAAAAATTGGATCATTTGAGCGAAAAATCTAAATATTCCGAGAATTGGTCACATTCATATGATCATTAAGTCTCCGAACCAAACGGGATAACTCTCGAATGATGTTTACCGCAATTTCAGGAGTTTCTTCGATGGCATCATACAATTGCTCTTGGGTCAATTCCAAAAATTCCGAGGCTTCTAGAGTTGTGGCGGAAGCAGAACGGGGTTGAGTATCAAATACTGCCATTTCACCAAAGTATTTTCCCTGTTCTACCTCGGCGAGCTTTTGATCACCAATGTGGACTTCAACTTTCCCTGAGACGACAATATAAAGCGATCGCCCTTCTTCTCCCTGTTTGAAAATCGTGTGATTAGCTGGAAATTCCAGTTCGTGCATAACTGAAGTCAGCCGGACAATGAAATCATCTCGCAATTCTTTAAAAATCGGCACTCGCCGCACAAATAATAACCGATCAACGCTACTCAGCATACTTAAACGTTACAACTTATTCATTAAAATATTTACTGAGGCGATATAGTTCTTTTTGTCCTACTCCTCGGTTATCCATCCAAAAACGGATACTCTTGTTGCGAACAAATTGAGCGGTTCTAATCGCTTCATAAATAGCGGTGTATTGAGTTGTTTTCCCTTTGGCTTTGAACTCCAAGACAATCATTTTATGTGGAAAACTTCTATGTGCAACACTCTATCATAATAAAAGTGGCCGTATAACGAAGGGGCTTTAGACTCAGTTTTTTGGTAACTTCTGCATAATGGGGATAATAGGTAGATGATTTCCCCACTCCCCAAAGATGTCATGTTCTGGAAATGGTGCTTTAAATTATTGATAATTGTTCTGGGAGTTTGGCTATTCCTGGATTTAGTTTCTCGATTGGGTGCAGAAATTTTCTGGTTTGAGAATGTGGGCTATCTGCAAGTCTTCCTACTGCGGATCATTACTAAGGGTGGTTTGTGGATACTTGTAGCTGGTGTAACTGCTACATTTTTACTGGGAAATCTCAGGTTGGCACAAAAGCTAAAATATCCCAATTCTTTGAAAATTAAAGAAATCCGGCGGGTGGAAGCTGGAATTGAGAGGGATTTGCAAAACTTTCTCAGTCCTAACTATCCTCAAGGGGATGAAACACAGTCTCCTAAATCTCGGACTAAACCATTAAGATTACTGTGGTTGCTACCTATAGCTTTGATATTCACCCTATTAGTGGGATTAATGCTGGTTCACTACGGCGAAATCGCTGTGAGTTATTGGCATCCTCCCATCGGTAGAACTATTCCACCAGTTCCGCCTTTATTTCGTCCAGAGAGAATTTGGCAACTGGTGAGTGTGGCAATTATCTCCCATAGTTGGTATTGGTTATTTGTTGTGGGGGTGGCGATCGCCATAATTGTCTATCCTGGTTTTTTCCTCAATGCGATCGCCCTTTGTTTTAGTGTCCTCTTCGCTTGGGTAATATCTCACAACTGGGCTAAAATACTCCAATATTTTCACCCCACATCCTTCAACGCCTCTGAGCCTTTATTCGGTCTAGATATTAGCTTCTATATATTTTCTCTGCCATTTTGGGAACTCTTAGAACTATGGGTTCTGGGATTATTTTTCTATGCTTTTATTTCTGTCAGCCTGACTTATCTCCTTTGTGCAGATAGTCTCAGCCAAGGAATTTTTCCCGGATTTTCCTCTCAACAACAGCGTCATTTATACGGCTTGGGCGGCTTATTGATGCTGGTTATCGCCCTCAGTTATTGGTTGAGTCGTTACGAACTAGTTTATTCCGAACGAGGAGTAACTTACGGTGCTAGTTATACCGATGTCACCGCCGTTTTGCCAGCTGACACCATCTTATCCGTCTTAGCCTTGATCCTAGCTGCTTATCTCCTATGGCGAACATTTGCTTGGAAAGCTCAGTCTCGATATCGCCCACTGCTAGTTTATGGTTTAGGACTGTATCTCGTACTAATGATCACAGGGGATTTTGTCCTCCCCACTGTAGTGCAGTATTTAATTGTTCAGCCCAACGAATTAAAACAAGAGGAACCCTACATTGAGCGTACCATCGCCTTAACTCGCCAAGCATTTGGTTTAGATGAGATAGATGTTCAAACCTTCAACCCCACAGGAGACCTAACCGAAGCCGATATTCAAAGAAATGATTTGACAGTTCGGAATATTCGCCTTTGGGATCAACAACCACTGCTAGAAACTAACCGTCAACTGCAACAAATTCGACTTTATTACCGATTCCCCGATGCTGATATTGACCGCTACACCTTATTGAGAGAAGTTCCCCCAGAACAACCCGCAGCCAACCCAGAACAGAATGACACCACAGAACGGCGACAGGTGCTAATTGCGGCGCGGGAACTAGACTACAAAGCTGTACCCCAACAAGCTCAAACTTGGGTGAATCGGCATTTAATTTATACTCACGGTTTCGGTTTTACCATGAGTCCAGTGAATACAGTCGGACCAGGTGGTTTACCGGAATACTTTGTTAAAGATATTGGTGGGGATAATCAAAGTCCGCTCACAACTTCTAATGAAGCCATTCGTGATAGCATTCCCATTGGAGAACCCCGGATTTATTTTGGTGAAATTACTAATACTCATGTAATGACTGGTACACGAGTCAGGGAATTAGACTATCCTAGTGGTAGTGATAATGTTTACAACATTTATAATGGAACTGGCGGTATTTCTATTGGTAGTAGATGGCGAAAATTATTATTTGCCATGTATTTGAAAGATTGGCAGATGTTATTTACACGGGACTTTTTACCAGATACTAAGGTATTATTTCGGCGGAATATAAAAGAACGGATTCAGGCGATCGCACCTTTTTTACAATTTGATAGTGACCCCTATTTAGTCGCCGCCGATGCTAGCTCTGAACAGAGTAATGGTAATTATCTTTACTGGATTATCGATGCTTATACTACCAGCGATCGCTATCCCTACTCCGACACCACCAGCGAAAAAATCAACTACATCCGTAACTCAGTCAAAATAGTCATAGATGCCTACCACGGCACTGTTAATTTTTACATCGCCGATACCCGCGATCCCATCATTAAAACTTGGTCAAAAATATTCCCCAACACCTTCAAACCCCTGAGTGATTTACCTAATACCCTCCTCACCCATATTCGTTATCCCGTAGACTTCTTCAAAATTCAATCCGAACGATTGATGACCTACCAGATGACAGACCCCCAGGTTTTTTACAACCGGGAAGACCAATGGCAAATCCCCAACGAAATCTATGGAAATGAAGCCCGTCCAGTAGAACCCTACTATTTAATTACCAGCCTCCCCACAGTCCCCCTTGTTAGCGAAGCCTCTCATAGAGAAGAATTTATCCTACTATTACCCTACACACCCAGACAACGCTCTAACTTAATTGCTTGGTTAGCAGCGCGGTCAGACGGTAAAAACTACGGTAAACTACTACTATATGTATTTCCCAAAGAACGCTTAGTTTTCGGACCAGAGCAAATAGAAGCACGGATTAACCAAGACCCAGTGATTTCCCAGCAAATTTCCCTGTGGAATCGTCAAGGCTCCAGAGCAGTTCAGGGTAATCTCTTAATTATTCCCATTGAACAATCCTTATTATACGTCGAGCCGATTTATTTAGAAGCCACCCAAAACAGACTACCCACCCTAGTCCGGGTAATCGTCGCCTTTGAAAACCGCATAGTCATGGCTCCCACATTAGAACAAGCACTACAGGGAATCTTTCAGCCAGAAGTCACACCAGCCCCAGCTATAATTCGTCCTGTAGAAGAGCCAGCACCCACAGAATAGTTATTTCAGAAAAACGTCGGGAGTTGGCTTCAGGAAAGTGAAACCCCAGTAGCTATTTTAATTAGTAAGATTTTTAGCCAGTTGTGATGAAGCGATGGTTTAGTGCTGCGAATTAACTGGTTCACCCATTTTGACATTCTCCAGCACAAAATCAACAACTGGCATGGGGATGGGAGCATTGAAAACAAGGCTATACCTTATGCTGCGTAGAGTTTTCAGCTTCCCGTTATCCCTGTTGATATCTTATTTAAGCTGCTACAAAAAGATTTGTCCTGCCAAAATGCCGAATTTTTAGCTAACCCAAATATTGAAAATTTAACTATCCCCAATGAATTGGGAAGCCTACACTGCACCGATACAGTGTAGGGAGTTTACTATTAACGGAGAGTAACCATCGGTGTGCCTAACCACCCTGCACTATTCTCTTTCTGTGCAGGATCGGGATTATGTACTGGAACAATCTGAAACTTTGTCGGATGTGGTGTACTAAGGGTGACAGAATAGGTGCGTAATTCATCTTGGTGGAAAACTGTAACTGCAATCCTATCGTTTGCTTGGTAATCTTTGAGGCGATCGCTCAGTTGATGAGCCGTTAACTTGATTCCTTCAATGGCTAATAATTCATCGCCCGCATCAATTCCTGCTATTTGTGCAGGTGAACCGACTTCCACAAATTTAATTACTTCTCGTCCCTGTTCAGTTTTTACCTTGATACCTAAATAAGGTTCTTCTTCCCGTTCCGCTAACAGATGCAAGCCGAAAGGTTCTAAGTAATGATTAAAAGGTAATTCATCAGTGTTATCCAGGTAGCGTTCAAAGAAATCAGTCAAATCCACACCCGCTACTGATTCGCATACTTCCTGCAATTGTTCTGGAGTATAGCCAATTTCTGGTTGTCCAAATTTCCGCCACATTTGCCGCATGACATCATCGAGCGATCGCTGATTACCATGTCGCGCTCTAATCAGTAAATCTAGCAACAAAGAAACCATTTCCCCCTTCAAATAGTAGGACATTTGGCAATTATTGCTATTAGCATCTGGACGATAAAGTTTAATCCAAGCATCAAAACTCGACTCGGTTAGTGGTTGCACCTTCCGACCTGGGGTTGTGAGAAATCTAGTAATTTCCTTACCCAAATGATTTAAATACGACTTAGCATCATAAATTCCAGCCCGCAAAGGAATCAATAAGTCATAGTAACTTGTAGTTCCCTCACAGAACCACAAAGAAGGTGTATAGTTTTCTTGCTCGTAATCAAAGACCTCTAAACCTTTAGGCCGAATGCGTTTCACATTCCATAAGTGGAAAAATTCATGTGCCACTAATTGCAAAAAGCGTTCGTACTTATCCTCAGAGCGAAACCCAAAACGCTGGTAAATTAATGAGCAACAGTTTTTATGCTCCAAACCGCCATAAGCTTGGGCAAATAAGTGCAGCAGAAAAATATATCGTTCATAGGGCAAACCCCCAAACATCTCGGCTTCTACCGCGATAATTTTTTGGATATCGGCAATTACCCGTTGTGATTGTAAATTGCCCTCTCCCCAGATCGCCAATTCATGAGGCTTTCCCAAAACTTCAAAGTGATATGTTTTGTGGTTACCAATTTCAAAGGGGCTATCCACAAGGGTATCAAAATCAGCAGCCGAAAAAGTATAAGCTTGCTCTCCAACAGCTGGTAGAGAAGTAGTTACCTGCCAATCTGGGCGTGGTGGTACGACGGTAATTTGAATTGGTAAACCCTCACAACCAGGGAGTCTAAAAAACAGTGCCGCACCGTTGAAATAAGCGTGACTAGTATCCAAATGATTTGTGCGTACTGATAGCTCATTGGCAAACATCCGGTAACGCACAGTTAACTCTGAAACACCAGTTGTATTTACCTGCCAGTGGTTTTTACTGACTTTTCGCCAAGGCAAAGGCTTATCATCAGCAAAAGCGGCAAAATATTGTAAATTTTTAGCGTATTCTCGGACTAAATATGAGCCTGGTGTCCATACAGGCATTTTCAAATCAAGAATTGTCGATGAGTGATTAATTAACTGTAGTGTCACCTCAAACAGATGAGTTTCTGGTTGAGGCATTGCTACCAGGTAATTAATAATCGGTAGTGTTTCCTGGATGCCAATCTCGATACGAGGTGCTGTTGCTTCGGTCATCTGTAATTAAGAGTTATAAATTCTGAGTCAATAGTTTGTAGACAATTATTAATGGTCAATAGTCAATAGTGAACAATTGTAGACTTAAGACTGATTGACACTCCCCATGCTCAAAAGCTAGAGGATGCTTGCAGAATGAGGATTCTGAGGAATTTACCTCCGGCAAGTTTCTTTACCGTATATATGAAACGGCTGCATCCTCGAATGAGAAGGTCTTGAGTATTTGCCACAGTTTTATCTGTTGTCTGGCAGCAATTCCAGCGAATATAAGTACGGTCAACTTCTGAACACATTTAACTAGCCTGAGATTTCCCCAATACAAGTATTTTCCCACATTTAATAAATGCTATGTCCAAACCATTACATTTATCATCATGCAGAAAGGGTGATTTCGTAAATATGTTGGCGTTATAACTATGATATTGGGAATTATTGGTGTAAAAACATAAAATCGAGTTTACACCTTGCCAGCGAGGTTAATCAATTGTTTCCAGTTGATGAGATGAATAATATCGTTGGCATTGTCAATCATGATCCAACCTTTTTCATTTAATTTTTCCATGATTTTGCTAGTTTCTGGCACACCAATTTCTGTAACTTCGGCTAAATCTTTAAAAGGAATATTCAAAATTTCCTTACCCTTGCTGGATTGTTGTCCATAGCTTTCGCCCAAAGCAACTAAGGTATGAGCAAGTTTTACAGCAGGGGGAGAAGAGCGGATTTGTAAACGTTGGTTAATTTGTCGCAATCGCCGCACCATCAGTTGCAACATCCGGTGATGTAACTGTGGATCTTTAAATAATATTTGAATAAAACGCTCTCTAGAGATACTCAACAACTTGACTGGCGAAAGGGCAATGACATCGGTTGAACGGGGGGATTCATCTAAAATGGCCATTTCGCCGAAAAAATCACCTCGACCTAAAATAGCCAGAGCTACAGAATCATCTCTGGAGATGCGTCGGACTTTCACCCAACCGGAAACGATAAAGTAAACTGCGTTACCCCAGGCATCTTCCATTAATACGGCGCGCCCAACAGGGTATTCATGTTCAATTGCCACGTTGAGCAGCCATTCCAAAGTTTGTGGATTGGCGGTACTTAGTAAGGGAAAAAGTTGACTAAAATCCTCAGTCTGCATATAGCATCTCGAATAAATGAGTTTAAGTGTGAAAAATTTGGTTGGCTACTATAAATTTTTAAACCCACAATTCTAGTATAAACAACTAACTGTTTGCAATAAATTACACCAAATTATTGAAAGGGTTTAGTCTATAATTCCATTACAACATAGCAAGTGTATGAAGGAAAAAAATCAGCACTTTCACTGACACAATTAATTGTGTTCATCTGTCTTTTGGGCGATCGCTAGTTGCTCTCAGTTTTTGTATCTGCTGGTCTAAATTTTCTACTAATTTATTTAAAGCCATGACAGAGGACAATTGCTCAGATTTTAAGTTGGAATTTAGTAGCATTCGTTCTTGGAGTTCATGTAACTTCAAGCTCAGTTGTTGAGAAATTACCAAGGTATCACTAGTCAGACGGACTAACTGCTGTTGATGATAAAATTTTAAAGCTGTTCCCTTTAATATTTGTAGCGTCGCCTCTTCACCGTAAGTACCTGGGATGACACGTAGGCGTAATAACAAACGATTTTTTTGATACAGACATTCTTTTTCTACCTGTTGTGGTTCTGAAATTTTGGTTACAGGTAAGGAGGCAAAGTTCTTTAGCTGATTAAGGACTCCTTGGAATACGGACAGAGGAAGATTTTCTAATACAGACTGCATTACTCCATTGTCACTCCAAAATATCCTACCTTGGTAAGGTTGTCTTTCCAAATACAAGCGACCAATGCCCCCACTCATAACTCGCCTCAGTAATTCTTCTAGTAATTTTTTCGGTGGTAGGCTGACCAACGTCTCAATAGGAATAAATTCTTCGGAAAAATGTATTTGTAAAACAGTTAATTTACTCAGCAATTTTAACCTAGCAGCTTCTGCGGTTTGTTTATCGTCTATGGAAGGACTAGGGGTGGTATTTGCAGATAAGTTATTGATATTGGAGGTGGGGGAATAATTGTGGAGTGGCTGAGAATGTTGTGGGTTTTCTGTCTGGGAGAATGACATCGATCCTCGCTCATAGGTTGGAAAGGAGGTAGTTCCAGATTCAATTATTTGGTCTATTTCTTGGATAATAGTTGTTTTGCTGTGTTCTGAGAGCAAGTTAATTGCTTCCTCATCAACTTCTTGACCATTGGGGAGGAATGTATTTTTATGGTTGAGGTAAGCCGATAATATACTCCGGTGTGTGTCGGTAGAGATTTGATGAGCTACGATTTTGCAATTAATGTAAGATACGATGCGACTGACGTAATCTAGCGCTTCCGTGTCTTCTGGATGAACCATACTTAATAACAGCTGATTATCTTCTATTGCAAAGGGCGCAAATTGATGATATAGACAAGCTTCAAAGGATAAGAGGGTATCAATAAGATGGAATACTTCCTCGCTTCTTTGTTCCCAATGTCCTGGACTGTTGGGTGATAATTTCTCTTCGTTACCTCTGGTATCAGTGGATTTGCCGTCTGAAGACCACATAAATTTAGATTACTCAGTATTTTGTTATATTTTATTTTGCTCCAAATTAGTCATAAGTATTTGAAGTTTTGATTTTTTGTTTAATTGAGGTCAGCAAAGAAGTTTTTGCATACTGCCTCTAAATTGTGGCTTGAATTTTATAATGAGAATTTATCTACTGACTTGAACTATGGAATCTTGTGTTTTAGTAAAGTTAATTACTGGCTGCAAGGTTGAGAGTTGAATGTTTTTTGGTGAGTTATAAGTCTTTTTTCAGGACAAAAAGCAATTTTACACAAGTCTGGCATCAACCATTGGTTTTATTAAATTTCGATGTTTGATATGTCCTGAAACTAACTTTACCATATTGATCACCGTATGTTAGATATATAGCAGGGAATAAATAATAGACTTCAGACTTCGTAATTGCAGAGGTTTGATGATTTGTTTGTCTTAATCTTCTTGGCTGTTGCTGTTTTGACTAATAAACCAGTTTAATCGTCAGTTCTTAAAGATTGAGCAGCAAGATAGATTTTTACCCATTCGCCCATAGCTTGATGAGTTTTGAGTTTTAATTGTTGGGCTATTGCTTCTATAGAGTTGCCTGCTTTGAGCAAATCTAGGATCTGCCGCCTCGCAGGGGTAAGGTTGTTATGCAGTTGTTGCCATTGCTTTTGAGTTAGCCCCAAATTATTTGCCTGGAGGGAAATTCCTAACCAGTTATCTACGAGTTCTGGTTGAGCTTTGAGGGCAAATACGCGTACTGCATGGTAACTAATTTTTTCCCGCAGTCGGTAAATTTCTTTGATTGGTTTATGTAGTTGTTTGGCGATGTGATCTTGAGATTTGCCTTGGAGATACAATTGCAACCAGGTTACTGCTTCTTGTCCAAGATTTGTTTGTAAATAGTCGGTAAATTCTTGTTGTACTAATTGCCGCAATGCTTGTTGTTCTTCTAGTTGTTGTGCGGCTTGATATTCGGCGATCGCCTGATTATCTGCTAAGTTTACCCGGTAATCATGATCATCGGAGAGGATTTCTTCGGAAACTAGCTTGACTAAATCACTCCCTGGTACTTGAGTTAAACCACCACGCTGCATTCGGCGCAGGTAGTTGACAAATCTATACACCAGTAAGGGTTGATTACGAACTGGACGCATAGCATACTCTTCGATACTGGTAAATAGTAGGTTATCCCGCAGTCGTTTATCACTGGTAAATTCAGCGATATCAGCCATTTGCTGCTGGATATACTTATCGTTTTGCAGTAATTCTTGTATAACTTCTTGCAAAACATCTATGACGCTACGGTGGCGATCGCGGCTTAGAGAAATCCAAGTCTGAATCTTATTTCGTAATGTAACTAAACTTGCCAAACGATTCAACAGGTGATGGTAGGCACGTTCTCGCCCTATACCCAAGTAGCGTTGACGTAAAATTTTCCACCGATATACCATCGATTGTTTAGCAATCCGTAATTCTTCCGAATTGAGGTGGTCGAAGCGTTTCCAGTCACTGCCTAAAAGCCAGAAAATAATACTTTCTCTGTTGGCTATACTTTGTTCTGGACACTCCGCAGCTAGACGCTGACCCCAATAATCAACTAGTTTTTCTGCCTCCTTTGTCATAGCGAGATTGCGCTCCTCAAAACCCTGTCTTAAAGTTGGCATCACAACCCCCATTTTCATACTTCACTGAGGTTCTAGTAGTTGCTCATGAGTTTGTCTTTTCTATCAAGACATCTCAGTGCTTCTCTTCTTATTACATCTAGATTGATTAATTATGCAAATTTTAGGCAAATTTTCGTAATTTGTAGTTTTTATGTTACCTAAATATAGCAGGGGAGCAGGGAGCAGGCTTGCCCTGAGCGCAGTCGAAGGGGAGCAGGGGAGCAGGCTTAAAACTCCTGAATTACAAGGGTTTTATGATCTATTTTTGTCCTAACCTCCTTGGCGGTTGCTATATTTTGAAAATCTTTGTCTGTTGTTTCTTGAATATTGGCTTATAGATAATCAGATTGTATTATTAATTAACTAAAAAATATCTATTTTACATCTTGAACTTAGGTTGAACTCTTATAGATTTCGCAGGATATGGCTGACACATCGGTAGTCTAGCAAGGTTACGCCACAGCAGATCAGACTAAACTCAAGACCAATTTTTCCCGCCGATGTTATGCGACTGCAAACTAATATTTATGGATTTATTATAGTTTTTGAGACAAAAGTTAATAGTCACATATCAAAGGTTAATTATCGATAAATTATTAACACATTAACTGTTGACTACCAACTGATGAATTCGAGTTTATGACCTGTTAGAAGATCGGACAATGGGGTTTTCTACAGAATCTCGATACTGTTGGACTTGTTCTGTATAGGCAATTGGTAGAACCGCTTCTACGTTTTCATGGGGACGAGGAATAATCACCCAGGATTCCAAAGTACCACCATGAACATTTTCTGCGGCTTCAATACCAGCAGCCATCGCTGTTTTGACTTCAGAAACATCCCCACGAATATTGATTGTAAAACGAGCGCTACCTACTCTGATATAACCCACAAGGGTAACGCGACCAGCTTTAACCATCGCATCAGCTGCTGCTAATACAGCAGGAAAACCCTTTGTTTCGAGCGCTCCGACGGCCTGTAGTGACATTAGTAATCTCCTGTATGAATAAATCTATGTGGTGGGACAAATCTATTGTCCGCAGCAACCTTAGAAAGTTGAATGATCAAAAAACACATTTACATACGGAATGGTTCCGATTTTTCGGTGAAGTGGATTGGTAAAATGGTTTCCACGTTTTCCGGCGGGTTAGGAACAATGTAGTGGGTAATTACTTGACCCCCAAAAGTTTGTTCTCCGGCAAATATTCCGGCTTCTACCGCCCGGTTAACTTCCGAAACACGTCCCCGAACAGCGACTAACATCCGACCGCTTTCGGCTAGACCATAATACACAATTGAGACTGCGGCAGATTTAACCATTGCATCGGCTGCTGCTAGTACAGCAGGAAAGCCCAAGGTTTCAATTACGCCAACCGCCATTGGCATGGCATTAGCTCCTGAGTCGAAAAAATTAAGTGATATTAATTGTACGAGGCTTTCGTACCAATTTTGACATTTAGGAAAATTTTTTCTGAGGCTCTGGGGTAAACTAAAGATTATGTTTCCTAGTTTTTTACCTAGCACAGTTGGGCAACTGACCGAATCTGCCTCCATCGCCTTGGCTCAAAGTATTCAAAGTCAAGCGATCGCCACTCCTTTAACAAGTCAAGCAATTACCACCACATATACTCAAAAAGGTACTGGTGGTACGCCCATTTTATTAATTCACGGCTTCGACAGTTCCGTGTTAGAGTTCCGTCGCCTTTTGCCACTGCTAGCGGGTGATAATGAAACCTGGGCGGTGGATTTGTTGGGTTTTGGGTTCACAGAGAGAATCGCCGATATTCCATTTAGTCCCCTGGCGATTAAAACCCATCTGTATCATTTATGGAAAACCCTGATTAACAAACCTGTGATTTTAGTGGGTGCATCAATGGGGGGTGCTGCGGCCATTGATTTTACCCTGACTTACCCAGAAGTAGTAGAAAAACTGGTATTAATAGATAGCGCCGGGTTGAAAGGGGGTTCACCCTTAAGCAAATTGATGTTTCCCCCTTTGGATACCTTCGCCGCTAATTTTTTGCGTAACCCGAAGATCCGCGATCGCATTTCCCGCACTGCTTATAAAAACAAGCTTCTCGCCTCAGTAGATGCACAACTATGTGCTGCATTACACCTAGAAATGCCCCATTGGAGCCAAGCATTAATAGCTTTCACTAAAAGCGGTGGTTATAGCGCTTTTAAATGGGAACAGTTATCAAAAATTGTACCACCAACCCTAATATTATGGGGTGATGCCGATCAGATTTTAGGTACTGCTGATGCTAAAAAGTTTCAACAAGCAATTCCCCATAGTCAATTAACATGGATTCCCGAATGTGGTCATGTCCCACACCTAGAACAGCCACAAATCACCGCCCAAAACATCCTAGAATTTCGCAATTAATTACGAACCACGAATTACGAATTACGAATTAATCGTATAACCAAGTATTATCAGCAAAATTATCACCTTCTTTTTGACGTTCTAGCAGATATTCAGGAACTTGATGTGATTTTTTATAACCTACTGGGTTATATTTTTTCTTAACTTGGATAGCAGATTTATTTTCCTGATCTGGAATCGCCGGGGACTGGGGTTTGTCTGGAACTTTGGCACCACTTTCTGCAATCAGTTGGGAATTAGCTTCCGCAAGGTGTAACGCCGTTTGTTTAGTTTCTTGCAACTCTTTAGTCAGCCTTTCAGTTAATACTTGCTTTTCATATAAAACTGATTGCAAATCGACGATTTGCTTTTGCAGAGATTTTTCTTTATCTTGAGATTGTGTGAGACTTTGTTTTAATTCTTGGATAGTGGTTTCCAAATTATTATTAGAGATAGTATCTTGCGGAACACTTGGTTTTGGTGTCTGCTGAGGTAAATTCTCTGTAATTAAAGCATTGTCTCCGGTAACTTTCTCAGCTTTAACTTCAATCGTAGATTGATTTTCCAGTGGTATCAATTTTTGTGGTTGTTCTTGTCCTAAATCAGATAGATGTTTCTTAACCATTATTTTCTCCAATCACGCTGTAATTGATCAACCACCCAGGGTTAATTTCATTCCGCCTATGGTGTATTTTTCTTCGCCATTGAGTAATAGCGACATCCTCTAGTTATAATTTCGCCCCACCTATAAACAGGCTAGAAACTTGAATATCTGCATCAATGAGATTAAACTTGTTTTTTTGCCGAAATTGTGCGGCTAAATTAACTGCCATATTCGTTTTAACGACTCGTTCCTAAACCTTGAGGATAACGATTATTTTTGGCAATGCTGACTTCTAAGGCTGCCTTAGTTAAATATAACGCTTTCTGTAGCCTGGAATCACATAAAAACTCGTAAACATAAAAATCAGAAGCCGTCACCTCAAACAAACTCCTATGACATTAAATTACAACTTACCCGATGGACCCAAATTACCGCGCTATCTGCGGATGATCAAATTTATCACCCAGCCAGTGAAATATGTAGAAGATTTTGCCCAAGTTTATGGCGACAACTTTACTATCTGGAATCGTGGGGATAGACACATTGTATATTTTAGTCATCCTCAAGCACTAGAACAGATTTTTACTACTAATGCTAGCTGTTTTAAATCCGGTGGAGGAAACAGTGGTTTAGGATTTTTACTAGGGGATAATTCAGTTATTTTACTAGATGGATATAAGCACCAGCGCCAACGGCAATTATTAACACCACCGTTTCATGGTGAAAGGATGCGGACTTACGGTGAAACTATCCGCAAAATTACCCAACAAGTTAGTAACGAATGGAGAATTGGCAAACCCTTTAATATCCGCGCCTCAATGCAAGAAATCACCATGCGCGTGATTTTACGAGTAGTGTTTGGTGTGGATGAAGGTCCAGTTTATCGAGAATTGGGGCGACTACTCACTTCCCTCCTAGACTTCATGGGTTCCCCTTTAATGTCCAGCGCCTTCTTTTTTAGGTTTATGCAAAAAGATTTAGGTGCGTGGAGTCCTTGGGGGCGAGTTGTGCGGCTATTGCAGCAAATCGATCAACTAATTTATGGTTTGATTAAAGAACGTCGGGGGGAAACTCGACAACATCGCCAAGATATTCTCAGCCTATTGATTTCGGCTCGTGATGAGGATGGCGAGGGAATGTCAGATGTGGAATTACGCGATGAATTAATGACAATGTTAGTTGCGGGACATGAAACTACGGCTTCTGCATTAACATGGGCTTTTTACTGGTTGGGACAATTACCAGAAGTGCGAGAAAAATTACAACGAGAACTAGAAACCCTGGGTGTGAATGCTGAACCCAGTAGCATTGCTAAATTGCCATATTTAACCGCAGTTTGCCAAGAAACGCTAAGAATTTACCCAGTTGTCGCCAATGGTTTTATCAGAGTTGTGAAAACCCCAGTAGAAATTATGGGCTATAAATTACCAGAAGGAACGGCGATAGTTCCTAGTATTTATTTAACTCATCATCGAGAGGAAGTTTACCCACAGTCTCAGCAATTCAAACCAGAACGGTTTTTAGACAAGCAATTTTCCCCCTATGAATATATCCCCTTTGGCGGTGGAAATCGGCGTTGTATCGGCTTGGCTTTTGCCCAGTATGAGATGAAAATTGCTTTAGCGACGATTTTGGCAGAATTTCAATTATTTCCGGTTAACCAGCGTCCTGTGTATCCCGTGCGCCGTGGACTGACCTTAGCCGCACCATCGGGGATGCAGATGATACCCACAGTTCAGGTAACAAGAGCGAGTATACCTGTGAACGTTTAATGGGGAGTAGGGAGTAGGGAGTAGGGAATATTTTCATCTCCTACCCTCTGCGCCTCTGCTTACTGAGCGAAGTCGAAGTATGCGCCTTTGCGTGAGCTAAATTCTTCAAAATCAGCAATTTTTAGAGAAGCAGTTATACTGAGTAAAACAAGTATAATCTCTTAATATTATTGATATGGAACCAATAACATTAACAGCTGTAGGAACTGCGATCGCTACAATAGTTTTAACTAAAGCCTTAGAAAAAACAGGCGAAAAGCTGGGGGAAGCAGCTATCCAAAAAAGTAACGAGTTAATCGCACAGCTACAAAAGAAAAATAAAGTCCCCTTACTAGCGAATACGCCAGAGGGAAACCCACAGCAAGCGTTAGATTATGGTCAAGCAGTACTGGAATTGAAAGCAGCAGCTGATACAGACACCGAAATTGCTCAATCAGTGCTGGAAGTGGAAGCAGCCGCAAACGCTGACCCACAAGTAGCGCCAAAGGTTCAGGCTTTAGCAAATGACCTCAACTCGCAACCAGCAGGTGTGATCAATTCGACAAAATTAGCTGACTCAATTAAAAACGTCTTTCAGGGAAATACTTTCATTGGTACTCAGAACTTTTGACTGTACTCGCCTGAAGGGGAACAGGTAAAGTTAAATCCTCAAATTCCGCAAAATTTACCCCTGAGTGGGGTGGTGAAATTTGTGGGACGTGATGAAGAACTGCAAAAACTCCACCAACTTTTGCAGGAAAATAACCAAGTCGCTATTGCAGCAATTGCGGGAATGGGTGGACTGGGTAAAACAGAACTCGCCTTGCAATATGCAATGAATCAGCACGAAACCTACAAAGGTGGACTGTGCTGGTTACAGGGGAAAGCTGGGGATGTGGGCGTTCAACTGGTGCAGTTTGCCAGAACTCACCTTGATTTAAACCCACCAGAAGAGTTTGATTTAGCCGCACAGGTACAATTCTGCTGGCGGAATTGGCGTGAAGGTGATGTGTTGCTAGTGGTGGATGATGTCACAGATTATCAGGAAATTAAACCTTACCTACAGGGGCTATCTTCCAAATTTAGAGTGTTGATGACGACGCGCCAACTGTTGGGTGCATCCATCAAGCAATTACCTTTGGATGTATTAAAACCAGATGCAGCCTTTGAGTTGTTACGGTCTTTGCTGGGAGACACACCAGAGCGAATTGAGAAAGAATTAGATGTAGCAAATCAGTTGTGCGAATGGTTGGGGTATTTACCCTTGGGTTTGGAGTTGGTGGGGAGATATCTGGCGCGGAAACAGGATTTGTCTTTATCGAAAATGATGGAACGCTTGGAGAAAAAGCGATTAGAACAAGCTGCACTGGACAAGCCAGAAGCCGATATGACAGCACAACTGGGAGTGCAAGCCGCCTTTGAGTTGAGTTGGCAGGAATTAGCAGAGGATGATCAGCAATTAGGCTGTTTACTCAGTTTATTTGCAGCCGCACCCATACCCTGGGATTTGGTGAAACAGGTCGCAAAGGCGAAAAAGCCCAAAAGCGGATTATTGAGTTTTATATTCCGATTCATATTCAGGAACGCCACGCAGTCCCTACCAGAAGAAGATGAGGAAGATTTAGAAGAAATTCGGGACGATAAGCTGCTGTATCTGCATTTACTCCAGCGCAAAGGTGAGGGAATCTATCAACTACATCCACTGCTGCGGGAATTTTTCCAATCTAAGCTGACAGGTTTAGAGCAGGTGGAGGAATTTAAGGGTTCCGTTTCTCAGGTAATGGTAGCAGTCGCCCAAGAAATTCCTCAGACTCCCACAGTTGAAGAAATCAACGCTGTTTCCCTCGCCATTCCTCATTTAGCTGAAGTCGCAAATCATCTGATTCCATACGTCAGTGATGAAGATTTAATTTCGCCTTTCTTCGGCTTAAGCAGATTCTATCAAGGACAAGGTTTGTATACCTTAGCCGAACCTTGGTATCAGCAGTGTTTATTAACTACAAAAGACCGCTTGGGAGACAATCATCCCGATGTCGCCACCAGCCTCAACAACTTGGCATTACTCTACGAATCCCAAGGAAGGTACGACCAAGCGGAACCCCTGTATCTCCAAGCTTTAGAACTCTATAAACGCCTGCTGGGAGAAAATCATCCCTCAGTCGCCACCAGCCTCAACAACTTGGCTGGACTCTACGATTCCCAAGGAAGGTACGACCAAGCCGAACCCCTGTATCTCCAAGCTTTAGAACTCTGTAAACGCCTGCTGGGAGACCATCATCCCCATGTCGCCACCAGCCTCAACAACTTGGCATTACTCTACAAATCCCAAGGAAGATATG
>NZ_JAYGHG010000033.1:0-31094 GCF_034931085.1 Nodularia harveyana UHCC-0300 | reverse complement strand
TTACTCTACAAATCCCAAGGAAGATATGACCAAGCCGAACCCCTGTATCTCCAAGCTTTAGAATTGTATAAACGCCTGCTGGGAGACAATCATCCCTTAGTCGCCACCAGCCTCAACAACTTGGCATATCTATACAATTCCCAAGGAAGATATGACGAAGCCGAACCCCTGTATCTCCAAGCTTTAGAACTCTGTAAACGCCTGCTGGGAGACCATCATCCCCATGTCGCCACCAGCCTCAACAACTTGGCATTACTCTACAAATCCCAAGGAAGGTACGACGAAGCCGAACCCCTGTATCTCCAAGCTTTAGAATTGTATAAACGCCTGCTGGGAGACAATCATCCCGATGTCGCCATGAGCCTCAACAACTTGGCATCACTCTACGATTCCCAAGGAAGGTACGACCAAGCCGAACCCCTGTATCTCCAAGCTTTAGAATTGAGTAAACGCCTGCTGGGAGACAATCATCCCAATACTGTTACTGTTCGTAAAAATTGGGAAGCTTGCCGGCAACAAAATTCAGGATAAGAATTATTGATGGTATTGTAAAGGCGATATCCTGACGTAATTATCAGCATTAATCCAATACGTTAAATCCCTTTTGATTTCTCAATTTTCTGTCAAAAGTGGCAAGATAACTACAACCCGAATGTTGAGATATAGCACCAATTAAATAATCAGAAAAATCTGCCCTTCCCTGCTTAAATCGCTGTAAAGCTTGATAAACCACAGAGCGATTTTCTAATTCAAATACAGAACATTGCAGCATTAAATCTATAGCATTACTAATTTCTTCCCTACTAAATTGATAGGGATTCCCTCGCAAAACCCAAACTAATTCACAGAGAACTATATTAGCAACAAAACATTGCTCTCCGCTTTCGATAATAACAGTAGCTTGCTGCCACTGCTTTTCATCATCTTTCGTTAGGTAGCGCACTAAAATATTTGTATCAACTCCAATCATAAAAAATTAGTAAATTATACCATGTCCGTCTAATTAGTTATGATTTCCATACTTATCGCACCCCTCCCCTTAATCCCCTCCCCGCCGGCGGGGAGGGGAGACAAAGCACAGCTTTGGCGGGGTAGGGTTCTTCGGGTTTAATAAGTAATCAAGCGGACATGATATCACACAGTGAAAACTGTTAAATCTTTCGATATCATGCTTTTGCGTGTTTTTAATAAGTACAAAGTACAAATTACGAATTACGAATTACGAATTACGAATTATGAATTATTTGCGCCTTTTTGGATTGCGGTTTCCATCTCTTCTAAAGATGCGCTTTTCATTCCCGGACGATGTAAAATTCCGGATAAGCTTTGAATAGGAACATTGAGAGGAATCAGTTTGACTATGCCATTTTCATCAATCACAAAATCAACTTTACTCCCAGTATCAAGATTAAGATAATCTCTAATTTCTTTAGGAATGGTTACTTGTCCTTTGGTGGTGATGGTCGCGTCAGCCATTACTATAACTCCTTACATCAATTTAATATACAGAAAAGATGCAGACAAAGAACCCCACCCTAACCCTCCCCGCTTGCAGGGAGGGAACTGGAGAGGTATGAATAATATGCAGCCTCATAAATAATTAGCTATTACATATTTTCCTTACTTAAATATAATCTGTATTTATCAATTTAGAGAGCGAACCCTAAATACTCAGCTATTGCCAAAATGCTGAGACTCATAGAGAATCAGTAGAGATTAAAGGCAACTGTTACAAATATGTTCAAACTCATAGATGTATTCTGGGGTTATATTCTCATCGCTATATTAATTTTAGTGGGACGGTTGATTAGACAGCGCCTGGGAATATTGCGATCGCTCTACATACCCAGTTCCATTGTTGCTGGTATTATGGCTTTACTCCTGGGTAAAGGTGCATTAGGTGCTGTTGTCAAATCAGTCAACCCCGAATCTCCCCTTGTTCAAGGCATATTTAGCGAAAATATCCAGGCGGTTTGGTCGCAATCACCCGGTATTTTTATTAACATTGTGTTTGCTACCCTATTTCTGGGTCAATATGTGCCGACATTGCGTGAATTTTGGCGGAAAGCGGCTCCTCAAGTGGCATTGGGTCAGGCGATCGCCTGGGGTCAATACGTGGTAGGATTAATACTAGCCATCACCATATTAACACCAGTTTTTGGCTTACCGCCTGTAGTTGCTTGTTTAATAGAAGTCGCCTTTGAAGGTGGACACGGGACATCAGCTGGGATGGCTGCAACTTTTATAGACTTGGGTTTTACCGCCGGGCCGGATTTATCTTTAGCTTTAGCCACAGTGGGGCTAATTTCTGGAGTCGTTTCCGGGACAATTTTGATCCACTGGGGACGCAGAACTGGACGGATCAAAGTTAGCAGCGAAGTCCTGTATGATGATGTGGAAAATACAGAGAATGAGCATTCAGAAGAGGAAGCAAATATCACAATTGCTAGAAAAAATTTATTCCGTAACTTATTGATTGATCCATTGTCACTCAACTTTGGTTTTGTCGGATTGGCGATCGCTTTTGGTTGGTTAATTTTAGAAGCCTTACGGGTGATTGAATCAATTACCTGGGGTAGAGGTGGACTAGAACTAATTACCTACGTACCGCTATTCCCCATCGCCCTGATTGGCGGAATCATTGTGCAGTATATACTGATGCGTACCAGACGCACCTATTTAATTAGTCGTCCCCTGATGGAGAACATAGGTGGACTAGCATTAGATATTACCATTGTCACAGCCCTAGCCAGCATTTCCCTCTCGACACTGGGAGATAATCTTGCACCTTTTCTGATTATCTCCATTGCAGGGATTACTTGGAATGTCTGTGCATTTGTCTTTTTAGGCCCCCATCTCTTGCCTTTTTACTGGTTTGAACGCGGCATTGGCGACATGGGACAATCAATGGGTGTCACTTCCACAGGGTTATTGCTGTTGCGAATGGTAGACCCAGATAACCGTTCCGGCGCGTTTGAAAGTTTTGCTTATAAACAATTGCTGTTTGAACCCATTGTGGGTGGAGGCTTATTCACGGCGGCCGCACCCCTGTTAATTGCTAATTTTGGTTCTCTGCCGATTTTGTTATTAACTTCAGCTATCTTGGCATTCTGGCTGATATTTGGTTTCTATAACTGTAAGCAATTACGTAAGCAAAGTGGATAACAGCAATTAGGAATTTTTAGGAATAAATCAACCACAGAGACGCAGAGAACACAGAGGAATTTAGTCCCGCAGCTTCTATTTATCAGGACTAGTGGGAATATTTTCAACTGGACTGTAAGCAGCAAAACCAGTTTCTTCAGCGAATTTTTGGGCTGCCTCTAGGAGATACTCATAATAAGTACGAGCGACGATTGATAACTGTTTTCCCGGTGGATGCACCATATACCAAGTGCGTTTAATGGGAAAGTGTTCTACATCTAAAATACTGAACTCAGAAGTATCTGGCATTAAAGTATGGCGAGATAAGACAGAAAGACCTAATCCTCCGGCGATCGCTTGTTTAATCGCCTCATTACTGCCTAACTCTAGCTTAACTTTTACCTTCACACCATGTTCATCAAACAGTTGCTGCACAGCCCGGCGAGTTCCTGAACCTGGTTCCCGCATAATAAACGGTTCATTTGTCAACCTTTCTATAGGAATATTTTTCTCTTTTGCCAAAGGATGATTAACTGGTGCAAACACCACCAAAGGATTATCTAAAAATGGCTCATAGTTGACATCTAGATTTTCTGGAACTTGACTCATAATGTACAAGTCATCCATGTTATTTAGCATCCGTTCCAAGATGCCTTCGTGGTTAGTTACTTGTAAAGAAATCTCAATTCCTGGATACAGTTGACAAAATGGCCCTAATAAACGAGGGACAAAATACTTTGCAGTTGTAATTACTGCCAAGCGTAATTGACCTTGTTTAAGACCATTTAAGTCTGCCACAGTCATCTCAAACTGGGCTATAGTTTCAAAAATTTGTCGACAAGTGGCAAATAACTCCCGCCCAGCTTCTGTTAAAAACAGACGTTTTCCCACCTGTTCAAATAATGGCAACCCTACCGATTTGGTGAGTTGTTTAATTTGCATCGAGACAGTGGGTTGAGTCAAAAATAATTCCTCAGCCGCACGAGTAAAGCTACTGTGCCGGGCCGCTGCCTCAAACACTTTCAACTGGTGTAGCGTCGCTTGCTTCAACGGTGATTCTCCTCTAATAGCGATTTAGATACATAAATCTAGTATCACTTAACACTTGTCCATGATAACGAACCACTTTTACAAAGTTATGAATTGTAGTATAGATAAAAATCTATTTCTTTTATTAGAAGAAAGTTATTTGAGTTATGGTCATCACAAGTTATTATCAAAATAACTAGTAAACAGTCATATTCCTCCTCAAAGAATATTGATTCCTGAAAACTGAATGATAATTATAGATGATGAATCATTTACCCTTCGTCGTTCCATATTTCTTCGGTAACTTTGGCAGGTATTTGGGATAAATCAGGCAACTGTAAAACTTCTATTTGAGCCACCTGTTCCTCCACTTCTACAGGCATATTCAATGGTTCGCGGTGTTCAATCCAGCAACTGGCTAAAGGCAAGGTGTTCTCCATTTCATCCAGTGGTCGAGGAATCACCATCACAGCGTTCAATTCCCCAATACGTTCTGCTTCAAACATTCCCGCTTCTACAGCTACAGCTACATTAGCCACAGTGCCACGAATAATGGCTGTACACAAACCCCCACCAATTTTTTCATAGGCTGCTAAATAAACATCAGCAGATTTGAGCATGGCATCACAAGCACCCACCATTGCCGGAAATCCCCGTGTTTCCACTAAACCAATAGCTAAGTTACTTAAACTACTTTGATTACCTTCCTCCATCAATTTACTCAAGCGGCTGGTAATGGGCAGTACTATCTCTAGGTTAGGATAAGGGCGAGGAATCACCAAGCTAGAAACCAATTGACCAAACTGTTCAGCAGTTTGAACCCCAGCTTCTACTGCTAGACGCACATCAGCAATACCACCCCTGATGATAGCTGTACACTGACCACTACCAATTTTTTCATAACCCACTAGGTGAACGCCAGCCGATTTCAGCATCATATCTGCTGTCCCCACTATGGCGGGAAAGCTGCTGGTGGAGACTAAACCTAAAGCAGTATTTTTCAGACTATCTCGACGGCGGGATTTCTGAATTGTGCTAAGAGAGTGTTGATTAGGTGTTTCCATGTGAATTTTCCAAGTTACTCACGAAACTGACAACTTACAATTAACACTTACTCAGACTGATTGTCAGAGATGGAGTCATTTAAGGTTTGTCTATGGGGAAATAATGTCACTAATAATTTACTTATACTTACTTGTCCATAAATCTGGTTACCTAAATTATTAGGCGATTCCTTGGGAGGTTGACTAGATTTTTTTTCCTGGAGACTAGAGTTCGTTGGGTTAGGGTTTTCTTCTATGGGTTCTGGTTCTACAGGTTCTGGCTGGCTTGAGGATTTAGGCGAAGACTCAGGAGAGGAAGCAGGCTGATGTTTGAATTTCCAGTAAGCCTTTGCTGAGATGGTAGTTGAGGACATTACTATTTCCTCATCTGTGTCTAAACTATTTTCTGCTTCTGGCTGTTCTTCGTTGCTGGGATTCGCACTATTATTAGTAGATGATTCCAGTTGTTCTGTTTCCTCAATCTGTCGGCTGGTGTCTCCTAAAATTGACCCTGGAGCAATGACTTTTCCTGGCTCAATGGAACAGTTAATAACTGTAGTTGCTGCACCAACACAAGCATTTGCGCCAATTTTGCCTTGGCCAACCATCAAAAAACCGGCTCCCAAGTTTGCTCCTGCTTCTACCTCTAAGGTTCCTTCGCTAACTTGGAGAATTGACCCCATACCTATACAGACCCCTGGTCCGATGATCATCTTGCTGTTGACACCTGCTTGAAGTATTACTCCAGGTGCAAGTACTGCGCTAGGATGAATAGTCACCTCGCCACTCGTGTAAGAGTCGAAGTTATTGCTGAGGTGCAGTGGCGGCACAGACATGGAAATTTTAACCTCGGAAGCCGGAAATAGTGAGTGGTAAAGGGTGAGTAGTGAAGGGGTAATTGACACTCCCCATACAGCCTACTCCCCTCTGTTTAAGGACGTTGGATAATCGTCTCTAGGATTCGACGTTTGGCTTTGGTGTCGATACCAATTAAACGCACATATTCTCCTGAATATTCTCCCAGGTATCCTTCTAGGGCGGCGATCGCTTCCCGTTCAGATTTGGTGTTAATTTGACCACAGCTAGCCCAAGAACCAGTGCGGAATCGTCTTTGGTCTACGTGTTCAGCGCTAACTTTGTATCCACCAGCCAAAATTTGTCTGATTTGGTCTACAACTTCAGAACTCAATTTCGTACTAGTAGCAGTGGCGGTAGCAGTACCATAACTTCCTGTGCTAAAGGATTGTTTTGCACCAGATGAAACAACTGGGTCGCCTGGTCTTTGGATAATGGTTTCTAAAACCCGCCGTTTAGCTTTTTTATCAATGCCAATTAACCGCACATATTCATCTTGGTGCAGTTCTATACATTCTTCTAAGGCAGCAATCACTTCATTGAGAGAAGTTGATTCAATGGGCTTACAGCTGTTCCAAGAACCAGTGCGGAAACGCCGCTCATCTACGTGTTCTGTCCCAATTTTGTAACCGCTTGATAGCAAATTACGAATTTGATCTATGATTTCGCCATCTATTGCGCCACTGCTAGCAACGTGACCATTGCCATTACTGCTGTAGCGGCCATTACCATTACCATTACTAGCAGCTTTTGTAAAGCTACTAGGCTTAATGGAATTGACGATACCATCGGGACGTTGAATAATGGTTTCTAAAACCCGCCGTCTACTGCTATCAATACCAAATAGCCGTACATATTCGCCGCTATGATCACTGAGACAGCCTTCTAAAGTGGCGATCGCCTCACCCATTGATCCAGGCTGAATTGGTTGACAACTTTGCCAACAACCAGTACGGAACCGTCTTTCATCTACGTGTTCTGTACCAATTTTATACCCTTGGTTTAAAAGATACCGCACCTGTTCGATGATTTCTGCACCCAAGCTATTGCTCGACACTTCACTACTCCTTTCTAGCTCTAAAACAGTAATACCAGTATTTGTATAAGATTTAGCAATCTCATCCCGAATGGGTGCAATACATTTGCTATCCGCAGCGCACCGATAACCAGTTCTTAATGACTGATTGATTCCAACCACATGATGAGCGAACTCTTGATCCTGAACCACAGCATCTGGTAACCGGTCAGCTTGCTGCTGGCTAGTAATTATCGCTCCCGAAGGTACATACTTACCTGGAGGAATTTCTACATCTTGAATTAAAGCGTGCATCATCACGATGCAACCTGCACCCACTCTGGCGTTAAATACCGTGGAGCGAAACCCAATGAAGGCATTATCTCCTACATAGGCCGGACCATGAATTAATGCCATGTGGGTAATGGACACATTTTCGCCGACCCATACCGAGTATTTATTTTGGTCATCGCCAATTACTCGGCCTTGCTCCAATCCATGAATTACGACACCATCTTGAATATTAGTATTTTCACCAATATAAAAAGGTGTGCCTTCATCCGCTCGAATCGAGGTTCCCGGAGCAACGATTACATTTGCCCCTATCCGCACATCTCCAATAATATTGGCAACCGGATGTACAAATGTGCTTTCATGGATTTTTGGCTCGGCTAAATTCCTCGACCACGGGGTTGGGGGTGCCGCCGTGCTGCGGACTACCATTGCGAGATTCCTCCTGAATTAAGCTTTTTCCATTAGCCCTTGATCATTGGCTAATGAATTAATGACTCTATCGATACTGATCTTTTTTGCTGTACATGAGGCGACCTTCCAAGTGAATTGTATCAATGATCGCCACCACTGCTGCATCTAACGGACGCTGTTCATTACCAAGAATTTGACGAGCGGCACTGCCACGAGTGACCAGTACCCACTCATCTACTCCAGCACCTACGGTATCTGCTGCTACCTCGTAGTTGGGTAGGAGATTTCCTTCTTCATCTACTAATTGCAACAACAGTAGTTTCACACCTCTCAGACTTGGATCTTTCTGTGTGCCGACTACTGTGCCACGAACTTTGGCGACTTGCATTAACTATGGTCTTCTACCAAAAGGACGAATTGCGTTGACATTTTCCCGGAATTGTTCAACATCTTCGGTATAACGAATTGGTAGGACGTATTCCAAGTTTTCATGGGGACGAGCAATAATATGGGTAGACAATACTTCTCCACCGTGAACTCGTTTAACTGATTCTACTCCAGCACCTACTGAAGCTTGGACTTCGGAAACGTCACCCCGAACAATCACTGTGACTCGACCGCTACCAATTTTTTCATATCCGACTAAAGTAACACGTGCGGCTTTTACCATCGCATCAGCAGCTTCCACTACTGCCGGAAAGCCTAGTGTTTCTACCATTCCCACTGCAATTGACATTAGTTCTTATCCTGAGTTAAAGTTTTTAATTTTGGAAAACAGTGGCGCTCAAGGTAGCAACCCCGTTCATAACTGCGTTTGTTTAATTCAGCTTTTAAGTCCGGAACTGTTCTACGGCTTCGGTATACCGGATGGGCAAAACGTACTCCAAGTTTTCGTGGGGACGGGCAATGATGTGAGTAGATAAGACTTCACCACCATTGACTCTTTTTGCTGCATCAATGCCGGCAGAAACAGAGGCTTGTACTTCAGAGACATCTCCCCGCACAATTACGGTTACTCTGGCACTACCGATTTTTTCATAGCCTACTAATGTGACACGCGCGGCTTTCACCATCGCGTCAGCAGCTTCCACTACTGCTGGAAAGCCTTTAGTCTCAATCATTCCAACTGCAATTGGCATCGCAGAACTCCTAAAAATTTAATTCAATCAGTACTGTGTTTTGAAATGTTTAAGGTTAGGGCTACATCCTGAGCCATAAAAACACTTCTAAATTAAGCATAGGAAAGCTTGGTCTTCCTGGCAATATCAATTAGTATAATAGTTTATGATAAGTTAGTTTTAGAAAACTTAACAAAAATTTATACCTGATTATACTTAATCGAAGTGTCTCAATTCTTAGAGTATCCCCTTATGCTTTATAATTTTTTTATTATATTTACAAAATAACATTCATAGCCAGGATGAATCGCCTCCAGTGAGATAATATTGATGGCTGTATATTATGCTATCTCTAACTTTGCCGGATTTTAGAGTAGAATAAATGACTTTGTAAAAAATATATAATTTTTTTTACATATATTCTATAAATTTATTTGCTAGCAGTAGAAATAAAAAATTATAATGACAAATGATGTAATAACAGTAAAAGCCCTTAAATATCTGAATTTACATTCATTACTGCCCAAATAAGGTAAGCTAAAGGAAAAATACTAATTGAAAATTTCGCTAAAAAATAGTTAGGAAAACCAGAAAATTATCTGGGGTAATTTTTTTAGTAAATGATTATTTAAAGAATATTTAAGCACAAATCAAGGCTGAGTCGTCGAGGAAAATCTAAATGAATCAGTTTCTATTTTCAACAAGTTGGTGGGTGCCATTTTATAGCTTAATTGGCGCACTTGTTACTTTGCCGTGGGGTATGGGAATCATTAAACGTACAGGGCCGAGACCTGCGGCATATTTTAACTTGTTAACGACTCTTGCCGGTTTTGTCCATAGCCTTCTGGTATTTAAGCACATTTGGGATCAAGAACCAGAAATTTTGGTAATTAACTGGTTCCAAGCTGCGGATTTTAATTTATCATTTGCCCTGGAACTTTCACCAATCAGCATTGGGGCAATAGTTTTAATTACAGGATTAAGTTTATTAACACAAGTATATGCCCTGGGATATATGGAAAAGGACTGGTCGTTGGCACGTTTCTTTGCCCTATTGGGCTTTTTTGAAATGGCGCTGTCTGGTTTAGCGATTAGTGATTCCTTGTTTCTGAGTTATGGGCTTTTGGAAGTTCTCACCCTTTCTACTTACCTGTTAGTGGGCTTCTGGTATGCTCAACCCCTAGTGGTGACGGCGGCGCGAGATGCCTTTTTAACTAAGCGGGTGGGAGATTTGTTGCTGTTAATGGGTGTGGTTACCCTTTCCACTATTGCAGGTAGTTTGAATTTTTCTGATTTATATGAGTGGGCGCAAACGGCTGAGTTGAGTCCACTAACATCGACTTTACTGGGTCTGGCATTAATTGCTGGTCCGGCTGGTAAATGCGCCCAATTTCCCTTACATCTGTGGTTAGATGAAGCTATGGAAGGGCCGAACCCAGCTTCGGTGATGCGCAATTCTTTGGTTGTAGGTGGTGGTGCGTATATATTGTATAAACTTCAGCCAATATTAGCTCTTTCCCCAGTTGCGTTAGATACCTTAGTTGTGCTGGGGACTTTAACGGCAATTGGGGCGACATTAGTAGCACTGGCACAAATTGATATTAAGCGATCGCTCTCTCATTCCACCAGTGCATACATGGGCTTGGTATTTTTAGCTGTGGGGTTAGAGCAAGGTGGTGTGGCGTTAATGTTGATGTTAACTCATGCGATCGCTAAAGCCCTATTATTTATGAGTTCTGGTTCCGTTATCTACACCACCAGCACCCAAGACTTAACCGAAATGGGTGGATTGTGGTCACGGATGCCAGCCACCACCATAGCCTTTATTGTCGGCTCTGCGGGCATGGTAACACTGCTACCACTGGGGAGCTTCTGGTCTATGCTAGCTTGGGCTGATGGCTTAGTTCATGCCAGCCCTTGGGTAATTGCGGTATTAGTACTAGTTAACGGCTTAACAGCCTTAAACCTCACACGAGTCTTCAGACTAATTTTTTGGGGAAAACCACAACAGAAAACCCGCCGCTCCCCGGAAGTTGGTTGGCAGATGGCCTTACCAATGGTTTCACTGACTGTAGTGACATTACTATTACCCTTGATGTTGCAGCAGTGGTATCTCTTACCCAATTGGGAAAGCCTTGATTGGTACATCTTAGTACTGCTGCTTTCTTCTACTTTAGTTGGGGTGGGAATAGGATCTACACTCTATCTGCATAAGGCCTGGTCAAGATCCAGAATCCTGATTTGGAGAATTATGCAGGACTTATTGGGTTATGATTTTTACATTGATAAAATTTATAAGTTGACCATAGTTAATGCAGTCGCCCTGCTATCGAAGTTATCTTCTTGGTGCGATCGCTATGTAGTTGACGGTTTGGTAAACTTAGTAGGATTTGCCACCATTTTCGGTGGGCAAGGTTTAAAATACAGCATTTCTGGTCAATCGCAGGGGTATATGTTCACCATTCTCGTAGTGATTAGCATTCTGGGATTCTTCGTCAGCTGGTCATTAGGACTACTAGATAAATTACCCTTTTAAAAGTTATCAGCACTGTGAACAGAATCTGGGGTTAGCCCCTACTAAATGCTGACTTCTTCATTATTGTTTCCCTGATCTTCCTCTCTCCCTTTACCTAGTTCTGCCTATGCTGAGTGCATTAATGTTACTGCCCTTATTTGGTGCAGCCTTAATCGGATTCTGGCCTGCTGAAATCAGTGGGAAGCTTTCGCGCAGAATAGCTTTGCTCTTCAGCAGTATCATTTTCGTGTTGACAGTTTTATTAGCCATCAAGTTCAATCCTGGGGAAGCCAGTCAACAATTTACCGAGTTTATTCCCTGGATAGATTCTTTGGGTCTGAATTACAGTTTAGGCATAGATGGTTTATCTTTACCACTGCTACTTTTGAATGGTCTGTTAACTGGTATTGCCATTTACAGCAGCGATGAATCCCTTCAGCGTCCCAGATTTTATTACTCCTTAATCCTGTTGTTAAATACTGGGGTTACAGGGGCATTTCTGGCGCAAGATTTACTGCTATTTTTTCTCTTTTACGAACTGGAACTCATACCCTTATATCTGTTAATTGCCATTTGGGGGGGTGTAAGACGGGGTTATGCAGCCACAAAATTTTTGATTTATACGGCTGTTTCCGGCATCTTAATTTTGGCAAGTTTCCTGGGTATGGTTTGGCTGAGTGGTGCTGATAGCTTTGAACTCTCAAGTTTAAATGCTACAACCTTGCCTTTAGCAACACAGTTATTACTTCTGGGAGGAATTTTAGTCGGTTTTGGGATTAAAATTCCCCTGTTTCCCTTCCATACTTGGTTACCAGATGCCCACGTGGAAGCTTCTACACCCATTTCTGTCTTATTAGCAGGAGTGTTATTGAAGTTGGGAACCTATGGCTTACTGCGCTTTGGGATGAACTTGTTACCAGAAGCTTGGAGTTATTTAGCCCCCTGGTTGGCAACTTGGGCTGTAATCAGTGTACTCTTTGGCTCATCCTGTGCGATCGCCCAAACCGATATGAAAAAAATGGTAGCCTACAGCTCCATTGGACACATGGGCTACGTACTCTTAGCCGCAGCAGCAGCCACACCGTTAAGCACTTTAGGCGCTGTCATGCAAATGATTAGCCACGGCTTAATTTCCCCACTACTATTCCTGCTAGTAGGGGTTGTTTACAAAAAAGCTGGTAGCCGCGATTTAGACGTAATTAAAGGACTACTGAATCCAGAACGTGGTTTACCAGTCATTGGGAGTTTAATGGTGTTAGGAGTCATGGCCAGCGCAGGTGTACCAGGAATGGTGGGCTTTATCTCCGAATTTATCGTTTTTCGGGGCAGTTATCCAGTCTTCCCGGTGCAAACCCTCATATCTATGATTGGTACAGGATTAACAGCAGTTTATTTTCTAATTCTCATGGATCGCGCCTTTTTTGGGAGATTATCTGCACAAGTAACCAACTTACCCCGCGTATTTTGGAGCGATCGCATACCCGCCGTCATTTTAGCAGTATTAATCGTAATTCTCGGCATCCAACCCGCTTGGTTAGTGCGCTGGAGTGAACCGACAATCACAGCAATGGTTGATAGCCAAAATGCAGTAACTGCGGTGTCCTTAGATATAGGGACTGGGGACTAGGGACTGGGGAAGAATATTCCCAAGACCTATAATTATTTGGAGAACTGGTAATGGTAACTAAAAGCAAAAAACCTGATCATCATCCTTTAGCTGAATATATTGACAGATTACTGAATGGAGGTGCATTACTTCCCGATAGTCCAGAGAACGTCATGGAAGTAGTTGGCATACTTAAAAGCTATGGCATAGTTTTAGATGCCTATTCAAAAAATCTTATTTATATTGCTGAACATCAATTTTTAGTATTTTTTCCCTTTTTTAAATACTTTAACGGTGAAATTTCTTTCCCAAAACTGATGCGTCATTGGTGGCATGACAGAATTAACTTTGAATATGCCGAATATTGCATGAAAGCCATGATGTGGCATGGTGGTGGAGGACTAGATCAATATTTAGATACACCGGAATTTGAAGAAAAAGCGATCGCAGTTATTCAGGCAAAATTCTCAAATAATCCGATCATAATGGGATTAAACCAACTATTTCCTGACTTTTTAACGGAAATGTTGCGCGTCTCAGCTTACTACACTGGTTTAGGTCAATTTTGGCGGGTCATGGCTGATATGTTCCTGGATTTATCAGACCGCTACGACCGAGGCGAAATCAAAACCATACCTCAAGTAGTAGACCACATTAAAGCAGCTTTAGTAGCAGATGCTCTCAAGCCTATTACCTACGCTGTTAAAATCACAAATCAAGTCTATGATATCATTCCGAAATCTGCGGGTTTAACTTTTCTCGCAGATACAGCTGTTCCTTATGTAGAAGCAGTATTCTTTCGGGGAACTCCTTTTCATGGCACTGTTTCATACAATGCCCAAGCATATCAAATTCCCCTAGATCAAGGTCGATTTCAATACGGCGCACTATATGCCGACCCTTTACCAATCGGTGGTGCTGGTATTCCTCCGACTTTGCTGATGCAGGATATGCGTCATTATCTGCCAGATTATTTACACAAAATTTATCGTCTTAGTCTTCGGGGTGAAGATGATTTGCGGGTGCAAATTTGTGCCAGTTTCCAAAAATCCATGTTTTGCGTAACTACAGCAGCGATTTTAGGATTGATGCCTTATTCTATGGATACGAAAGATGCATCTGAAGCAACTGCTAATCGAGTCTATTTGCAAAAATGGATGAATCGTTTAGAGACTTCACGATTAGAGGATGTGAATGGAAAATAAGAAAGTTACCGTATAACCTCTCCAGGAATTATCTGACTAGCTTTTTGGTGCGGTTTTTACCTGGACTCTAGAGATTATCTTATTCAAATTCTTTTACTCTTTGCTAGCGTATTTTCCGGCAAAAATCAATCCCTAATCTAGTGCGATCGCTAACGATATTTGCTACGGTGGCACGATAAGATTCTAAAACAATAGTCTTACTATAAGGTCTAAATGGCAGAAACACTATTTTTTAACGCTCTGCGAGAAGCCATTGATGAAGAAATGGCGAGGGATGCGACTGTATTCGTTCTTGGTGAAGACGTAGGACATTACGGCGGTTCCTACAAAGTTACGAAAGACTTATACAAAAAGTATGGTGAACTCCGAGTTCTTGATACCCCCATCGCCGAAAACAGTTTTACAGGTATGGCCGTAGGCGCAGCTATGACTGGCTTACGCCCGATAATTGAAGGCATGAATATGGGCTTTTTGCTCCTAGCCTTTAACCAAATTTCCAATAACGCGGGAATGTTACGCTATACTTCCGGCGGTAACTTTAAAATCCCTATGGTAATTCGTGGCCCTGGCGGTGTCGGTAGACAGCTGGGTGCAGAACATTCTCAACGTTTAGAAGCTTACTTTCAAGCAGTTCCCGGTTTAAAAATTGTTACCTGTTCTACGCCCTACAACGCTAAAGGATTACTAAAATCTGCTATTCGTGACGATAACCCGGTTTTGTTCTTTGAACACGTTCTGCTTTACAACTTAAAAGAAGATTTACCAGAAGAAGAATATTTCCTACCTTTGGATAAAGCAGAAGTTGTACGTCAGGGCAAAGATGTCACAATTCTCACTTACTCACGGATGCGCCATCATGTATTACAAGCCGTGAAAACTTTAGAAAAACAAGGTTTTGATCCAGAAGTTATTGATTTAATATCATTGAAACCTTTAGATTTTGATACCATTGGCGCATCTATACGCAAAACCCATAAAGTAATTATTGTGGAAGAGTGTATGAGAACTGGGGGTATTGGTGCAGAATTAACCGCCTCTATCAATGACCGCCTATTTGATGAGTTGGATGCACCAGTGCTAAGGCTTTCTTCCCAAGATATACCCACACCTTACAACGGTAATTTGGAACGGTTAACTATTGTTCAACCAGAACAAATTATTGAAGCTGTAGAAAAAATGGTGGCTATGCGAGTTTAGGAACTGTGGAATTTGAGATTTGAGATTTGAGATTTTGGATTCAACTGTAATCCCAAATTGATTGACTGGGGACTTCGGGAGTGGGGAAAATATACCTCATCTCCCCTATAACCCCATCGAATCATTCAAAACTCGTGCAAAGAACGCTATTATAGCCTTTGTCAGTTGCGAGTTATGGTATGCAAAGACAGCGATCGCTATTAGTTTTAATTTTTGTACTGCTCATCGCCGCTATTACGGTGATAGCAAAAATTTCAGTCCCTTTGGGTTTAGACTTAAGGGGAGGCTCACAGTTAACCATTCAGGTGAAACCAGCACCGGGAATGGGAGAAATTACTGAACGAGATTTAGCAGGTGTTCAGAAGGTTGTGGAAGGTCGAGTTAATGGCCTGGGAGTTTCTGAGCCAGTAATTCAAACTGTGGGTACAGACAGAATTCTGATCCAATTACCAGGAGTCAACGATCCAGAGCAAGCGGAACGAGTGCTAGGTGGCACGGCACAGTTAGAATTTAGACAACAAAAGCCAGGAACGGAAACTCAACTTTTTGCCTTTCAAGCGTCACGCAATGAACTGAGAGCGAAGCAAGAAGAGTTACGCACCAGCGACGACGAAGCACTAATTATTAAAAATCAAGAAGAATTACAACAAAATAATCAGGCGATCGCCCAATTGTTTGAAAGCACAGATCCACCACTTGATGGTAAATACCTCCAGGATGCCTACGGCGAACCCACTACCAATAGTAATTGGAATGTTGCCATTCGCTTTGATCAAAAAGGTGGTGAATTGTTCGCTAATCTCACAAAAAACCTCGCCGGAACTGGGCGTACTTTGGGCATCTTTTTAGACGATGAACTGATTAGCGCTCCCACAGTCGGTCTAGAATTTGCGGCTACAGGCATTACTGGGGGTTCTGCCATCATTACAGGTCGATTTACAGCTCAAGAAGCCAATGATTTGGGTGTGCAGTTACGTGGGGGTGCATTACCCGTACCAGTGGAAATCATCGAAAGACGCACAGTAGGAGCTACCTTGGGTAGAGACAGTATTCAAAGCAGCATTTATGCTGGTGTCGGTGGTTTAATTTTAGTATTAATCTTTATGGTTGTGTACTATCGAGTACCAGGATTGATTGCTGATGTCTCATTAGTTATTTACTCCCTCCTGACATGGGCAAGTTTTGCTCTATTAGGTGTTACCCTCACCCTACCCGGAATCGCCGGTTTTATTCTTAGTATTGGCATGGCAGTTGATGCTAATGTGCTAATTTTTGAGCGCACGCGGGAAGAATTGCGAGCCGGGAAATCTTTATATCGTTCCGTCGAATCTGGTTTTTACCGCGCATTTTCCAGTATTTTAGACAGCAACGTGACTACATGGATTGCTTGTGCAGCTCTGTTTTGGTTTGGTTCGGGATTAGTCAGAGGTTTTGCTGTCACCTTAGCTTTGGGTGTAGCGGTGAGTATGTTTACCGCAATTACCTGTAGCCGCACACTCATGTTTTTAGTAGTTACTAATGCGGCTTTCAAACATAAGCGAGAACTTTTCTGTCCGAACCTGCCAGCATTAAATCAGGCAGAGGTGGCAAAATGAGACTAAGTATTAACAAAACGCGATCGCTGTGGTGGGCTATTTCTAGTTCCATGATTCTCATTGGTATAATCTCAATGGTGATTTCATGGCAAAACCCCCAAATTCGCGCACCTCTACGCCCCGGTTTAGATTTCATCGGTGGTACACGGTTACAGTTTGAACGTGATTGTACACAACCAGGTAACTGCGACCAACCCATAGATATAAACACAGTGCGGGAAGTATCCCAGGCACAAGGTTTAGGCGATAGCAGCATCCAAATAGTTGGTGAAAATGGTCTCTCAATTCGCAGTAAAGACTTAGACGTTAATCAGCGCACCAACTTACAAACAGCTTTAACCCAGAAAATTGGTGCTTTTGACCCGCAAAAAAATCAAATTGACACTGTAGGCCCTACCCTGGGAGCCGAACTATTTAGGTCTGGTATTATCGCCCTGATTTTTGCTTGCACTGGGATTATTATTTACTTGACCTTCCGCTTTCAGTTGGACTATGCCTTATTTGCCATTGCAGCGCTATTTCACGATGTCTTGGTTACTTTAGGCGTTTTCTCAATTTTTGGGTTAGTGCTGGGCATGGAAGTTGATAGTCTCTTCATTGTGGCGCTACTGACCATTATCGGTTTTTCCGTTAACGATACAGTAGTCATCTACGATCGCATCCGAGAAACTATTAAAATCAATCCAGAAAAACCGATTGCTGACATAGTGGATGATGCTGTCAACCAAACATTAGGACGTTCGATCAACACCACCTTAACAACATTGCTTTCACTAACTGCAATCTTTCTATTTGGCGGAGAAACACTGAGAAACTTTTCCCTCGCACTGATTATTGGCTTTAGTGCGGGGGCTTATTCTAGTATTTTTATTGCTAGTACTCTCCTGGCTTTGTGGCGAGAACGCACAGGTAAATCTCCGGCGTTAGTTAGTCCTGAATCAATGGATACATCTACTACTTCTCAAGACAGTTAATGTGTATAATCTCTCATTCCCATACCGCAAGGTTTCATTGATTTGGAATTGGTTATGGATCAACCTGAAAAACCATCAATAAATAGCAACAATGCCAACAACACTGACATATCTTTTACCGAACAAGTACAAAAGCTACATCAGCTAACTGTATACGGTAGATGGTTTTTTGTCGGCTGTTTATGGCTCACTATTGCACCTTTTTCCTTGTGGAATTTACGGGGAGAAATTGCTCTTTTACAAGAATATTTTACCTGGGTAGCAGTAAGATATGGACTATTCTATAATCCACTGCCTACCCTGGGTTTAGCTTTTTGCATTGGTACTACGGTTTCTACTTTAGTTTGGCAAAGCCGAAATATTCTGCTGGGATTACCGCAACGGGAACAACAACGTCTGGAAAAACAAGTTCTGAAAATCAGACAACAAGGACAAACTCATCCTCTTTGGAAGTGGATTTGTCATTAAGTTCTGATAATTAAACTTGAAAATAGTTGCATATAGATATATGTATTTACAACTTTTTAGCACAATATGACATACATCAAACTGCCACATTGGGGTGTAAAACATGAACTCTCCTCAAATTCAATTTAGCGAACATGGCTCTTCTGAAATAAACCTTTATAAACTCCAAGAACTATTTAATCTTGCAGCTTTTTGGGCAAAAGATCGTAGTGTCGAGGATTTAAGCATAGCGATCGCCAACAGCGATCCAGTGATTAATATTTGGGATGGAGAACGATTAATTGGTTTTGCCAGAGCCACTTCTGATGGTATCTATCGTGCTACTATCTGGGATGTCGTGATTCACCCAGAATATCGTGGCACAGGTTTGGGGCGTAAGTTAGTCGAAACCGTTTTGACTCATCCCCGCGTAAGAAAAGTTGAGCGGGTATATTTGATGACTACTCATCAACAAGAGTTCTATGAAAAAATTGGTTTCCACTGTAACCCCAGCATCACAATGGTGCTATACAATCAATCTCAGATTGAACCCTTTCCCCTCACTGAAGTTCAGCTTCAGGAATCATTAGGGGGATAGACACTTGCAAGCGAGTCAATTCCTCTGTTGTTTCCTGATTGATTGGAAATGGTACAATTTCTAGCTTTCCCCCCATTACTTCCAGTAGAGTCTGGTTTAATAACAACTTCATTCCTGGAGAAAAACTCAAATCATCTTGATGAATCTCAATACTCTCAACCCCCGATTTAATCAGATCAATGGACTCGCTGATAGTAAAAGCATGGGTAGGTACATCGAGGAAAATGTAAAAAGTATGATTTGTCGGTGATAAACTACAGGAAAGACAGATACTGCCGAACTGCATTTCAGCAATGGCAGTGTCTACTAAATTCACCAAAACTTGGCGTAGCCATCGATAATCTGCCAAAATATAAATTTCTGGATCAGGAAGGACAACACGCAAAGGAAAATTGCGATTTGCAGCCAGCATATAAGTTAAATTATTCACTTCCTGCAAAACTGTAGCCACACAGTGGGGTTGAATATCTAATTTATTCGTACCGTGTTCTGTTCTGGCAATGTTAAGAATTTCATCAATAAGCTGTAGTAGCTTCAATGCTCTATCATGAGCTTGAGCAATAAATTCTCGCTCTTCTTCGGGATTTTCGCACAAATTTTCTAAAATTAACTGATGCAAGCCAATTAAACCATTCAGAGGCGATCGCAATTCATGAGTACTCCGCGCCAAAAATCCTGCTTTAAACAGGCTCATCTCTCGCGCCATCTCGTATGCTAGCTGCGTTTGCTTAATTTCTTCTTGAATTTCTGAAACTTCCCCTTGATCTCCTAATTTTACAGGAGCTAAACCAGAAGATTTTTTAAATAACCAATTAAATAATTCTCTAAGACCTAACCCTATTATTAGTCCTAATCCTAAATATATCCAGTTATTCTCATTCATATTTTGACAGATATTAACTAACTTATTACTTGACCACAATCCCATCAAGTCAGTTTACAGATTTCTTAATTAGTTGCATTAAATCGGATGGTATCAGCTAGTTATCAAGAGCATAAATTCCCTTAACAAACTGAACCAAATTATTTTATCCATAATTAAACTTGAGATTAATATAAAATTTATCCCCTGGTAGAGAATTGATTAATCTCATATTTACAACTAGCAATAATTAATTAACCACAGATGTAAACAGTTACTAATGACTATATCATCATTAATTTGTGACAATATTTGTTCACTTATCCTGACTGACCACAGGTTACATAAATTAGTTCTGTCCATATAAAATGACGAAAATCTATAACAGGGAAAAATTTGATGACTCAGAGGATGTTTAACAAGTCTTATTGTCGGTAACAAAACATTCTAGATCCCCCTAAATCCCCCTTTATAAGAGGGACTTTGATCACTATTCCACCCTTTATAAGAGGTGCTAGGGGGGATCATTACGTGCCTAAAATCACAGCCGAACACTTTTAGAACATCCTCTCAGAAGTGTTGAGCCTGATCAATCTCAGAATTTAATTGAACTATACCTTGGCGCAAAATTTGCCAGTTCGTCCCAGTCCATTTACTAACTGTAGAAGGTACGCCAATTCCCAAAATTTCGTTGTTAAATCTGGTCTCATTCAAAGTCAGAACTTGGGGGAACTGCTCGGCAATTTCTGCTAACGTTTCCAAAGGCTGTTGACCAGAAAAATTGGCGCTAGTGGTGGCAAGAGGTCCTGTTTGTGTCAAAATATCCTGGGCGATCGCACTCTGAGGAACTCGAATGCCAATTGTCGTAGGATCATGAGGATTCATCTGTTTTGACACTTGATCACTGGCGGGTAATACTAATGTCAACCCTCCCGGCCAATACTGATTTGCTACTTCTTGCCAAATTCTCAACTCATTTTCACTACCTTGGACATAAGGCCATAAATCCTCCGCACTAGCCCCCATCAAAATCAGAGGTTTATCTTGGCTGCGGTGTTTAGCCTCAAAAATTAACGGTGCTTTTTCTGGTAGAACTGCTAATGCAGGAACGGTATCTGTGGGAAAACTCACTAATAAGCCGGAACGTGCGCCGGCGATCAAATCAACTAAAGAAACTAGAGTCATCTGTAAAAATTATTTTATCGAAGCTACGGCAAAGCGTTCAATTCCAGCCAAATCCGCATGAATTTGAATGTTACAGTAACTACCTTGTTGTTGTAACAGTTTACCCACAGTATCCGCCTGTCCTGCCATCATTTCAATTAGCCACACCCCTCCGGGGCGCAAATAGAGGGGAGAGATTTCTATCAACTGGCGAATACAATCCAAGCCGTCATCACCACCATCCAAAGCTAGATGTGGTTCATGGTTCACTACTTCTGGTTGCAGGGTAGCCACGGTACTGGTGGGAATATAAGGTGGGTTAGACACCATACCACTAAACTGACCTTGGAGGGCTGCTAGCGGCTCCCACCAAGAACCTTGGTAAAATTTAATCCGGTGATCAAAACCTAAATTAACAGCATTAGACTGGGCAATTTTTAAAGCTTCTGGGCTGTAATCAACAGCATGAATTATCCCTTGTGGTAAAGCATCTGCTAAACCCAAGGCGATCGCACCGCTACCAGTACCCAAGTCAGCCCAGTTTCCGGAATCGAGGAATGGGGCTGCACCACTATTAGTAGCAGCAGCCACAGCTAAATCAATTAAATATTCAGTTTCTGGTCGGGGAATTAAAACCGCATTTGACACTGCAATTTGAAACTTGCGCCAAGGTGTAACTCCAGTAATATACTGCACTGGCAAGCGTTCATATAATCGCCTGTGCCACAACTGTTCCAAATCCTCTAAAGGTAAAACTATCTCAATCTCATTCCAGTCTTTAAAAGATTCTAAACGCAGTGCCAAGCGGTCTAACCCAGCTACTTCCAAAAGTAACCAATCCACCTCAGCAGATGACACATCACAAGCCATCGCATCTGCGATCGCTCTCTTTCGCCATCGCCAAAGCTCTAAACCGGAAACCACCCGTAGCTGTTTATCTACCATTCCCTAACGTTGCGGAGTTGTTTTCTCTGTAGGTAAAGTCTTGATATACTCTCTAGATTCTTGGGATGGGACTAAAACAACTTGGTTTAACCAAGGGTCATCTTTATCCTGCATTGTTTTAATCACCCCGTCTATATCTATTACCTGAATATCCGCTTGAGGAAATTTCGGCTTCACTTTAGTTAATAAGCCTTGTGCATCTTGCTTACTTAAAAACAAAGGAATCAGTTGTTCATTGTCAGCTGTCAGTTGAATTGGCACATAACCCTGATCTGGGGAAAATCTCACAGCAAAAATTGGCACACTTGTAAACTGCTGCACCTGTTGACCACCTTGACGCAGTAATTCCATTGCCCCTTTAATTTCCTGTTCTACCGGTTTAAAGGCAAATAGAAGGCGTTCTGGCTGCTTTTGACTTTGTTGTAATTGCTGATAAATCACTCCTAGAGGCACTGCTGTTACTTGTAGGCTTTTCACCATTTGTTGCATTTTTGGGTCTTTGCCTTGTACAGTTTGCAGTTCCTTAATAAAAGCTTCCGCTTCCTGTCGACTCATATAAACACCCGTTACTGAACCACCAGGTTTTTGCGCCTCCGGTAAAGGACGACTCAATGGTAAACCCTTTTCATTAGTAACAAGATATACAGGAACTGCATCTAACTTATCTTTTATTTGCTGTTCCGACAAAGCCAGCGCAGGAAAACTTCCTGCAAACACAGATCCCAACAAAGTACTTCCTACCAGGCCTAATGTTGCGCCCCAGCGAACTAATGCTTTCATGATTGCTCCTCGCCTCAATAGTTAAATTCAGTCAGTCAAATAATTGGATTAGTACCACACCCACTATTTTTAGTTGTATAGCAATCCACTTAAAATTGGAATAATTTCTTTTTGCAGTTTAATGTTAACAATCAATTCTCAAACAGCCTTATTTTACCAAACGGGGTAATTTCGCTGGTAATATCATCCTGATCTATAATTCTGGTGTCGCCTTGCTACTCACTATACAATGCTGTTAATCCTTGTTTAGCCCCCTCTTGAGACGCAAAAACGTCCCCACAGACTAAAATACTTAATACAATTTAACCAGCTGGTTAAACTTAGATGACGACATCAGATAATCAATCGTTCCACCTGATGGGGCTTTAATCAGAATTTCTCACAAATCAATTATCTACCAAAACTTAAGTGTTCTCAAAAACTCAATCAGATCTAATCGATTCTTATGATTGTGGATAAATTTTTATTCCAACCTAAAAATCGGGATGACAGGATTCGAACCTGCGACATCCTGCTCCCAAAGCAGGCGCGCTACCAAGCTGCGCTACATCCCGTAAAGATTAATTCCATTATAACTATCAGGTTCTAAATTTACCTAATATTCATAGAAATTAAACCATATATAAATTTGCCGAAGCTCTGATATCTAAGTTTTACTTTTTACTCACCACTGCAACAATATTATTGTAGCACCTTTCACAGATATTTGCTAACCAATTTTAGATTATCTTTTTATTGTCGAAGTAAACTACTTTGTTTTATTTTCGCAAATAATCCCTGGTCTGTGAGGTAATATTATCCAGAACATGGTGTTACTAACCTCTCTCCTCTTCTGTTGTGTTGAAAATTAGTGCGGATACCAGAACATACCTTTAATACCTTCTGGATCTGACATAAAACCCATACCTCGATAAAAATCTAGAACATGAGGATCAGCAAAAAGAGTAACATTGCTAATTTCTTCACTCCTGAGTTTCTTGAGTACGTATTTCATCAGCGCCTTACCAAGTCCTTTACTTTGAAAATCGGGGTGAACTACCACATCCCAAATAGTCGCATTGAATGCATGATCTGAGGTAGCACGAGCAAAACCAATCAGCCGCTTTCTGTTTCCTCGTACTTGCCACATAGAGGCTACGAGAAAACTATGCTCGATGGCTTTTTTTACTTTTCTTAACGGACGACGAGACCAGCCTACTGCATCGCAAAGCTCTTCTAGTTCATACAGGTCGATTTCCCGATCCGTACTAAAAACTATGCGAGTTTCCATCTGAGAAGCTTCACCCGCCTGATTAGGGCTAGATTCGCCTAAGACAGACCCTGTAATTTCTTCAACAGAGGTCGTTTTACTTGTCGCTAAAGAATCCGGACTATTAAACCAAGCTTTCCAAAAACCCATGCCAACGTGGTTCGGGTAGTATAACTAAATTGGTTTCCACTTTTACGGAGTGTTGATTCACGTTCGACAGAGCCGAAGCTGTAAATATTCCTGGATGTTTCCGGGATTTTTTATAGCAAGCACTTGTTATGGCGTGTTTCATACCAATTATTTTCAAGTCTAGCATTTTGTGGGAGAGCCTAGAATAAATTTCCTCAAAAACTCACAACATTAGGTGAATTGTCTGGGATTTGAAATTAGGGATGGGACATTGGGTAATAATTGCTTCCAAACCCGTATCTTTAAGATATGGGAAAGAAAACAATTGTGTACCACAGACTACGTGTCTCTACACTAGACCTAATTATCTTGGTTCAAGAATTTGATTGATTTTTCGGGGTTTCCTAGTCCCCTATTCCCTGCTGATGCAAGCAAGCGAGTCCTAAACCCAACAATGGCTTCTGGTTTAAAATCTTCGACACTGGAACTTCTAAAGCGCTTTAACCGAGCCTTTCCCCAGTTTTATGAGCAATTTGTGAGTAGTGAGATTCAACTGCAAAATTTGCGGTTAGCTTACCGTCTTTATAAAACTAAACGTGCTGTTATCGAGTTAAAGTCGGAAGGCAGCAAAAGCGCTCTGCATTTTGCTTACCGTAATCAGTCGTTTCTGCTCAGTGATATTTTTGGTGTGCTAGCAGCCTATGGACTAACTATTCATGGTCTTAGTCTATATGGTCAGATTAGGCCGCCAATGTTAGTTTTTATCAAACTCCTGGTTTCTCGTGGCAGTAAGGCTTTAACTGATAAAACCGGAGAAAATGTTTGCCGTGCCATTCAAGAGGCTTTAGGCGGGCGGTTTGAGGTAGAGGAAATGCTGGCAGTAGAATTTAATCTTGATACTGGACTAGAACAAGTACAAACTGAGTTTTATGTTGACCCGGTATTTCATCTCCCAGCCCTGGTAATTGAAGCTGACAATCAGCCAGGATTATTTTATAAAGTCATGCATACTATTTGGCAGGAAGACTTATTAGTAGTTAATGCCAATTTGCTGGTTTGGCGAGGACGCACGCGGCTGATTCTCTACTTATTGGGGCCGAATGAAAGCCTCATTCCTGAATATTTGGGACACAAAATTGCTGAAGGGGTGAGGTTGAGGTTATTAGGTAGATAACTAAGGGCTAGTTAATGTTGTACAGTATACAGGCACTGGCTCTTGCTCCTATACTGAACTATGGGAGTATGTAACTCGCACCCGTTCTTCAGGGTACGATATTAAGTATGGCAACCATTGAAATCTTGGGCGTTCCACACGCATACGAACTCACGGCTCCTACTTCCTGTCCCCATGCTTTAGTGTTTATCCACGGTTGGCTAAATAGCCGTGGTTATTGGCAACCTGTAATTTCCCGGTTGTCTGTTGATTTGCAGTGCCTGTCTTATGATTTACGCGGTTTTGGGGAGTCGAAATCTCAACCAGAGGCAGATTTTATTCAGGGAGAAAGTTCTGTGAGCTTGACTTCTAAATCAATTGATGAGTTAAGTTTGCCTTTTGATTCTATTTATACACCAGCTGTTTATGCTCAGGATTTAGCCGCCCTTCTTGAACAGATGAATATTACTAGTGCTTGGTTGATTGGACATTCCTTGGGAGGGACGATTGCTCTTTGGGCTGCGGCTCAAATGCCTGAATGTGTCAAGGGAGTTATCTGTGTGAACGCAGGTGGTGGTATTTATCTTAAAGAAGCTTTTGAGCAGTTTCGTTCAGCAGGCCAAAGATTTTTGCAAGTTCGTCGGCGTTGGCTGTCACACATTCCTTTAATTGATTTATTGTTTACCAGAGCTAGTGTCGCCCGTCCGTTGGATCGTCATTGGGCGCGTCAGCGTGTGATTGATTTTGTGATGGCTGACCCAGAAGCGGCATTAGGAGCGTTATTGGATTCCACAACGGAGGAAGAAGTTAACAGCTTACCTCAGCTAGTGTCTGAATTGCGGCAGCCTGTTTATTTTTTGGCTGGTACTGATGATAAGGTGATGGAACCGAAGTATGTCCGCCATTTAGCTAGTTTTCATCGGCTTTTTCAATATAGTGGCGACAATGTGATTGAAATTCCTGATTGTGGTCACTTGGCAATGTTAGAACAGCCAGATGCTGTTGCTGATCACATCAGGTCGATAGTCAACGGTTAGGGAAAATTTTTAGATTTATTTATAACCTGAAATGCAACATTAAGCCCTCCCCGGAAGCGAGAAGGGCAGGCTTTTTTTCTGGTTCTTAATTACGAATTATATAATTTCATTACTTGGGTCAGTGGTAACCTCGACTCAACTCCTAAAGTTAAAGGTGATGTGTGACCAAGTGATAGGTGATTAGAGGCAGCACAGGCTATCATGGCGGCGTTATCGGTACAGTATTTGAGGGGTGGGAACAGGACTCGTAGGTTATGCTCGGCGGCGGTTGTCTGTAAGATTTTTCTCAAACTGCTGTTAGCTGCTACCCCTCCACCAATGGCAATGGTTTTCAGATTATGGTCGAGGGCGCAGGCGATCGCTCTTTTGGTCAGCGATCGCGCTACAGTTTCTTGAAAGCTCGCAGCTAAATCACTAATAGGAAGTTGTTCTTGATCTTTCTCTAATTTCTGCACTAATCGCAATACCGCCGTTTTTAACCCACTAAAACTACTGTCATAGCGGTGATATCCCCCACCAGGTAAAGATACTTTCCCTTCTGGTAAGGCAAAGGCGCGAGGATTCCCAGTTTGTGCTAGCTGGTCAATAACAGGTCCACCGGGATAACCTAGTTTTAACAACCGGGCGACTTTATCAAAGGCTTCACCTGCTGCATCATCTCGGGTTTCGCCCAGGGTTTCGTAAATACCACAATTCTTCACATAAATCAAGCTTGTATGTCCACCAGAAACGAGTAAGCTAAGAAATGGGGGATCTAAAGTCGGCTCACTCAAATAAGTCGCGTAAATGTGGCCTTCCAGGTGATGCACTCCCAAAAATGGCTTGTTGTGTAACATGGCTAAAGTTTTGGCAGCAGTTAAGCCTACCAACAATGCTCCTACGAGTCCAGGAGCGCAAGTGGCAGCAATGCCATCTATTTGGTTCCAGTCTAGTTGGGCTTGTTCTAGAGCCTGAGCGATCGCCTCATTGATTGTTTCTAGATGTTGACGGGATGCAACTTCTGGTACTACCCCGCCATATTGACGATGAACTAGAATTTGGGAAGCGACAATACTGCTATAGACTTGACGATTGTTCACAATGGCGACGGCAGTTTCATCGCAGCTAGTTTCTATTGCTAAAACAGTTGCCATGTTCAGGTTATGTTAAGTAACGATTTGTTGGGAAAGCTTTAACTTTTATTTACTTCAACTTTACTCCGTTCCCAGCCAAGAGTATGATGACTTCCTAGTTATGCAAATAAACAACTGTACAAGCCGCTTCGTTTTGTACAAAGAACCGTGTGTTTTGTAATAAAAGGAAACAAATCTATGAGACGATTGTTTGCTTTGATTTTAGCGATTTGTCTTTGGGCTAACTTTGCCCCCCCAGCCCAAGCGCTTGGGGCTAACCTAGTACCCTGTAAAGACTCTCCCGCCTTTCAAGAGCTAGCAAAAAATGCCCGTAACACCACCGCCGACCCTGAATCAGGTAAAAAGCGGTTTGAGCGTTATTCTCAGGCATTGTGTGGACCAGAAGGTTACCCTCACTTAATTGTTGATGGTCGCCTAGATCGGGCTGGTGACTTCCTAATTCCCAGTATTCTCTTTTTGTATATTGCCGGTTGGATCGGCTGGGTAGGCCGTGCTTACCTACAAGCTATCAACAAGGATGAATCTAAAGAAATCCAAATCGACCTGGGTTTGGCACTACCAATTATCGCCACAGGCTTTACTTGGCCTATCGCAGCGATTAAAGAACTCCTTTCAGGTGAATTAACTGCCAAAGATTCAGAAATCACTGTTTCTCCTCGTTAATTCCTCCTCGCTCAATTCATTTGTTTTGGAGACTAAATTCATGGCAGACAAAGGCGATCAATCCTCCTATTTCATCACCTTTCTTTCTACGGCTCCAGTGGCAGCTACTATCTGGCTAACCATTACAGCCGGGATTTTAATTGAATTTAACCGCTTTTTCCCCGACCTACTTTTCCACCCACTACCATAAGTAGAAAAGTAAGTTTCATGCTGAATCTTGTGTGGTTTGATTACTCAGACTCATGAGGCGAAAGCACCACTCAAATTAGCAAGAAAAATTGGCTGTGAAACTCGTAATGCTGTAAATAGCTTGCGAGTTTCTTAGTCTGATAAAACTAGGTAAATTAATTTTTCTAAACTTCCTAGCTAAAAAACATCTTTACCTACAATTATTATTAATAATATAAAAATGCCACCGTTCTAAATTTAGAGGCGAACACAAAATATGTCGCAAGCAGTAAATTCATCGAAAAATCGCCCCAGCGATCCCAGAAATAGCGAAATTGTTGCTCCAGCCGGACGTGACTCCCAGGAAGGTAACTTAGAAACACCAATTAATTCTTCCCCCTTAATTAAGTGGTTCATCAATAACTTACCCGCCTATCGTGCTGGTCTCAATCCTTCTAGACGTGGGTTAGAAGTGGGTATGGCTCATGGTTACTTGTTGTTCGGACCTTTCGCTAAACTCGGACCTCTACGTAATGCAACTAATGCTAACTTAGCAGGATTACTGGGAGCTATTGGCTTGGTTGTAATTCTCACTGCCTGTCTATCGCTTTACTCCAATAGCAATCCCAACAAAGCACTTGCCAGTGTGACAGTCCCCAACCCACCAGTAGATGCTTTTAACTCCAAGGAAAGCTGGAATAATTTTGCCAGTTCTTTCTTAATCGGTGGCATTGGTGGCGCAGTAGTTGCTTATTTCTTAACTAGCAATTTGGGACTCATTGAAGCTCTATTTGGCTAATTTCATTTTTTGAGTCTTAGGCGTTGGGCATTGGTAATAGCTAATTATTAATTATGTTTTAGTATTACCCATGCCTAATGTCCTTTTTTTATTTTGAGGACACAAATAAAGAGCCGCACTTTTGTTCTATATTCTTTTGAACTTGGTGTGAAAAATGCTCAGTATCCAAGACTTTGAACTATCTAAATAAAGTGCTTTCTATGCTTTGGAGAGCGTTTTCTAAATCGTCATTAACAATTTGAACGTCAAATTCCTCTGCGGCTTGAATTTCTGCTTCCGCACTCTTTAGACGGCGAGCGATCGCCTCCTCAGAATCTTGGGCGCGACCACGTATCCGACTCTCTAATTCACTGAGAGAAGGCGGTAAAATAAAAATGCTAAAAACGCCGGGGAAAGAAGCCCGGATTTGTCTTGCGCCTTTTAGTTCAATTTCCAGCACCACTAACTTGCCAGATTGAACTTGGTTAAGCACCGCTTCACGGGGTGTACCGTAGTAATTCCCCGCAAATTCAGCCCACTCCAAGAATTCACCTTGGGACACTAATTGTTCAAACTTACTGCGGCTAGTAAAGTAATAATTTTCCCCATTAATTTCTCCTGGACGAGGAGAACGAGTGGTCGCGGATACAGAATAGTAGAGTTCCGGATGACGTTTTAACAATTCTTGCATTAAAGTGCCTTTACCAACCCCACTGGGGCCAGTTAAGACAATTAACCTCCCTGGAGAGGTGCTTTCTTTGGTGGGAACATCAGTCTGGATAGGTAAAACTTGCATCATCCGTTCAAACTGTGAATTAATTATTTAGACATTATTCACCAGTCATTAGCTGTGTTTTCGTTATCAGAGGAACTTTTAAGTAACGAAGTTATAACACGAGTGACAGAAAATTTGTCTAATTCACATGGTACTGCTGATGTGGTGCAAATAGGGGTGGGGTTATTAACTTACATCAAATTAGTTCTCTACAGTGTGATGATCACGGGAAATCACAAACCGATTCGCTACCGTTTCCGGTTGAATCGCTGAAAGAATAACGTGGCTGGAATCAGTGATAATTACAGCTCTTGTCCGACGACCATAAGTTGCATCCACGAGTTGACCTCTGTCCCGTGCATCGGTAATAATCCGTTTAATGGGAGCAGACTCTGGACTAACGATAGCAACTACTCTGTTGGCAGAGACGATGTTACCGAAACCAATGTTAATTAATTGTATTTCCATTAAAAAATTGACACCAAATGTGGTGTGACACGCTGGTAATGTAATTATTTCTATGTTATCGTCAAAAAACAGGAGTTACAACGCTTTAGGTGTAGAAAGGCTGAGTTTTTAAATCACAAATGGTTTTTTTAGCTTATAAATAGCCAAATGTACATTAAATCTTCCCCAGGAGGTATGCAAAACTATAAAAAACAATCTAATTCGCTGATGTAAGTTTATTTTGCATCAAGTTCAGATTAAAACTGGACTGAGTAAGAAGTTTCCTACCTCTAAAGACAGTAATCAGTAAATATTGTTTCTTTAATATATACATTACTATGGCATTTGTAGCTTGACAAAATATCATAGCAGTGTAAGAGTAAAATCTAAAGTATTCAGATATCAAAATAGTAAATAGTCCTAGTGATTGGTTATCGCCTCATGAGCCGCATAGAAAAATACGACTTTTGAGATCCTAACTAAGCCTTCCTAGATAAATCTTTGAGATTTGTTGGAAATTTTAGGTACTAATACACATTGATATTCTAATACTGACTCACAGCCTTATATCTTAAAGAGTTAAGAGACAGATAATCAATGCATGAATTATTAAATTTTAATAACAAAAGTCTGTTACTACGTAACCGTTCAGGGGGGGGTGGAAGAGCGATCGCCAAAGGAGGGGCTGAGTCCTGCGGATATGCTTGTGCGTTCGCCCATCGCTAAAAATTCTCCCCAAAATCTGATAAATTAAGTGATATGGAA
>NZ_JAYGHG010000032.1:0-54251 GCF_034931085.1 Nodularia harveyana UHCC-0300 | reverse complement strand
AACGGATACTCTTGTTGCGAACAAATTGAGCGGTTCTAATCGCTTCATAAATAGCAGTGTATTGAGTTGTTTTCCCTTTGGCTTTGAACTCTAAGACAATCATTTTACGTGGAAAACTTATACGCAAAGAATTATATCATATAAAAGTTGCCGTAAAACGGCGAGGCTTTAGACCCCGTTTTTTGGTAAAAGTTGTCTATCTTCCGCAAACATCGCCAGCACGCATTGCAAAATAAAACGCTGTGCTGTCAACTTGTCAATTTCCCGCTTCTTTCCGTTCTTTTCCAGTTCCAGCAGCAATTCACCCATGCGACGCGCCGCTTTTGCTGTCACTTCTACTTGGTTATTATTAAAAATAGGAGTTTTATTACCAAACTCCATAAATGCAAAGGCTCCCGCCCTTTCTGGCAGTTGTTCCAGAGATATTTTATCTACGGGTGTATCTAACTGAATATCAAAGTCAAAAATCCAAAACTCGTCAAAATTGCACAACAAAACATAACGCGGACGGTCTGGTACTAAGCGTGTCCAATAATCAAAAGCCTGGGAATAATGCTTACTCAAATCCTCCCCCCGCTTCTTCATCTCAATTAATACGCGGGGTTTCCAGACCAAATCAGCAAAACCAGTTTTACCCGTCTTGCTGGCTTTTTTTATCGCTTCCTCATAACTCGCCCCAGCTTCCAGCGCCCCTTCATGCCCAAAAGCCCGAAAAAAGCGGTCTAAAAACGTTTGCGCTTCTTTCTTTTCCTGTCCCTTGATGTGCTGGTGACAAAAATTGACAAACTTATTCAGACTTTCAGGTGTCGCTGCTGCCATTTTTATTTGGGAATTGCCCTAAGTACCTTTAGCAATTTCCATGTTATATATCAATCAACAAAAATGGGGTAAAAAACTCTGCTTAAAGCAACTTTTTCAAATACAAAATCAACCATTCTCATCTCTAACTCTCTGCGTCTCTGCGCCTCTGCGTGAGAAAAAATCATCTAACTAGCCTGTGCCTCATCCTCAGAGGTTTCCACCACATTTGCTAATCTATTAGCCGCAGCTTGAATAATCTCTGCTACTTGACTCAGAGGCATATATTTAATTTGTCTCAGAATTACACTTAAATCTGAGGTTTCTTGTATTGGTTCGCCATTTAAGCAGGTGAGTAACTCTTCAAATGTATAACCTGCTCTTGCGGCTATTTTCGCCAAATATTCAGTATCTGGCACATTGACACCTTTTTCCCACAACTGAACAGCAGTAGCAGAAACTCCCAACAGCTTGCCAAAGGAGCGTTGGCTCATGGAACCACGAGCTAATTTGATGATTTCTACAAGTTTTTCTCTGCTTTGAATTTTCACTGCTGATATAGCTAGGCAATTGTATTTACAAATTTAATAAATAATAACATTATACTTATGTATTGACAAGGTTTATTGTCGATGATATTGTGTATAATAGTGTGCTAATTACATCTACCAATTTCTATTCTAACTTTTAAATAACGACGCAGCTAGAGTTTTAAGCTTTGCTGCCAATCAAATCAAGGGTGCATCATCATGTTTAGAAGTTCACGCCGGATGAGAAAATATCGCCGCCCAGGAACAAATCTCATAGGCTCTGGTAAGATTGAACCAAATACATGGAATATTTCCCATGCAGAAGTGAAAGAAGCTCTGCAAGTTAAAGGTTACAACGTTAAGGAAGTGAAAACAATCACCCATCTCAAGCATCAGGTGTGTATTGCCTACTGGGATGCAAACGGTAATATTTGCAGCAGCTTTTTCAGCTATCGGATTTTTGCCCGTTGGCAAATAGAAGTGGAAAAAATAATTTACTACTGTCCAAATCTTCTGGAATGGAAGCGGTTAAATCGCATTATGCGGTACGAATTTGCATATTATAATTATCTGCATGAAATGGCAGAACTACTGAGAACGGCGTTAGAAAACCGCTTATGTGTCTTAAATGCTACAGAACAACTAGCGGTTTTCTCTGATAGTTAAAGCAAAAGTTAGTTAGAGCTAGAAGTTGCTAACTCTGCTAGTCTTTCCTGCTGGTCTTGAGAGATACAAGATTGAATCAGGGTTTCTAATTCACCTTCCAAGACAGGATTTAGTGAATAATTCTGTCCTAGACGGTGGTCTGTGGCGCGGTTATCTTTATAGTTGTAGGTACGAATCTTTTCTGATCTTGATCCTGTACCAACTTGCGATCGCCTCATGGAGGTTACAGCATCTTGTTGTTCGCTTAACTTCATTTCGTACAGTTTGGCTCGCAGGATTTGCATCGCCCGTTCTTTGTTTTGCAACTGGCTACGTTCTTCTGTACAGAAGATTCGGATACCTGTGGGTTTGTGGAATAAGTCAGCAGCCGTTTCCACTTTATTGACGTTTTGTCCACCAGCACCACCAGAACGAGCCGTACTCATTTCAATATCTTTGGGGTCGATGTGAATTTCTACATCATCTACCTCTGGCATAATTGCTACTGTAGCAGTAGAAGTGTGAACCCTTCCCCCAGCTTCGGTTGCAGGTACACGCTGGACGCGATGGACTCCGGCTTCAAATTTCAACTGGCTGTAAACACTGTCACCTTGAATTTCCAGGATTACTTCTTTAAAGCCGCCCATTTCACCCGGTGACTCGCTCACCAGTTTGACTTTCCAACGTTGAAGTTCCGCATAGCGGGTGTACATCCGCAGTAAGTCGCCAGCCCAAATACTCGCTTCATCGCCGCCAGTTCCAGCGCGAATTTCCAACATGATGTTTTTATCATCATTGGGGTCGCGGGGTAACAGCAATACCTTGAGGCGAGCTTCTAGAGCTTCTAGTTTTTCTTCTAATTCGTTTACTTCCAAAGCTGCCATTTCGTGCAGTTCTGGATCACTGTTGGCCTCTTTGTATACCTGACGCGCTCCTGCTAATTCTTCTGTAGCAATCTTCCAAGTTTCGTAGGTATTGACTACCTCCTCTAAAGAGGAACGAGACTTGGCGATTTTTTGATACTCATCAGGATTGCTAGCAGTATCAGGGTCAGCCAGACGACGGGTTAATTCATGAAAGGTTTGTTCAACAGATTTGAGTTTATCTAGTAGGTATGATTCAGCCATAATGCGATCGCTCCTTAAAAATAACAAATTGGCTCGCCCAAAAATGACAATCGACCCAGCAGTTGCAGGGTCGTCGTTAACAGCAGAGCCAAACTGCTACTTTTCTTGGGCTTCTTCGGTGGCTTGAGTGCTGCTCATACCGTATTTACGCAAGAAGCGTTCAACTCGACCCTCAGTGTCAATTAGCTTCTGAGTACCAGTATAAAAGGGATGATTTCCAGACCAAACGTCTACGTGCAATTCTGGCTTAGTAGAGCCAATGGTCATGACAACTTGACCGTTACAGTAAACTTTAGCTTCTGGATACCATTCGGGATGAATATCAGGTTTAGCCATGATTTTTGTCGTGAACCTATATCAATTATAACTTTTAGATGAAAATGGGAAGTGAGAATTTTAGACTTTGGATCAGACTACAATCCAAAATCCAAAATTGACTTAACGTTTGGAGTACTGAGGAGCTTTCCGGGCTTTGTGCAAACCATATTTTTTCCGTTCTTTGGCACGGGGATCTCTAGTTAGGTAGCCCTCGGTTTTCAAAGGTGGGCGGTTATCTGGGTCGAGTTGGCAGAGAGCGCGAGCTACTCCTAAACGAATAGAATCAGCTTGTCCTGTCAAGCCGCCACCTTCAGCTTTCACTAAAATGTCATATTCGTTTTCCAATCCCAGAGTTTCTAGAGGGTTTCTAATCACTCCCAGGTAGTTGGCGTTGAATTGAAAGTACAATTCGCCATCTTTCCCGTTGACTGTCAATTTACCTTCACCGGGAACCAATCTCACCCGTGCTACTGCGGACTTGCGACGACCAGTTCCCCAGTATACGGCGCGACCGCTATTGCTATCTGCTACTACCATTAATTTTCTGCTCCAGGAATTGTATTGATGATTAGTTCTTTGGGTTTTTGCGCTTCGTGGGGATGGGTTGGCCCTGCGTAAACCTTGAGTTTGGTAAATAACTGTTTACCCAAACTACTTTTAGGCAACATACCTTTAACGGCTTGTTCTAATATCCGTTCTGGTAGGCGCTGTTGCAGTTTGGCAAAGGTTTCTGTTTTCATTCCGCCGGGACGGCCTGAATGGCGACGGTATAGTTTTTGGCTACGTTTTTTACCTGTAACTGCTACCTTTTCGGCGTTGATGACAATTACAAAGTCACCTGTGTCCATGTGGGGGGTAAATTCGGGTTTCTTTTTGCCTCTGAGAATCATGGCGATTTCAGTAGCCAAGCGGCCAAGGCGTTTATCTGTGGCATCTACTACGTACCACTCACGCTCAAGGGTTGCTTGAGGAGGAAGGTATGTTTTTGTTGTCATTAGAGTTTTGTTTTACAAGAGTGGTGTGGAATTGAGGTAAACGGTTTCTGTTTGGGGATATTCCCTGGGAATAGTTGGAAAAACTAACTTGGGCTGGGTTTCGTACCAAATCTCTGGGGAAAAAGGAAAATCTGGATAGCCTACTCTTAACAAACACAAACCCTGGGGCGGGGCGGCGTATTTGACTTGTTCTCGGCGTTCTTGTTGCCAAAGTTCGGTAAAGCTAGCAAGTGCAAGTTTACCTGAGCCTACCTGTGCCAGCATCCCTACCAACAGCCGTACCATGCCATACAAAAATCCATTTGCCTGAATTTCAATATGAAGAAATGGCCCACTACGATGACATTCTGCTGCTTGCACCTCTACCCAAGAATGCGATCGCTTGGAACCTGCACGGTGAAATGCGGCCAAATGATGCTTCCCCATCAAGGGTTCGAGGGCAGCTTGGATTAAGTATTCATCCAGGGGTGCATAATAATAATGCCAACTGAAGGGTCTAGCGAACAAGTTCGGTCGATCTTCAGTGTATATCGTGTAACGATATCGGCGATAGGCAGCACTAAAACGCGCGTGCCAATGATTATTTACAGCAGCTGAAGCCCTTATTAGTATATCTTGAGGCAGATAACTGTTAAGGATTGATGCCCACTTGTGAGGTGGGATTAATCCTGTGGCTTCAAAATGGGCTACTTGAGCAGCTGCATGAACTCCAGAATCGGTTCGCCCCGCACCATGTAGAGTCACATGATCACCAAGAACAGTAGCGATCGCTATTTCAATTTCTTCTTGAACTGTACGATGCTGCTTTTGTCTTTGCCAGCCGTGAAAATGAGTGCCGACGTATTGAATTACGAGGGCGACTCGATGGGTTTGGGTAGGAACCGATTGGCTTTCTAACATACAGATTTTGTCTATTGGTATCTATCTTTGTCATTAACCAATGACTGATGAACCAATGAACTAAACTAGCTCGATGATTGCCATTTTTGCCTGATCTCCACGACGCGGCACGGTATGCAAGATGCGGGTATAACCGCCGTTACGATTACCATACCGAGTCTGAGCTTGCTCAAATAAAGCATGAACTAATTGCTTGTCATAGATATAACCTAGAGCTTCCCTACGTGCTGCCAAGGAGCCGTTTTTAGCTAGGGTAATCATTTTATCTACTTCACTACGCACGACTTTAGCTCGGATTAAAGTTGTAGTGATTCGACCATGACGAATGATCTCTGTGGTCAACGCTCGCAAGAGGGCGCGACGTTGGTCAGCTGGTTTACTGAGTTTTTTAACTCGACAACGGTGACGCATAATAATGGACTATGAATTAGTAAAAGTTTGTCGCTCTATGTGTGTTTAGTGCCTCTTTCTTGGGGCAAGGTAATGCCTAAACGACGCTGTAAGGCTTCAACTACCTCTTCTGCTGATTTTTGACCAAAGTTTTTAATTTCTAACAAGTCTTCTTGAGTGAAATCTAATAAGTCGGCCACAGAATTAACTTGTGCGCGTTTGAGACAGTTATAAGCCCGCACAGAAAGTTGCAACTCTTCAATGGGAATTTGGGCGGTGGGGTCGTCTGGGACTTCCGCGCCTGTTTCCGTTGGCTCCAGTGAAATATCCTTCAATGGATTGAATAGATCTACTAGAATACCAGCTGCTGAGGATAGTGCTTCTTGAGGAGAGATACTACCATTTGTCCAAACTTCCAACAGTAGTCTGTCTTTGGTAATTGAACTTTCCCCACGTGCTTCTTCCACACTATAGTTAACTTTCCGCACTGGCATAAATACCGAGTCGATTTGCAGAAAGTCTAAGGAAGTTGCTTCTTCTCGTCCTCGCTCAACTGTGCGATACCCTTTACCTTTCTCAATCCGAAATTCCATTTCCAGTTTGCCACCTTCAGCTAGGGTAGCGACATACTGGGTTTGGTCTATGACTTCTACTTCGCTGGGTAAGTCAAAATGAGCCACAGTAACTGTTGCTGGCCCATTAACGAGTAATCTACCAATCTGGGGTTGAGAAGAGTAGCTTCTGAGGATTACTTCCTTCATTTTCATGAGGATTTCCAGCACATCTTCCCGTACACCCGGAACTGTCGCAAACTCGTGACTTACACCGGCAATTCTCACTGCTGTAACTGCTGTCCCCTCTAGATTCGACAGTAAAACCCGCCGCAGCGCGTTGCCAACTGTTATCCCTTGACCACGCTCTAGAGGTTCCAGCACAAATTTACTATAATGGCTACGACTTTCCTCTGTATTAGACTCTACACATTCAATTTGAAACTGCGCCACGGATTAGCCTCCCTTCTTTAAGGTGCTGCTAGCAGGCAAATCATTGCCTCCCCAATTTACTTTTTTCCCTAGCTTTCGCTAGGTAGATTCAACTACCAGTTTTTTATGGCAGTCTAATTTGATCACCCTATTTAGGAGAGATCATTATTTATTTTGGTTGTTCTGAAGTTTAGCAGCCCTCCCTACTGGAAGAGCTGACTTGCTTCTCGTTGCTCAAGCCATCAAGAAAAGTTTGTAGACTCAAGGACTAACAAACAGGTTGCATTTAAACTCGGCGGCGTTTAGGTGGACGGCAACCGTTGTGAGGAATCGGAGTGATGTCCCGAATCAGTGTAATTTCCAGTCCTGCGCCTTGAATTGCCCGAATAGCGGTTTCTCGACCTGCTCCAGGGCCACTTACCATGACTTCAATTTGGCGCATCCCTTGATCCATTGCTCGACGGGCTGCACTTTCAGCTGCGGTTTGTGCGGCAAAGGGAGTTCCCTTTTTTGCTCCCTTAAAACCGCTAGAACCAGCACTGGCCCAGGAAATAACATCCCCATTTTGGTCGGTAATGGTGACAATGCTATTGTTGAAAGTAGACTGGATATAGGCCATACCGTTGGGTACGTTGCGCTTCTGCTTTTTGCTCCCGCCTTTTTTAGTTGGTTGTCTTGCCATATTTGTTTAGTTAATCTAAGGTAAAACTTGCTTTGATCAGCAAGAGTTGAAAGTTTATTTCCCTGGAGCCTTCTTCTTACCAGCCACTGTCTGCCTTCTCCCTCGACGGGTTCTAGCATTAGTCCGAGTTCTTTGACCTCTAACTGGTAAGCCCATGCGGTGACGACGACCACGGTAGCAACCAATGTCAACTAAGCGCTTGATGCTCATGGCTTCTAAGCGTCGTAAGTCACCTTCAACTTGATAGTTGCTTTCGATTTCGCCGCGTAGAGCTGCTACGTCAGCATCACTTAGGTCTTTAACGCGGGTATCTGGGTTTACACCGGTAGCGGCTAAAATTTCCAGAGACCTTGTTAACCCAATTCCGTAGATATAAGTCAGACCAATTTCAACGCGCTTATCGCGTGGAAGGTCTACTCCCGAAATACGTGCCACAATTAATTTCTCCCTATCGTTATCGCAGTTACTATGGCAAAGGCGTGATTAATTGCCTTTGTAGCCTTTAATGGTGATTAATCTGTGTTTTCACTCTTTGATGTGTCAGAGTGTTAGCCTTGACGTTGTTTATGTTTGGGATTTACGCAAATCACCATAACGCGACCGCGACGGCGGATCACGTTACATTTTTCACACATCTTCTTGACTGAGGCTCGAACTTTCATGCCTTTTTTAATTGACTCCAAATAGTAAATTATAGCATTTTTAGGGAAATTAATTCAGTTAAGTAATTGAGTAGAACCCAAAAAGATGGTTTTATGGTAAGATTTTCGAAATATAACTATTTTTTCCGCAGTCTATAAGTGATTCTGCCTTTTGAAAGGTCGTAGGGAGTTAACTCAACTTTGACGCGATCGCCAGGTAAAATCTTGATATAATTACGGCGAATCTTACCAGAAATGTGTGCCAGGACATTAAATCCATTGTCCAAATCAACGCGAAACATCGCATTCGGCAAGGATTCAGTGACAGTGCCTTCCATTTCAATCAAATCTTGCTTAGACAATTTGTTTTTTCCTCAATTCAACAATCTCCTATTTATCCAGTTGCAGTAATTCATCTGCAAAAGAAAATATTTCGAGAAATATATCAACAGTTTATTAATATATCTTAGCTAAAACTGTCCTGCATCTTGCCCTTATGGAAGAGAGACACTATTAATCGCGTCTATACTGAGGAGTTAACACGGATGTTAACTCCCTTCTACTCAGAAGTCTATGAAGTGACGATTTTTTGCAACTCATTAGTGACTTTCTCTTGGGACTGATCTCCATTGACCGTAATCAATTGTTGGCGATCGCGGTAATATTCAATCAATGGTGCAGTTTCATTGCGGTAAACGTCTAGACGGTGACGAATTACCTCTTCGGTATCATCTTTTCGTCCTCTAGCTAGTAAACGTTCTACTACAACATCATTTGGAGCATCCAAATTAACTACTCTTTCGCCACCCTGATTAATTTCTGCCAACAATTTTTCGAGAAACCCTGCTTGTGTGACTTTGCGAGGAAAACCATCAAGAATCCAACCAGACTTCACATCTGCTTGAATAAGACGCTCCTTTACTAAGTCCTGCACCAACTGGTCAGGAACTAAATCGCCGTTATTGACATAACTTTGAGCCTTAATCCCTAAAGGTGTTTGCTCTTTCATAGCTTGTCTTAATATTTCCCCTGTAGAAATATGGGGAATATTCAAGTCTTCAGCCAAAACTTGAGCTTGAGTTCCTTTCCCAGATCCAGGTGGTCCCAAGAAAATCAATCGAGTCACTGTCACTATTGTTTCACCATTCCTTCATAACGCTGAGAGATAACATAAGTTTGCACTTGTTTAGCAGTATCAATTGCCACACCCACTAAAATCAATAAAGAAGTAGCACCCAATCCTCTAAAAGTTGGTACTCCTAAAGCACTTTCCACAGCAGTAGGGATAATAGCAACAAATCCCAAAAATATAGCGCCTAGAAAAGTTAGTCTATTAATGACTCGCTCAAGATACTCACTTGTAGCTTTTCCTGGACGAATACCGGGAATACTAGACCCCATTTTCTTCAGATTCTGGGCTACATCAACCGGGTTAACAATCAATGAAGAATAAAAATAACTGAAGAAGACAATTGATACTAAGTAAACCAGAGCATAAACCCAAGCTCCAGAACCCCCAGGACTGAGATAAGTATTGACAATGTTGGCTATTTCTGGATTTTTAGTGAAATTGGCGATTAATAATGGCAAACTCAAAATTGCTGCCGCAAAAATAATTGGCATTACGCCTCCGGAATTGAGCCGCAGGGGTAAATAACTCCGTTGTTCTGCCAATACTCTCCGACCTACTTGGCGACGAGCTGAAATAATCGGGATGCGACGGATGCCTTCTTGAACGAAAACAATCCCGACAATTGTGGCTAGAAATACTAATACCAGAACAATAACGCGACCAACAATTTCTCTACCTCCCACTTGCACCAAATCAATGGTATCGCCTAAAGCTTTAGGTAATGAAGCTACAATATTGACAAAAATCAACAATGATGCACCATTACCCAGTCCACGTTCTGTAATTAGTTCTGATGCCCACATAACAAACATTGAACCAGCCGTCAGAGCGATCGCTGTTTCTGCGATAAATGCTATACCTGGATTCAAAGCAAACCCATTGAGGAAAATTGCGGAAAAAGCAACACTTTGAATAGTTGCCCACACTACAGTTACATAGCGTGTAATTTGGGAAATCTTCCGCCGACCTTGCTCACCTTCATTTTTTTGTAAATTTTCTAAAGATGGAATTGCAGCAGTCAGCAATTGGATAATAATGGACGCATTAATAAATGGCAAAATCCCCAACGCAAAAATTCCCAATGTGGAAAGTCCCCGTCCAGAGAATATATCCAATAAACCGAAGACGGCATTATTACCTGCTATTGCTTCGGCGAATCTGGCTCTATCAAGCCCAGGTACCGGCAAATATATACCTAGACGAACCAAAATTAAAATACCGATGGTGACAAGCAGCCTACCTCTCAGGCCAGCTGCTTGCGCCATCTGCATAAAAGTTTCTTGAGCCGTTGGGGCTTTTTCTCGACTGATCATAGAATGCTACCTCTATAGTGAACCAGGCGATGGCAGCGATAAGAGATGCAAAGTGCGCTTTTCCGGCTCACTTATAAAACTTCGCAACTACCACCAGCTGCTTCAATTTTGCTACGAGCTTGTCCTGTGAAAGCTGCTGCTTGTACCTTTAGGGATACATTCAATTCGCCATTGCCCAAAATTTTCAATGGACCCTTAGCAGCAGTAAGGATTCCTGCCTCTCTGAGAGAAGTCAAAGTTACTTCTGTATTAGCAGGAAGGGAAGCTAATTTCTCTACATTGATCGTAGTATAAATTTTCCGATTCACGACCGGAAAGCCCTTTAGCTTAGGTACTCGGCGGTACAATGGTTGTTGACCACCTTCAAAACCTGGTCTGGTACCGCTACCAGAACGAGATTTTTGACCTCTCATCCCTAAACCAGCGCTAGCGCCTTGTCCTGCAGAAATACCCCTAGCTACCCGGCGGCGGCGTTTTTTAGAACCTTTTTGGGGCTTAACATCGTTGAGTCTCATGATGTAATTAGTAATTGTTTAGACGTTCACTATTGAGTGATGACTGTTCACTGTTGACTAACAACCGTCAACTGTCAACCATTCTAAATGTAGAGTTTTTCAATAGGAATACCTCGGTCTTCTGCCACTTCAGAAAGAGTACGTAGTGTAGATAAGGCATTCACTGCGGCTCTAGCATTATTTAGTGGATTGTTGGAACCGAGTTGCTTGGCCAAGATGTTACGAACCCCTGCTAATTCCAGGACAGTCCGAACAGCTCCACCAGCAATTACCCCTGTACCTGGTGCAGCAGGACGCATCATGACCTTAGCACCGCCACCCACACCATCAATAGGATGAGGAATGGAATTGGATTTAGTCATAGGGATATCAATCAGATGTTTTTTACCATCGGCTACGCCTTTTTTAACAGCACCGATGACATCTGAGGCTTTACCCACTCCGACACCAACTTGACCACGTTCATTACCGACTACAACAATCGCTCGGAAGCTAAGTTTCTTACCTCCCTTGACGACTTTGCTCACCCGACGGATTTGGATGACTCGCTCTTGCCAGGTAGTTTCTTCTTTTTTTGTGCGGTTCGCTTTACGACGACCAGTTGCCATAATCAAATGCTCTCTATTAGTCAGTTGTCTTTTGTCCTTTGTCAGTTATCTTTTGTCCTTAGCCAATGACTAATGACTAATGATTTACCCTGTTTACCCTGAGCATAGCTGTTCTGTTAGAGTAGCCGTTTGCGTAGCATCCCGAAGGATAGGGCTAATGACTAATGACTTTAGAAATCTAAACCAGCTTCGCGTGCTGCATCAGCGAGGGCTTTGACACGACCGTGATATAAGTTGCCACCGCGATCAAAGACTACTTGAGTAATTCCTTTTTCTAACAATCGCACTGCGATCAACTTACCAACTTGAGCTGATGCTTCACAAGTAGCACCTGTAGCTGAGTTAGATTTCAACTCTGGTTCAACAGTCGAAGCTGCTACTAGTGTATGATGCTGAGTATCATCAATTACTTGAGCGTAAATATGTTCGTTGGAACGAAATACGGCTAAACGCGGGCGTTCTGCCGAGCCTTGCACTTTACCACGAACACGCCGATGCCGACGCTGTTTTGATTCTCTACGAGTAAGTTTCATTGTTACTTCTTACCACTCTTACCAGTCTTACCAGCTTTGCGTCTGACTACTTCACCGGCATAACGAATCCCTTTACCTTTGTAAGGTTCCGGGGGACGAACGGCGCGAATCTTCGCTGCTGTGTTACCTACTATTTCTTTGTCATAACCACTGACGACGACGTTAGTGTTATTTTCTACGAGAAAGTCAACTCCGTCTGGTGGAACAATATGCACTTGATGGCTGTAACCAATATTCAAAACTAGGTTACGTCCTTGAAGTTGGGCGCGGTAACCTACACCTTGAATTTCTAACCGACGCTTAAAGCCTTGGGAAACTCCCTCGACCATGTTAGCAACCAAGGTACGGCTTAAACCGTGCATTTGCCTAGAGACACGGGTCTCATCACGACGGGTTACATTTAAGATTTCCCCTTCTTGGGAGACAATCACGTTGGCAGACAAAGTTCGAGAGAGTTGACCTTTTGGCCCTTTCACTAAAACTTTGGTGCCATCAATTGTGACTTCTACTTTTGCAGGAATAGTAATTGGTCGTTTACCAATACGAGACATGATTTTTTGTCCTTTATCTTCAGTCCTGAGCGCTAAGGATTTGGCCTGAGCGTAGCCGAGGGGCTAATGACTACCAAACATAACAAAGTACTTCACCACCCAAGCTCTGACGACGCGCTTCCCGGTCAGTCATGATGCCACTGGATGTCGAAATAATGGCAATACCGATGCCACCTAGTACTCTTGGTAATTCTTTTCTATTGGAGTAAACGCGCAAACCCGGTTTACTCACCCGCTTCAAGGCAGTGATTAAAGGTTGGCGATTTTTACCCTTATATTTGAGGGAAATCACCAAATTGCGCTTGATTCCTTCTCCTGCTTCTGCAACTTCAGCAACAAAGCCTTCTTCTTGTAGTACTTTAGCAATACTACGAGTCATTTTTGTAGCTGGCACTTGTGTAGTTTGATGCCTTGCCAGGTTGGCATTGCGGATGCGCGTCAGCATATCTGCAACTGTATCGTTAGCCGCCATCGTTCCCTCTTTAGATGAACTTATTGATCGCGAAAGGGCATTCCCATTTCTTTAAGTAAGGCGCGACCCTCTTCGTCGTTTTTCGCTGTTGTGATGATGGAAATATCCATACCACGGATTTGATCGATACTGTCATACTCGACTTCTGGAAAAATTAGCTGTTCTCTGACACCCAGAGTATAGTTACCCCGACCATCAAAACTTTTAGGACTAATGCCTCGAAAGTCTCTAATTCTGGGTAGCGATAAGCTAATTAATCTGTCCAGAAAGGCGTACATCCGTTCGCTTCTGAGGGTTACCATAATGCCCACTGGCATACCCTGACGAATTTTAAAGCCTGCGATCGCTTTTTTCGCCCGCGTCACTACTGGTTTTTGTCCAGTGATCAGCGCAATTTCATTTAAAGACGCTTCTAGCGACTTAGCATTTTGAGCCGCTTCGCCCAACCCCCGGTTAACAGTAATTTTCACTAACTTCGGTACTTGATGAACGTTAGTGTACTCAAACTGATTAATCAGTTTAGGGACGATGGTCTCTTGGTATAAGCTTTTGAGTCTGGTTGTCGCCATAGTTATTTGTCCTTATCCCTGGGCTTTGTCAGGGGAGCTTTTTCAGTGCTGAGGGTTGTGTGCCGAGTTCTGAGTCAAGAAGCTACAGTAGCACGTCTACCGGCTATTTCTTTAGTTATCGAGAATTTCGCCGGTTTTTTTCAGCTTTCTCACTTTTTTACCTTCTGCGGTGAAGGTGTAGCAAACACGACTGGTAACGTTTTGCTTGGTGGAGTAGAGCATCACGTTGGAACTATGGATAGGAAATTCCTGGGTGACGATTTGACCTGATTCCCCTTCTTGCTGGGGTTTTACGTGCTTGGTCTTCATGTTGACACCTTTGACAACGACTTTACTAAGTTGAGGCAGTGCTTTAACCACTTCGCCAACTTTGCCTTTGTCTTTACCTGCAATTACTTGCACGGTGTCACCAGTTTTGACGTGCATTTTATAGAATACTTTGGGCTTTTCCTTGCGGTTTGCCATTACAGCACCTCCGGAGCCAGAGAAACAATTTTGGTGAAGCTCTTATCGCGGAGTTCCCGGGCTACTGGTCCAAAAACCCGTGTGCCTCTGGGGTTACCATCTTTGTTGATGATCACGGCGGCGTTATCATCAAAGCGAATGGTCATGCCACTATCCCGACGGATATTATGACGAGTACGGACAATTACTGCTTCGATGACATCAGATTTTTTTACAGCCATGTTAGGAATGGCATCTTTGACAACGGCAATAATCTTGTCGCCGATGAAACCATAACGTCTGTTGCCACCACCTAATACACGGATGCACATGATTTTTTTGGCACCGCTATTATCTGCGACAGTGAGGTAAGTCTGGGGTTGAATCACAATTTATCTCCCTCTTGGAGTTTTTAATCATGTAACAAGTGTTACATTGTAGCTTTCGTATTCAAGATATCTTTGACTTGCCAGCGTTTGGTCTTACTCAAAGGTCTAGTTTCTTGAATCCGTACGCGATCGCCGACTTTGCATTTACTGTCTTCGTCGTGAACTTTATAACGCTGAGTTTGAACTACAATTTTGCCGTACTTGGGATGGGGAGCGCGGTTTTCCACAGCTACTACCACCGTTTTTTGCATTTTGTCGCTCACTACCAAGCCGACTCGTTCTTTGATTGCCATAAACTCCTACTGTTGTCCTTGAGTCGGTTGACTTGCTGCCCGTTTACGCTCAGTCTCTACAGTCAGCAACTGGGCGAGGCGGTGTCGAGCGTGTCGGAACTGATGAGGTTTTTCTAATTGTCTCGTAGCTTTTTGCAAACGCAACGTAAACAGTTGTTTTTTAACCTTGAGAATTTCCTCAGCCAGTTGATCGTCGCTTAATTCTCTAGCTTCTGAAATCTTGGGAAGAGGCATAACCTACTCCTGCTCCTGTGGTTGAGAACGCACAATAAATTTAGTTTTAATTGGCAGCTTATTTGCAGCCAAACGCATAGCTTCACGGGCGATTTCTTCGGAAACGCCAGCGATTTCAAACATAATGCGTCCTGGCTTGACTACGGCTACCCAAAACTCTGGAGAACCTTTACCTGAACCCATCCGGGTTTCAGCCGGACGCATGGTGATTGGTTTATCTGGGAAAATCCGAATCCAGATTTTCCCACCCCGGCGAATATAACGGGTCATTGCCCGACGGGAGGCCTCAATTTGCCGGGCAGTAATCCAAGATGGTTCTTGAGCTTGGAGGGCAAAATCACCAAAATCAATGTTGCAGCCACGGGTTGCTAGGCCTTGCATCCGTCCGCGCTGTTGTTTGCGGAATTTAGTTCTTTTAGGACTTAACATGGTTCGTCATTTGTCATTTGTCATTGGTCATTGCTAAGGACTCATCACTAATGACTATCCTTCATTAGAACGGTCTTCAAATTGCTGACGACGGCGTTGTTGTTGACGACGACGAGGCTCACGCTCACGTGTGCTGGGTGGGGCTGGAGTTTCTTCCTGTCCTGGGATAATTTCTCCCTTGAACACCCATACTTTGATGCCTAAAATCCCATAAATTGTTTTGGCTGTGCAGTAAGCATAGTCAATATCAGCCCGTAAGGTATGTAAAGGTACTCTACCTTCACGAGTCCACTCTGTGCGGGCAATTTCTGCACCGTTGAGCCGACCACTGACTTGAATTTTAATGCCTTGGACACCAGCACGTTGAGCGCGTTGAATAGCTTGCCGTACTACCCGCCGAAAGGAAACCCGTCGTTCCAATTGTTGAGCAATGTATTCACCAATCAGGGAAGCATCAGCGTCAACTTTTTGGACTTCGACTACGTTAATGCGAATTTGTCGATTACCACCCAGAACTTCTTGTAGTCCAATCCGCAGTGATTCAATTCCTTGTCCACCGCGACCGACGACTACACCAGGTCTAGCTGTGCGTACTTCTAAGTCAATTTGGTCAGCTTTTCGCTCAATCCTGACTTCGGAAATCCCAGCATTATTCTGAGCAAGTCTACCCAGCTTCTGTTCTATGTATTTCCGAAGTTTGTGATCTTCTTGTAAAAGTTCTGGATAGCGTTCAGGAACTGCAAACCAACGTGATTGATGCTCGTGTGTAATACCCAGGCGAAAACCAACTGGGTGAATTTTCTGTCCCACAAGTGCTTCCTCTAAAATTTCTTACTTTACGCAATTTTTGGTGTCGGATAATTATTCAGCAGCAGCTACAGCCACAGTGATATGACACGTCGGCTTGCGAATTTGGTAAGCTCTCCCCTGCGCCCTGGGTTGAAACCGTTTTAGCACTGGTCCTTGGTTAGCATAAGCCTGAGTAATAACCAGTTGTGTCCGATCTAAACCAGCATTATGCTCGGCATTAGCAGCTGCGCTTCTGAGAAGTTTCAATATTGGCTCACAGGCTCTATAGGGCATGAACTCCAATATAATTAGTGCTTCTCGGTAAGAGCGCCCCCGAATTTGGTCGAGGACACGACGCACTTTGTAGGGAGAGATGCGGATATAACGAGCGATCGCCTTAACTTCAGTAGTATCAATAGCCATAATTTTCTCCTTTAGTCATTAGTCATTAATCATTAGTCTTTAGCTGATGACTAATGACTAATAACTATCTCCCTGCTTTTTTATCACTCTTCCCATGACCTCTGTAGGTACGGGTGGGAGCGAACTCTCCCAATTTGTGTCCTACCATTTGTTCATTCACAAAAACTGGAACGTGTTGCCGCCCGTTATGGACAGCTATGGTATGACCTATCATTAAAGGCAAAATTGTCGAAGCTCTCGACCAAGTTTTAATAACTTGTTTTTCGTTTTTAGCGTTCAGCTTTTCAATCTTGCTGAGTAAGTGGTCGGCCACAAAGGGACCTTTTTTAAGAGAACGACCCATAATTCACTTTTGGATTTTGGATTTTAGATTTTGAATGAAAAATTTTAGAATTTTGGATTTTGATCAGTCAGCTTTCTTATTAAGTTTCAGAAACTCTGGATACTCATAATTAAAGCAAATGTAAAATCCCAAATTTAAAATTTAAAATTCTATGATTGACGACCACCACGCCCACGCTTAGAAGACTTACGGCGGCGACGCACGATCAATTTGCTGCTGGCTTTCTTGGGTTTGCGTGTCTTCGCTCCCAAAGTAGGTTTACCCCAAGGTGTTACAGGTCCAGGTCTACCAATAGGCGCTCTACCTTCACCACCACCATGTGGGTGATCCACAGGGTTCATCACACTACCTCTAACTTTAGGACGGCGACCCTTCCAACGATTACGTCCCGCTTTACCTGCACTCAGGTTTCTCGCGTCGGTGTTACCTACTTGTCCAATAGTGGCGTAGCATTCCCGCCGAATCATCCGCACTTCTCCAGATGGTAACTTGAGCGTGACATAGTTACCTTCTTTGGCGATCACTTGAGCATTAGCACCAGCTGCCCGAACAATTTGTCCACCTTTACCAGGTGTTAGTTCCACGTTGTGGACGCTTGTACCCAAGGGAATATTCGAGAGTGGTAAAGCATTACCATCTTCAAAGGGAGAATCAGGACCAGCACTAATTTTTGCACCCACTGGTAATTTGTTGGGGTGAAGAATATAACGCTTTTCGCCATCTTCATATAAAACGAGCGCGATGCGCGCATTCCGATTGGGATCGTATTCAACGGCTATGACTTCGGCGGATATGTTACGTTTATCCCGTTTAAAGTCAATAATCCGGTAAAGTTGCTTGTGTCCGCCACCCCGACGACGGCTTGTGATTCGCCCTTGGTTGTTACGACCTTTTGGGCGATGTACGTATTCGGTTAATGATTTTTCCGGCTTTGATTTCGTAATTTCGGAAAAGTCGGAGACAGTAACTTGGCGCGTACTAGGGGTATAAGGGCGATATGAACGAGTACCCATCTTATTTTATACCTCTGGGAATAGAACTTTTCTAATTTTCTCTTCGTCCCCAGGGGCTACAGTGACAATAGCTCTCTTGTATTGGGGCTTGTAACCAATAAATTTACCAACACGACGCTGTTTGCGTGGTGGCATCATGGTATTAATTTTGACGATTTTAACCTCAAATAGGCCTTCAATTGCCGCTTTAATTTGGGGCTTGCTGGCTTTGGGAGCCACTTCAAAAGTATATTTATTCTGCTCCATCAGGATTGTCGCCTTTTCAGTCACAATGGGGCGACGCACTAAGTCGGCAAGGTTGCGGGGGTCAAACTTAGGCACTATAGACCTCCTGAATTTTTGCTAAAGCTGATGCTGTAACGATAATTTTGTCAGCATGGAGCAAATCGTAAACATTTAGTTGGTCAGCAGCAATTAACTTTAAATTTTCGATATTGCGGGCTGATAAATAAACGTTATCGGCAGATGAAATCTCTGGCAAAATTAACAATGCCTTATGTTCTTCTGGTGCTGCTCCCCAACGAGCTAGTGCTGCTACTAATTCTCTAGTCTTAGGGCGAGATAGCTCGTTGCTAAAATCTTGTACGATAATCAAATCATCGGCGCGACCCACAAAAGCGGTTCGCAGGGCTAAACGACGTTCTTTGCGGTTTAATTTAACGTTATATTCTCTGGGTTTTGGTCCAAAAATTACACCACCACCACGCCACAATGGTGAGCGAATAGACCCTGCACGAGCGCGACCAGTACCTTTTTGCCGCCAAGGTTTCCGACCACCACCTCTGACTTCCGCACGAGTTTTTGTACTAGCGGTTCCTTGGCGAGAGTTAGTCATTTGTCTAACCAAGGCTCGATGCACAATATGAGATGCTGTTGATTCTTTAGCAACTCGTAACTCGAAGGTGGTCTCGCCTACTTGTTCTCCTTGCCAATTTTTAACTACGCTTTCAACCATTTTTATGTCCTTTTGTGTTTTTTGCCTTTTGTCTTTAGTTAATGACTAATGACTATTTACCGACTTTGTTTGTAGGCAGAATATTCACTAAGGACCCCGGTTTTCCAGGAATGGCTCCTTTAATCAACAGTAGGTTGCGTTCCGGGTCTACTCGGATCACGGTCAATTTGCGAATTGTGACGCGGGTTCCACCTAAGCGCCCTGCCATCCGTTTACCCGGATAAACACGACCTGGGGTTGTACCTGCACCAATGGAACCCGGCGCTCTATGGTTTTTAGAACCATGTGACATGGGTCCGCGGCCAAAGTTGTTGCGTTTTTGGTTACCCGCAAAACCACGACCAATACTGGTGCCGACTACATCGACAATTTGACCTTCAGTAAACATATCTGCCTTAAGTTCTTGACCTAAAGCATAATCACTAGAGCTATCTGTACGATATTCGTTTAAATGACGCAAGGCTGGAGCAGATGATTTTGCCAAGTGACCCAGCAGAGGTCTATTCAGCGCCTTGGGTTTTACTTCACCATATCCTAACTGGATGGCGGCATAACCGTCGGTCTGTTTCGTTTTTACTTGTGTAACAGTGCATGGTCCTGCTTGAACTACTGTGACAGGAATGGATACTCCTGCTTCGTCAAAGACTTGGGTCATGCCCAGTTTGGTGCCGAGAATACCTACAGACACAGTAACTGGTTCTCCTTATATACTTGCTGGTGTGGGAATCGGACTATTGATGACACTTTTACAGTTGTATTAGTGTCGATTGAGGTGGAACGAACCTCGGAAATATGGCGTAGATAAAACTACACAATATCTTTTAAGACACTGTTTATTGTGTCTTTACTGTTTGGTGAATCCGTTTACTTTCACTCTCTTGGTCACCAGAACAGCCACAAGATTTTTTCCTTAAGGAAAAAATTACTTTTGGAATCAGGGCAATGCTTTTTAGCTTTGCGCTTTGTGCAGTAATGCTTTCGTCCGAGCAATTACTTAGGCACTTTCTGGCGGCAGTGCGGTTGGTGGGGTTTTCGCCCTCATTCTGCTGCTGCCGTGTTTTAGTGGGACTTAAGCGGCTCTTTGCCACTCAGTATCCTTTAACTAAGATTGATACAATGGGATTAAATCAACATTGCTGCTCAGTTTTGACTTCACTTAACACTTCGACCTTAAACTATATTTTAAGATTTCTCTTTGTTTCTCAAGTCTAGAGGAGTGAATCTAATTTAGAGTTGTTGATTGGATTGATTTAGCCGCCAACTCTTTGTTAACCTCAGAGCTTCTTTAGTTTACCAGTCTCTGATCAGTTCGAGCCAATTTTATACTTTTTTAAGTCTATGACTGGCTTTTGATGATACAACACCTACAAATTCACAGAGAAGTGATAAGTTAGTTAACTCTCTTAGAGGTCACAATCTCACATCATAGTCTATGTATTGGTTTTTGTCTAGAAATATTTCAGAAAGTTTTTGACTGGGGATAATTAGTTGGGGTTTGTTGCTTGAATAATTTAGCCTAATCTGGGTTGAGGGTGAATAATAGAGATATCTAAGTGGGATAGGACAAAGGAAAATTTATGGCACTGATTACCACTGGCAATGGTTTTATCCGCGATCTGGAAAAATTTGGTTCCCTTGGTGTTTATGTACCTCTGGAAGGAGGTTTCGAGGGTCGATATCGCCGCCGACTACGGGCGACTGGCTATGCCAATATTCATATTACGGCTAGGGGGCTAGGCGATTTAGCTGCCTATCTTACAGGAGTTCATGGAGTGAGACCACCTCACCTGGGTAAGAAAAGTACCAGTAGTGGTGCGGCGGTAGGTTATGTATATTATGTTCCCCCGATTGTTAGTTATAATCTGGAACAGTTACCACCAAAGTCAAAGGGCTTGGTGTTGTGGATTATTGAAGGACACATTTTGTCGGATCAGGAAGTTGAGTTCTTAACAACTTTGCCTAGTTTGGAACCACGAGTAAAAGTAGTAGTTGAGAGAGGAGGCGATCGCGCCTTCCGTTGGCAACCTCTCAAAGATACATACTCTGCCAGCTATCAAGCTGTGTAATCAACTGAAAGGGCGATCGCTAATTTTAAAATAGACGGAAAGGGCGATCGCCCAAATTCCAGACAACTACAGTTTAGAATCGTCATAATATCAAAGGGAGTATCCATAACTCCCTACTTTCTCCGGCGTGAAGGTAATCAGAGCAAAATGAGACGTAAATCAACTGGTAGATCAGCTAATACTTCTAAATCTTCTGCCTTACAATCTTCTGTTTTTAACATTTCCACCATCGCTGTTTTAGCAGGAGTGCTGGTGTTAGGTATTGGTATTGGGATTGCCTTTAGCTCCACAACCACTTTAAGTTCATCAAATGTGGCTTCACGTGAATTTATCGACGGTAAAGCCCCAAATCCGGAGCTTTGTGTGCAGTTTGGCGCTAGCGCAATGGTAATGGATGCTCGACTGTTCGTGACTCTCAACCCGTTTAATGTCTATGTAGCCCAACCTAGTATGCGTCCTGGGTGTGTTCTGCGCCAAAACAACTGGGCCATTTTAGAACAACGTCGGCTTGTATCATCCAGCCAAGTCAGAGAATGTCGAAATCGTTTAAATACTTTTGGTTTTACAGGTAACTTAGACAGCGAAAACCCTGATATTAGATGTATTTATCAGAATGAAGCTGCGCAAAACTTCTTCACATCTCAGCCAGGAGCTGTGACACAACCCCAAGAAACAGATAGATTCTAGTTCAGTAGTTAGTTTTAGGCAGAGGTTGACCAAACTCAATCACCCTGATATTTGAAACATCAGGCTGCTGGGGAAAACTACCCGGAGGTAGAGGCGAGTTGCGGGGAGTTAGCGGAGGTACAGTCACAAAGGGTTGCTGTGGGTTAGGAGTGGTTAGAGGTAAAGTACTGGGTAACTGAAGATAATTAGTTGGCGGTAGGTTCGGTCTAGACAGAAAATTTCCGTTTTGTGCGGGGGGAGTATAACTAGTAATTCTTGGACTTAATACCCAGCGCGTGGGGTTTTGGCGGGAAACCAGTTGTAGTTGTATTTGGTTAGGATCTACAAAATTTCCGGCGGCTAAATCCAGAACAATTCGAGTTACAGTCTCATTTAATTGAGATACACGAATTCTTTGAATTGCTCCCCAATAATTTTGTACCGTGGGAACATAACCTAACTGAGTATTTGGCAAATCCACAACTAGTCGAGGCGGTTCTGCTAGATAGAAATATTCGGGAGTCGTGTTTGCAGAAAGGTTAATTTCTAGTTTTATAGTTTCCGGGTCAAAGCGCCAATTATCTAATTTAGCAACTGGTGCGGCGACACTAATACCAGTTTGCAAAGACATTACTGCATACAAGGCTAAAAACCGTTGGCTGTATTGCGAAAATTGTCTAATACTTAATCCCTTATACATGAATTTTTATTCCTGATATGTTGAATTATGGGTAATCTTTTCGACATTACTCATAGAATAATGCAGACATCTAAAATTTTATTGCTGTTCTTGAATCCAGATATGAATATATTTGACAAAGAGTCACAAAAAATCAAAGATAATATCTAAAACCTGATTCTATTCAAAGCAACTGGCCGCCATTAAAACGCCAACGGGGAAAAATTATTCGCATAATACTTTGGGAGGTAATAAAAACTCCTAGCCAAACAAAGCTGTAGTGTAGTAAAAAAGCTCCTAACGTTAGTTCTGTTTTTGGTATTGGTATGGGTAAAAAACCAATAAGTTTGACTCCGCAGAAAATAAAAACTGATTCCCAAATACCAGCAGCCAGTTGATGAGTAGCTGGCCAGTCTCTATCCCAACGTAATTTTTGCAGATAGTTATACAACACGTCCCAAATTAAACCGAAAATAGCTACATAGCCAAGTATCCAGAAATAAACTGAGTCGCCATCACCGCCAATTAAACCCATTGCAAAAGGCAATGATATGACTACACCTATAGTTGCTAGTAGTAATAATCGAGTTTGCCAGCGCCCAAATAAAGTTGGTGTCATTTTTCAGTGCTGAGTAAAGAACTGGAAAAAATCAAAGTTTTTTATAGATGGTTTATCAAACCAAGTTTGCTAACTTCAGCAAGATTGTAACTGGTTTTATACCTGACGGGGCGACAAACAAGGCATTTTGTCCAAATGTAATGCACATTACTTAGTGCGTACATCTGAAAAATCAACTCTTTTATGGATTTTGAGAAATATATTGAGAATTAGGAATGCTTGGTTTTATGGGGCTATTGATGAAAGGTAAGAAGATAAAACTTGGGTAATCTGCATAATAATTAGCTAAGATACCGATTTTATTCCCTTTCATGTTTATTATGAGAGGGTTTTGTGTTTATGAGTTAAAGAAAGGTAGATTTAGCGATTAGTGATAGGCTGCTAGTGGTTGCCAATTAATTACATCTTCTAATAAAGTTTGATAGCCTAGTGTATTGGGGTGAAGACCATCGGCACTTAAACGTTGCAAGCGCCAAAATTCATCCCGCGCCATCCATTTATCAAAAATATCCAAGTAAGGAATTTGCCGTTGTTTGCAAGCCAGTTTAGTAGCTTCTTTATAACGGTACTGGTCGCTGTGATTATAATAAAAACAATCGAGAAAGGGCATCTTGGCTTCATCTACGGGAACCATACCTACAAATAACACGGGACAGAGTTGCTGTGCTTGTGTGAGTAAAGCACTAATTTCTGATTCAAATAGCTGAAAATCTGTATAGTTGCGGCCATTGGGGCGGGTTAGTCTTGGTGAATCGTTGACACCGATGGAGAGGATAATCATGTCGGGAAGACGATTTCGGAGTTCACCGCGATGGCGATATTCTATTTCTAGCCTTTGTGCTATTTGCTGGGTGCGATCGCCTCTAACTCCCAAGTTATATAATACATGACCAGAACTATCGGGTAACATCCACTGCCGCCGGAGTTGCTCAACCCAACCGCCTTTTTCTGGATCGCCAAAGCCATAAACTAAGCTATCTCCCAGTGCGATAATCTTCAAAGGCTGACACTGTTTGGGTGGTTCTACCAGCTGCATTGAGGAAGAAAGCTTGAATGTTTGCATTTTAAGGGCTGTATTTTATATCTTTACAAGATTTTACACATTTCTACACCATTAAAGGGTATCTTGTTTGTCTTATACAAAAATGAATTGATTGCACGCAGAGGCGCAGAGGCGCGGAGAAGAGGGTCTGAGTGGAGGAATTTGAGAAATTATGGCGATTGATTGAGAACCCACTTGAGCCACTGTACAGAGGAAGTTAGCATATTTAAACGATGAACTCCCGGCGCACGGGAGGCGACGAGTCCATCAACGGCGACTAATGCGGAATATTGCAAACCCAGGAAACTATCAACGGCTGCATAGGGGCCACCCAAGGTAATTGCCCCGGCTGCATACATCTGTCCTTTGCTATTCCGCATTTCTGGTAATTCAAAATTATTGGAGACTACCAAACGCTCTAAATGATTTAGGGGTAAGTTGTAATGTTGGACTAAATCTTCGAGTAAGGGGTTGGTGTTGACTTTAGCATCGAGTCCGGTAGCGTCAATAATAAAGTCTGCTACCAGTTTCATTTCTCCGAAACTTTTTTCTTTGATATCTGTGATGGTGCGGTTTTCGGGATTTCTTTCTACACTAGTTACTTCTCCAAAGGTGATTTGATACCAGCCTTCTTTTAAACCTTGTTCTGTGATTTCTTGCCAGTCGTGGCGGTCGGCTGTGGTAGTACCGCCCCAGTCGGCTAGTAGGCGTTGGCGTTCGTCTGGGGTGGCTTGTTCGAGCATGACGCGGAGTTCTCCGCCCCAACAAGCTTTGGGCCAGTTAAATGGCTGAAATTCGTAGTGATTTTTGACTTGTCGCTGGGCTTTGTGAAATTTGTTGCCTTGGGGTTTAGGCGATCGCATTAAATGCAAAACTGTAATATCGTGATTCTGTTTTCTCGCCTCATAAATTCTTTGAATAACCCGCGAAGCCACAATTCCCCGTCCGCGAATCAACACAGTCCCACCCTGTTTTTCTAATTGCTGATAAACATGGTTATGGTCTTCATAGGCATTTACAACAGACTTAAAATCTTGATATTTTGCTCTATAAGCTTGTAAATCTGGGAGAAATTGAATTGCTGGATATCCCGTAGCTAAATGTAAATAACGACTAACTATAAAAGCGTAATTTCCCGGACTCCGAGAATAGGCTACACAATATCTACCATCTTCTGTTTTGCGAATTGCTCTAACCCGCCCATAACGATAAATTTGATTCCAGCCAATGCGCTTAATTTCCCTGTCTATGGAATCGAAGACATTACCCGCACGCGGTGTATAAGTTTCAGCAAGGCTTGGTTCTGCGAAGACTTGCCATAAATATTTCAGTGCTAAATTAACCTTACCGTGAGTCAAGTCGCGCCCGGCTTCCCGCAAAGCATAACTAGGCCAGCCCCAAATATTATCAGGACAAGAATCAGAATTAGATCGTAATCTTTCATGTAAGGGAATTTGCGAGTTGAGACAAAGCCGCTTGTAACGCGCATAAGGCTCTGCTTCTAATCCCAAAGCAACAATTTTATCCGCAGGTACACCACTAATTCGCAGTAAATCCACCCACACAAAGCTACCTAATCCCGCCCCAACTGCTAGGTAATCACATTCATCTACTGGTAAACCTGTGGCGTGAACTGCTCGTAAATCGACTAATTCTGCCTGAAATGCTGGTGGTGGAAAATTACTCCCCCTGTGTGTGATGGGTGGGGTGGCTGGCAAGCCTGGATCTGGGATATTAGTATTAGGGTTAAACTGAATCGTTGACGGCGGGCTGGTGGCTTGGCTGGTGGAGTTGACACCAAACATCACCGTGATGATGTAAGGGCCAATTTGTAATGTATCGCCATTGGCTAAAACACCGCGATTTTGTTTTTCACCGTTAATAAATACACCGTTAACGCTCTTTTGGTCAATTACTACTAGCTGGTTTTCTTCCCAGTTAATTAGGGCATGATAACGAGAAATTTCGTTACTATTAAGTAGCATCCTCGCTACACGTTTTCCCTGAATTTCAGGCGGTAAACGGGAAAATTCACGACCAAAAGCGATGGGCGCGGTCAAGTTTGGTTCTCGCCTGTCCCCGGTGGCTGGGTCTTCCCAAATTAATTGAATTTGTGGATTAGTCATTAGTCAATCAATTTTAGATTTTAGATTTTAGATTTTGGATTAGACTGCAATCTAAAATCGCAAAGCCAAAATCCAAAATTCTTTATTCCCCATTTCGCTAATTATTAGGTGCTACTAATACGCTGACTGATGCTGCTAAAGATGTACCACACCAAGGGCAGCCAATTTCCAAATTTTCTAACGGAGAAATTTTAGAACATTTGGGGCATTCTAAGCCATAGACACCTTCTGGGGGTGTAGTGGGATGGTAATGATGGCTGGGTTGTTCTGGTGATTGTGGTGGTATGATGATTGTGGCTGCAATGTTATTAATAGCAACCTGGGTAACTTGAAGTTGTGCTTGACCCAAATAAATAATACTGCCTTCATTTAAAGCCATTTCACCGTGGACTAATTGCTGTCCATTAATGACTGGGGGATTCGGCGATCGCAGATTTCTGATATAAAAGCATTGTTGTTGGGTGTGGAAAAATATTTCTACGTGTAAACCCGATACAGTCGGATGAGTCAAAACAATATCACACCTCAGTGGATCTCGACCAATGCGGACGGTATCAGGATTTTTACTGGGCTGTTGTTCGTAAATCTGCTGAACTCTATCTTGGCCTGCATCGTGCCACTGTAAAGTTAGTCCGTTCATGTTGTTTCTAATTTAGGTAACTTATATTTAGTTACTGCAAGTTATCTATGTCGGATTCCTAACATGATTGAGCCAAAGCAAGCAAGTTTTTAACACAAATGTCAAAAATCACTTATCTCCCTGAAGCCAATTGATCAACTATACGTGTAGTTTCGGGGAGACGATATTTTGTTGTACAACTGAATACATAGTCAATAGCTGTAGGTAAGCTGATTCGATGACCGATGGAGACATATACAGGTTTGACTCCTGTACGTGTTCTTAAAACAGCCCTAATAATTCCATTGGATTCAAAACCCATATCGACACCAGCCACATATTTGACAGGTTATTTCAGTTGATCTGACCGAATCGTTTGATATCGTAACTTTTCTGGGATAGCTGTAGCTTCTACCTGAGTCACAGGACAGGGATGATGTTGATAAATCTTCATATTGACAGTGGAAATTCACAACTATACTTTTCCGAAATTGAAATTTGTAATAATGTAGCTAGTAATAACCTAATTTTAAAATTTATTTAGGTAGTAAAACAATTTTGATCAGGAGAAAAATATGCGTAATGTGAGCAGAAACTTAGAAAATAACTTTCCCTATGGATTTTATATTGCGGGAGGAATAGCTATCTTATTTTTGGCAATTATGGTGCGTCCCTTTGCCATTGTTAACGCTGGTGAACGGGGTGTGGTGATGCAGTTCGGTAAAGTTCAGGATCAAGTTTTAGACGAAGGTATACATCCAATTATGCCCGTAGTCACATCAGTTAAAAGGATAAATGTTCGCGTTCAAAAAAATACTTTCAAATCTACCGCAGCCTCTAAAGACCTGCAAACCATCACCACAGAACTTGCAGTTAACTGGCATATTAACCCACTAGAAGTAAATACAGTATTTCAACAAGTGGGAGATGAGCAACTAATTATTGATGGGATTATTACTCCGGCTGTATCGGAAGTTCTCAAAGCAGCTACCGCTAAAAAAACCGCCGAAGAAGTGATTACAAAAAGAACAGAATTAAAGGGAGAAATTGATACTAAGCTCAAAAACCGTTTAGCATCTTATGGTATCATCATAGATGACGTTTCTTTAGTAGATTTTGCATTTTCTCCAGAGTTTGCTAGAGCAATTGAATCTAAACAAATAGCTGAACAAGAAGCTAAACAAGCAAGTTTTATTGCTCAGAAAGCAACTCAAGAAGCGCAAGCAGATATCAACCGTGCTAAAGGTCAAGCAGAAGCGCAAAGATTACAACGGCTAACGTTAACACCAGACTTATTGCAAAAGCAAGCCATAGAAAAATGGGATGGTCGTTTTCCTACGGTGATGAGTGGTAATGGTGCATTACCTTTAATTAACATTAATCCCAGTAGTTTATCAAGTGGCAATCAGCAACAATAATTTTGAGTGTTGATTATCGGTGAATAATTTTTTTCAACCTCACTCTAACCTTTGCGCGAGCTTTTCATATATTCATTCAGTCAGATGTTTCTGAGCAATTTCCCTTAGTTAAGATAAAAGACGCAATTTAGCCGCAGCGAACCATGATAAAAAAGCAAACACGGCGCAATTTTTTAATTACCAGCGTTGCTGTAGCTGGTGGTATTACAGCAAGTACTGCTTTTCAACAGTCTGCTAAATCAACAGCAACTATACCAGAACGAGTCCTGGGACGCACTGAGGTAAATTTACCTATATTCGGGTTGGGAGGTGCTGGACAAACGCCACTATCTTGGTATGACAGAGAAGGTGATGCTGAGGCTATTATTCAAAAGGCGTTGGAACTGGGTATCCGCTACTTTGATACTGCTGCTAGTTATGGCCCTAGTGAAGATTATTTAGGAAAAGTGCTACCACCCCATCGGGGAAAGCTGTTTCTAGCCAGTAAGACTGATAAAAGAGACTACGATGGTGCATGGCGAGAATTGGAGCGATCGCTTAAACGCCTGAATACAGATTACCTTGATTTATGGCAGTTGCATCATGTTTCTTTTACCTCAGAACTCGACACTATCTTTAGTGCATCTGGTGCAATTACAGCTTTAGAAGAAGCCATACAGCAGAAACTCGTCCGCTTCGCAGGTATTACCGGACATCATGACCCGGAGATAATTGCCGAAGGACTGCGCCGTTATCCCTTCCATGCTACACTGATTCCTGTGAATGCTGCTGACCAACATCACCCACGTCCTTTTCTTCCTGTAGTTATGCCAATAGCGCAAGCAAAAAACGTTGGTGTCATTGCGATGAAAGTCCCGGCTTATGGTCGGTTGTTTAAACCCGGTGGTTTGGCAGGTATGCAGCAAGCTTTAGGATATAGTATGTCTCAGCCTGGGGTTCATTGTTGCGTAATTGCGGCTGAAAACATAACACAATTAGAGAATAATGTCAAGGTGGCTAGTGCATTTAAACCCCTGAGTCAAAAAGAATTAAATGCGATCGCTCAACAAACGGCTAATATCTGGGAAGAAACCACATTCTTCCGGGCTTGGACTTGAATTTATTTACCATTCCTGACTCTAGGCTCTATAGTATGCGGATTCACCTCAAAGTGTTTAGCAGCTTGTTTCATGTTAAAACTTACTAATATCTCATTTCCTAAATGTTTTATCATTCTAGATTTATTTGATTTTATATCTAAACATTTAATAATTTCTAAGGCGACGGCTTTAGCTAAAAAAGGAGGAACAGAGTTTCCTATTTGTCGAAATCCATGCCATTTTGTGATGTGAAATCTAAACCAATCTGGATAAGAATGTAAACGCGCTGCTTCACGCACAGTAATACATCTGGGTATAAACGGATGAATGGGTCTAGGAGAAGTAAAAGCGCCTCGATTGCTAGGAGTTCCGGCTCTGAGAGTATTACAAATCCCTTGAGGATCAAGTTTATGGAAACGGCTGATTTTTTCCGTTTTACCAGCAGGTGTAGCTGCAAATCTGGTGATAGATGCTAAATTATGCGTTGTTCTTAAACTGGATGTCAGGATTCTAGAATCATACTGACGTTGATATGAATAATCATTATTTGTAGAACGAAGCCCACGAAGTAGCCGACCATAATTACTTGGTTTACCAAAATCTGCAACTACCCAATCACGTTGATATAATTCATGATATTTTTCAATTTCGGGTAAGTCTTGTAGTGCATCCCAAACGGTAGGAGTTAAAGTTATTTCCTGAGATGCTGCTGATTTATTTAATTTAGCCGTTTGAGTAATTGGTTCTGGATAATTTGGTAATTCTAAATCATGACGACAACCGAGAATAAATAATCTTTCTCGATTTTGTGGTACTCCAAAATGAGCCGCGTTTAAAACTTGATATTTTTCTCTGACTTTATAACCATTATTGATAAATTTATTAATTATTTCTGCAATAAATTCTTTATGTTTTCCAGCCGTCATTCCCTTGACGTTTTCCATCACAAAAAACTTCGGCTGGAGTTCTAATACTAATCTAATATAATGAAATACTAAAGAATTTCTAGGGTCTTCAAAAGAACGTTTACCTATTGATGAAAAACCCTGACAAGGTGGACCCCCAAAGACTACATCAATTTGGCGATCGCCTATAGCTGAATTTTTCCTAATTTCTCGACTTGTTGTTTTTTCCACAGACTGACATAAAACAGTCCAAAAAGGAAAATTAAACTCGTGGGTTGCACAGTGGATGGGGTCTATCTCTACAGATGCAAGTACATCAAAGCCAGCTTGTTCAAAACCAAGGGTCATTCCACCAGCACCAGCAAATAAGTCAACGGCGATTGGTCGTTTTTTTTTCATTGCTTATCCGCAGTCCCTATTCCCCAACACCCGCTAGCATTTGCAAAATTTCTCCAGCCACGCGATCGCACACCCCAACTTCTCCTAAAAGCTGCCGCATTTCGGTATAATCAGCGAAAGTTTGCGCCCGGCGCTCAGGATTTAGCAATAATTCCATTGATGCTTGGACAATATTTTCTGGTGTAGCTTGCTCTTGTAATAACTCCGGGATAATTTCCCTCATTACCACTAAATTAGGTGGTGAAGCAAAAACTATAGACCCTCTGAGAATATTCCGAGCAATCCAAACAGTAATAGGATTAAGGCGATAAACCACAACTTGCGGCACATTTAATAAAGCCAGTTCCAAGTTGACTGTACCAGATTTAGTAATTGCAAAATCAGCTGCGGCAAATAGTTCTTTTTGTTGACCGGATAAAATTGTCGCTCGCAAACCATAACTTTGAATTGCGGCTGCAATTGGCTCTCTGTAAGTTTCTAACGACAGAGGAATCCAAAAATGAACTTCTGGTAATTTCGCTTGGATAGTTTGAGCAGCCGCAAACATCACCGGTAGCAGATATTTTAATTCTTGACGACGAGAAGCTGGAAGCAGTGCGATCGCCTTTTGGTCTGGGGGAATTTGCAACTGAGCGCGGGCTGCTTGGCGACTAGGAGCATCTTGCATCCGGTCAACGAGGGGATGGCCGACCCAGGTAACATCTGCGCCGTTCTCACTAAAATAACGGGCTTCTTCCGGGAAAATAGCCAAAAGTTTATCTGTAAAGCCGACAATGCGGGATGTATTCCGCAAACCCATCGACCAAGCCCACTCTTGGGGAGCAATGTAATAAACCACCGGGACTTGTGGTAAATGCTTTTTTATATAAGTACCAATGCCCAGATTTGGCCCCATATAATCAATGAGTACCACTAAATCAGGAGGATTTTCTTGCAAAAATGCGATCGCTCGCCGTTGTACCTGAAGAGTAGGGAAAACATAAGGTAAAGACTCAATCAAACCCATAGAGCCAATCCCACTGGTTTTTCCCAAAATAGTAGCCCCAGCTGCTGCCATTTTTTCCCCACCCAGGGCCACAATTTCCAATTGCAAACCAGTTGCATCAGCTTGACGTTGCATCGCCGTAATCAGCAATGAGCCTTGCAAATCTCCAGATACTTCGCCAGTGCTGATAAATATTCGCATTTGATAACTAGTTAATAATTAAAATTTTACCAATGAGAATTTAGGAGTTAAATTATAGCAACCGCCAAGGTGGTTAGGACACAAACGGATCATAAAACCATTGTAATTAAAGAGTTTCAAGGCTTCCCCCTGCTCCCGGACACTGAGCGGCTTGTACTGAGCGAAGTCGAAGTAAGCCGAAGTGCTGCTCCCCTGCTCCCTGCTATATATATCTAACTCCTAACGTATAAATTCAAGACTCATCACTGGCGCTGGTTTGTTTCTTTCCCGGAATTAACCCACGTCTTCCCGGCATTTGAGAAAGTAGCAGAAAACGGCGCAGGTATTGCAGTTGTTCAGTTTCTCCCAGTTGTTCCAGTTCTGCCAAAGCCTCCTTAAAACTTAAGCCAGAACGATAGAGAATGCGAAAAGCCTTTTTGAGAACTTGCAAATCATCTGAGGTCATCCCGGAACGTTTTAGCCCCACTAAATTCAGGGTTCTCACCCGTGCGGGATTACCTTCCACCAACATATAAGGAGGCACATCCCGGTCAATACGTGCCATACCCCCGACCATTGCGTGTTGACCGATGCGGACAAATTGATGTACACCTAAAACTCCACCCAGGCGAGCGCGGGATTCTATGTGGACATGACCCGCCAAAGCGACGGAGTTAGGAATAATTACGTTATCTTCGATTACGCAGTTATGAGCTACGTGTACATAAGCCATTAACAGATTATTGTTACCAATTACGGTGGCTTCACCAGCACCAGTAGCACGGTTAATAGTCACATACTCACGAATCAAGTTATTGTCACCAATTTTGACCCAAGTTGGTTCTCCCACAAACTTGAGATCCTGGGGTTCCATGCCGATAGCCGCACCTGGAAAAATTTGATTTCGCGCCCCAATCTCACAAGGTCCTTCCAGTACAACATGAGCGCCAATAATTGTTTCCATGCCGACTTTGACATGAGCGCCAATCACAGCATAAGCACCGACTTGTACTGTGTGGTGGAGTTCCGATTTAGGATGAATTACAGCAGTTGGATGAATAAGCGTCTTCAAGGGTAAATCTCCAGATTTTGAAGTCTAGAGACGCGATGAATCGCGTCTGTACAATCAGTGAACGAAAGTGTCGAGTCAAGCAAGTTATGTGTAAGGGCGACGAAAATCTAGAAATTAAAATGCTATTGTGGATGATTATTTACTATTATTCTTATTGAGGTATAAGTTGAGAGTAAATCACGGCTTCATCCACCAGCACGGCCAAAACTTTTAGTTAATTAGAGAAAACATTAATTCGCCTTCAGTAGCCAGTTGACCGTCAACTTCCGCACGGGCTTTGACTTTAGCAAAACGACGCTGTTTAATCCACAACAGTTCCACTGTCATCACTAGCTGATCTCCGGGAACTACTTGACGGCGAAAGCGGACTTTATCGATACCAGCAAAAACAAATAGTCCATTTTCAAACCCCGGTAATTGCTTCAGAATCACACCGCCTACCTGAGCCATTGCTTCCACAATTAGCACCCCTGGCATTAGGGGTCGCTCTGGGAAATGTCCCTGAAATTGCGGTTCATTGACAGTGACGTTTTTCACCCCTACAGCCATTTTTTCTGGTACATAGTCAATGATTTTATCTACAAGTAAAAATGGGTAACGGTGAGGAAGCAATTGCTGAAGTTCTTCACATGAAAATTTGGTTTTAATTTCAGTTGTTTGTTCTGGGGTAGATATAGCTACAGTAGTATCGGGACTATTCACTTTTGCGACGGTTGCCATTAGTAGTATGGTGATGTGAAATTAATAAATCAAGTAGGCAGGGGTGAAAACCTCTGACGAATGGAGATTTTAGACTTGAATCAATTGCAATTCTAAAATTTTCCGAGCTAGTTGAATGTGTAAATTATGACTAGCTTTGTATGCCAGGAAGTGAGCTTGAGGGAAAGTTCCCAATAAACTCAAATCTCCTACTAAATCTAAGATCTTATGACGAACTGGTTCATTTGCAAATCTTAATGGTGGATTTACCCAACCTTCTTCTCCACAAACCAGGGCATTATCTAAGCTACCACCTTTAATTAACCCAGTTTTTTGTAAGTGTTCAATTTGGTGCAGTAAACCAAAGGTACGAGCCGGGGCAATTTCTTGATCAAAATTGGTACTCAGTGACCAACTATGCCATTGGTTACCAATAGCCGCTAGTTCAAAATCAATACCATAACTAAAACGAGTTTCTGAAGAGGGGAGGGCGCAAGCAAAAGCATCATTTTCATGTATCCAGATTGGCTCTTGCAAGACCAAAGGAACTGGCTGGGAAATTGGTTGTGATAGTAAACCAACTTCAGCAATGCTCTTTATCCAAAGCTTTGCCGAACCATCTAATAGTGGTACTTCGGGACCATCAATTTCAATACGGGCGTTATCCACACCCATCCCTATCAGGGCTGCTAATAAATGCTCAACTGTGCGAATACAGGCTTCACCTTTACTTAATTCAGTAGAGAGCAAAGTTTGATTAACGGCTGTAACATGGGCAGGAATCATGGGGGAATCTGGCAAATCCACCCGCACAAAGTAGCGCCCACTGCCAGGTTCAGCAGGTAATATACGTACATTGGTACTCACACCACTATGCAATCCCACTCCAGTTTGGATGATTTCTGCCGCTATGGTGTGCTGTTGCATGAGAAAAAAGTTATTATATGATGATTTTTATGATTCATTGCCAGTTTCGCCACAGACCCTGAGTGATGTACAAAATACAACTCCTCAGTTTTTGTTAATGGAAACAGTATTCAGGCAAATGTGACAATTAGCAAGTACCTACTACCCCTCAGCAAAAGTCAAAAGTCAAAAGTCAAAGGTTTAGGGACTAATGACTAATGACTAATGACTACTTAAAACCTTTCACCAATGCCAAAATTAATGCGACTATCACCGTCATCGTTGAGACCGTAGTCAATACGAATGGGTCCGAGTGGAGATTGTACACGCATACCCAATCCATAGCCGTAGCCACTACCGTTTTTGTTGAGGACTTCAGCCGATCTGGTTGTGCTTCCTAAGTCACTACCGACATCAAAAAATAGTGCGCCACTGACTACGGAGAAAACTGGGAAACGATATTCTACAGATGCTTGTACATAAGTGCGTCCACTGGTTAAGGCTCCTTCTTCGTAACCCCGAACAGAGTTGCTACCGCCAAGGGTAAAGGCTTCATAGGGAGGTAAGTCACCGAGAATTGTACCGCCTTGCAGGTTAAAGGCTAGGGTTTGTGGCCCTGGAGCGAAGTTAGTCAAACTAACGGGTACGTACTGGCTATAGTTACCTCGTAGTCTAGTGAGGGCAATGTTACCTAGTCCTATGGGTACGGACTGATCGACCCCAAAACGCAGGAAGGAACCTGTGGTGGGTTGTAAGGGGTTGTTACGTAGGTCGCGCTGTGCGCCTAGTTGTAAGAGTAACAAATCATCTTCACCTTCTCCTGAGAAGCTGAGGGGGACTGTTTCTCCGGCTTCTCCATCCCGGAACACAGTTCCTTCTGGTCTGACGTTACCATCGGCATCACGGGTAGAAATTCGTTGATATTGTAAGCCTGCGGAAGCAGTCCATTCTGATCTTTCGTAGGGATTGGCGGAGAGGGGACGGGTGAAATTAATACCACCACCCAAGCGGAGAACACGGGGGCGATCGCCTTCTGTTCCCTCTGGCTGTAATGTCCTAATATCACCATCTTGTCCATCAAAAATTAAGGAAATGGAACTGCGGCGAAACAGGTTGGTTGTATAAGAAGTTCTGTAGGGATCACCTGCAATCCAGGGGTCTGTAAATCGGAGGTCAAACAGCAGTTCTCGTTGTCCTACCTGTACTTCTGCTCCTAGATTTTGGTTTCTTCCTCCCAGGTTTTGCTGCTGATAACTCACAGTACCAAATAAGCCACTGGCAGAACTAAACCCGGCTCCGGCGGCGATGGAACCAGTGCTACGTTCAGCTACATTCACTACGACATCAACTTTACTAGGGTCAGTACCGGGGTCAAGGGAGACGTTGACATCTTCAAATAGCCCTAGTCCAAACACTCTCTGGAGGTCTTTTTGGACTACTTCGCGGTTAAATACTTCTCCTGGCTTTAATTTCAGTTCTCGCGTAATGATATATTCCTGTGTCCGTCCCCGAATTGGGTCTCCTTTCTCGTCTGTCTCCTGACCTTCGCGATCGCGGAACCGGACTTTAATATTTTCTACTACCCCTTCGGCTACTTCCAGCGTAACAACGCCGCTTTCGGAGATTTGGGGCGATCCAATGACGTTAGCCAGTACGTAACCTTGTTCTTGATACTGTTCAGTTAACTTCTTGATATCTGCTTGTAATTCCCGCAGGTTGAGAACTTGACCATATTGCTCCTGAAATATCTCATCTACTGTATTGGCAGGTAATACAGAGGGAACATCAGTGCCGGGATTGGCTTGTATTTCTACTTTAGAAAGGACAGGGTTGGGTTGGACAACAAAGCTTACCCGCACACCCAATGGTGTATCTTCTGGCACTGCTTTAACATTTGCGAAGAAGCCAGTCCCAAAGATAGCGTTAATATCTTCTTGTAGTTGAGCGCGGGTGGTGATCCGACCTGGTTGGGTACCAATTACTTGGAAAACTTCATTTTCCAGTTCTGGTGTTAGTTGTCCTGTCTCTGTTTTAACAACTACTTCGGACACTAGGACGCGGGGTTCCTCGGCATTTGGGGTGGGATTGGGAGGATTAAAATTTTCTGGATTGGGAGGAGTTTCAGGGGTTGGGGAGGGTACAGATTGGCTGAGGACAGGGGGAACACTTTCTGGAACTGAATTAGGCTGTTGGATGAAAAAATTTGAGGTATTCTCAGAGGTTTGACTAACTTCCAGCGTTGTCAAAGCGGGGATGATCACCTCTGATGTCGTCTTTGGGGCTAATTTAACTGGAACACCTATGACCACAGACTGAACCTGAGTTTCATTTTCTTGTTGCTGATTAGTCTCAGTTGTCTGTTCTGAACTATTAATAGTTTGGGCATTTGCACTGATTGAGCCACCTAATGGCGCTGCAATTGCTACAACGGCAACCCATACGGGAGATAAACGCATTTTATTTCAATTCCTCTTCACATCCACACACCGGGCTTTTGGCAATTATGCTTTTATGCCAAAGAAACTAGGTCACAATAAAGTCGTTTGCTATGGCCTATTTACTGGAGAATTTGTAAGGCATCAGTCAAAAACCCTATGCTCTTACTTTTTGTGTTGACAAATTCAAGTTTTATTTTCTACTACTTTTAAGACTCTTTGTAAAACCTCCTGGTAAGCATTTTCGACATTTCCCAAGTCCCGGCGGAAGCGGTCTTTATCCATTACCCGCAGGTTAGGATCTGCTTCGGTTGTGTTCCACAAACGGCAAGTATCAGGGCTAATTTCATCTGCCAAGAGGATCTGCTGTTGTGAGTCCAAGCCAAATTCCAGTTTAAAATCTACTAGGGTGATGCCACACTCCTGCCAAAAGCCACGCAGAAACTCGTTGACTTGCAATGCTAGATTGTGAATTGTCTCGACTTGTTCCGGTGTTGCTAGTTCTAACAGAAATAGGCGATCGCGTGTTAACAGTGGATCTCCTAATTCGTCTTTTTTGTAATAAAACTCCACCAAAGGTTTTTTGAGGATTGTACCTGTTGGTAGTCCTGTTTGTTGACATAGACTACCCGCAGCAATATTTCTTACCACTACTTCTAGCGGTACAATTTTTACAGCCTTGACTCGCATTTGATGCGGACTCGGACTATCAATATAGTGTGTTTTGATACCATATATTTCTAATTGCTGAAATAGCTGACTAGAAATACTACAGTTAATTTTTCCCTTGTCGATAATACTGCCACGTTTCTGGGCATTAAAAGCGGTGGCATCGTCTTTAAAATCAGCCAACAAGACTTCCGGATCATCTGTTGTATAGAGAATTTTCGCTTTGCCTTCGTATAGCTGGGAATAAACGGACATAATATAAGGTAAAGTTTTAGGCAGTGGGCAGTTTTTGCCCTTGTAGTTTTCACTATTTTATCTTTAGTTCTTGAATATCCGCCATTGATGCTGAGTTATCTATAATTTCCTCAGCTATTATCAAGCACCGACACCTAAAAAGGATATGCTACTTTTTAGCAGAGTTCAAAAATAATACAGGATAACATATATTCTCATTTTTAATAAAACTTATTCTCAATAGTATATATATATAAATCCACTATATATATAGTGCCAATTAAGTAAATATTTCTTCTATACTGCTTATATACAAAGTATTGAAACTATATCTTGATTTTTTAAATTCCCCTTCATCATCCATAATTTCTTCTCTCAGCCCTGGCATAATTAAAGTCTTGATGTACACTACTTCGGTCTGAGATCACAAACTAATAGTATTAAATGAATAAGATATAGAAGACTTTCCCATAAGAAAAATACCTCATTATGTTAGACAAAGAATATAAAAAACGAGGGGTTTTGTGGAATATAGAGTTTGGAGAGTTTATTTCTCGCAAATCCCTAAAACAGGAGCAGGATTTAGATATATGGAGAAAAAATAATGAGCAAAGATAATTTTCTCTATCCTCGTGGACGCTATTATGGCCATGTCAAGCCGGAAAACTTGGTATTCAATGCGAATTTACAAGAATTTGCTCAACGTATTAGTTATATCTGTAATTTAGAAACAGGTGGTAAATTAACCCCAGATGAAGCCTACGAACAAATCAAGGTTTTATGGAAACAGTTAAAAAAAACGAAAAAACAACTTCAAATCGGTGAAAGTCCCTTTGAAAATGATGATCGGGAAAATCCTACCTGAGATATTATAAATCAATAGTAAGGCTATTTTTTTCATCTACGAGACACCATCCCTAGAATATTGAGGTGGTGTCTCATGCTAATTACAGCAGTTTTAGAGAACTTAAGCACAAATTAGGAAAAACAATCAGTTGAGCCTAGTTTCTCCATCAACCAGAGAAAAGGAAGTCTAAAAAGTCAGATATAGCAACTCCCAAGGAAGTTATGACAGAAACAGATCATAAAACCCTTACAATTAGCGAGTTTCCAGCCCTTCGACTACGCTCAGGGCAAGCCTGTTCCCTGTTCCCTGTTCCCTGTTATGGTATTCAGGCTGCTGTTGTTAGTTGTGCCGAACATAGTACCTTTTGATAGTAATCTTGCAGTTGGCAAGTGGCGGCTGACCACCCCCATTTTTCTGCTTCTCTACGGGCATTTTGACGGATGGCCTCTCTTTCTTCTTTGTGTTCTAGAAGACGGATGGTAGCATCAATGGCATCTTGAATATCTGCTGCTGGGTCAAAAAGATAGCCATTTACGCCATCTGTGACAATATCAGGGATTCCCCCGGAACGGGCGGCGACTACTGGACAGCCAGCGGCCATTGCTTCTAGTAGGACTAAGCCTAATGTTTCTGTGCGAGAGGGAAAAATAAAGGCATCAGCGCTAGCAAAGGCAGAACCTAATTCTTCCCCCATCAGATAACCGACAAAATGTGTGGGAGTATCTGCAAAGTGTTTTTCTAATTCTTGACGGTGGGGTCCATCACCTACCAATGCTAATCGGGCATGGGGAATAGCTTGTAATATGGGCTTGATGCGATCAATTTCTTTTTCGGCGGAAAGACGACCGACATAAAGTAATAAGGGACTGTCTGGGTGATTTCGGGACAGACGCGATCGCATTTTCGCACTAGCTAAATTAGGATGAAATAATTCCGTATCCACACCCCTTTGCCAGACTTTCACCCGTTCAATACCGTGTTCTGTGAGTTCTTGCATCATCGCTGTGGAGGTGCAAAGATTCAACGCCGCTTGATTATGAGTACTTTTGAGCAATTCCCAGAGGAACCCTTCTAACATTGCTAAACCGTAATGCTGAAGATACTGAGGTAAATGGGTATGGTAAGAGGCTACTAGTGGTATTTTGAGCATCTTGCTATAAAAAATCCCAGCCAATCCTAAAACAGCTGGATTGACGACATGAATAATATCTGGCTGAAATTCTTCTAAAGCGTCACCAATGGCCGGACGAGGTAAAGCCATTTTTAACTCTGGATACAATGGCAATGGAAAACCACTAACACCGTAGACTTTAGCTCCTTTGTGTTCAGTAATACCGCCATCAGGAGCAAAAACTAATACTTGGTCACCATTCCGTTGTAGATGGTCTACAGTATGGCGTAGACGCGTGACTATGCCGTCTATCTTTGGGAGAAAGGTTTCACTGAATAGGGCGATTCTCATAAAAAACTATATAAGCAGATAATCTCAGCTTCTTTTGCATTCCAGTCAATCTGAGGCTGTAGAGACAAATCCTCCCTATGCAGGCTGAATGGTAAGTCGGCTTTGCTGGGTAGAAGTAGGCAAAATTTCCGTGTAGTTTTAGCTTGTGGAATGCTCAAGGTATTACAGTGACCCTAGCCGAATCCTGCCTACTCCACTAAATACATGGTCGATGATCAACAAAAAATCACTGTTCATTAATGTTGTGCTAGGACATAACGAACAGTGTATGACAGGCTTTAATTTATTTTCTGTGCCAAGATACCTTGGGCAGAATTTGTTTGTGATCAACTCGTTTTTCATACTTGACGGCAAAGTTTAACAGCGAATCAAGTAAGGAATCGGAGAGATAATGGGGCTGTAAGCCTAGATCCAGCAGTTTGGTATTTTTAGCGTTGAAGTAATGTTCTTCTCTTTCAACTCTGGGGTTATCCAGGTGATTGATGTCCACATTTAGTCCGATAGCATTGCCAGCTTTTTTAACCATTAATGCCAGGTCAGCAATGCTGAATAGTTCAGTAAATTGGTTAAATACCCGGAATTCGCCAGGTGCAGCTGGGTTAGCGATCGCTAGTTCAATACATCGCACTGTGTCTCGAATATCTAGGAAGCCACGAGTTTGTCCACCTTTACCGTAAACGGTGAGCGGGTGGGCGATCGCCGCTTGAATACAAAACCTGTTAAGTGCTGTACCAAATACACCATCATAATCAAGGCGATTAATTAACATTTCGTCCATTCCCGTTTCTTCGGTTAGAACGCCATAAACTATCCCTTGATTTAAATCTGTAGCTCGCAGCCCCCAAGTGCGACAAGCAAAATTGATATTGTGACTATCATGAACTTTGCTCAAGTGGTACATCGAACCAGGCTGCTTCGGATACGGTAAGGTATCTTTGCGCCCGTTGTGTTCAATTGTGATGAACCCTTCTTCAATATCAATATTGGGTGTACCATATTCACCCATTGTTCCCAGCTTCACCATGTGGCAATCGGGGAAATCTTCTCGCATGGCGTACAGCAAATTTAAAGTGCCGACGACGTTATTAACCTGAGTGAGAACGGCGTGTTCTCGGTCAATCATGGAAAAGGGTGCTGATCGTTGTTCACCAAAATGCACTAGGGCGTTCGGCTCAAATTGGTGTAAAACTTGCTTGAGAAATTCGTAATTAGTAATATCGCCAATAAATAGGTCGATAGACTTACCTGTCAAATCTTGCCAGCGCTGGAGCCGTTTTTGAATTGGTGCAATGGGAGTTAGAGTTTCGAGACCCAATTCACTATCCCAGTGCCGCCGCACCAAATTATCTAGAATTGCAACTTCATAACCTCGGTTGGAAAGGTAAAGTGCAGTTGCCCAACCGCAATATCCATCACCACCAATTACCAGGACTTTCATCTTCACCAGTTTTTACTCGCTGATAGCTAAATCTATCAGGTTTCTGTACCCTCTTCACCATCATTCTGATAAAAATAAGTGATTTTACCTGTGTAAATCCCAATGATGAGCATGAGAGAAGGGATCAAGAGCAATCATATTGTGCCAGATGCTTTCTGTTTTCTGGTTTTTTCCTTAGTCTGGAATCCTGTATTGGTAAGCAATGTAGTAAAACAAATTATAGTAATCTGAAAAGTCTTGATTCTCGCTCCGGGCTTGCCAGTGATATTCCACTTGATCCTGAGTGAGGCTCAAGGTCATCGAGCTAATTTGCTGATCAATTTCCACTAGCAGCACTCCAGATACACCTTGAGCTGTTTTAAAGTTGGGATTGATAGTTGTTTGACTATTTGTTGCTATAGATTCAGGTAGCCGATTAGCAGCCCATGCCCGAATTTCTACAGAATTATTTTTTGATGATACTAAAATAATTCCATCATTATTTGTTTTTGCTGGTAGGGCATTCCAGTTATTGGGATATGGAAACTCAAAGCCATAGCGGGAATTAGTATAAGTATCCCATGTCACATTGGGCGCAGGTAAACTGGTTGCAGTACAACTCCACAGACTTAATAGCAGAGCGGTCTTACTGCCAAGGCTTTGGATTTTAGTATAAATTCTTTGCTGAAAACTACAGGTTTTTACTGTAGTGGTAGACATAATTGTTGTTTGCTAAACTGACTTATCTTTCAAAATTAGCAGATAATTGGATCTATATAGATAAATTACCGGATTTTTATAACTGCTGAATTATTTAAGCTGAAAATCACCAAATGTTGTTTAAATAACTCAGCTTAATAATTCTCGCCACTTGTTTTGTAAACAAATGTAACAAAAGTGCCGTTAAAACGTTTTAATGTCTTGACAACTCAGAAACCAACCGATAACGTAATATACATACCCGGGTAAGGCCGTTAAAGAGTTATATGCAAACTAAGCAAAAGGTTACTTTGTATCTGTCGCCAGAACTTCACAAAAAACTGAAGATTCGTTCAGCTATTGATTCGGAACCGATGTCAGAGCTTGCCGAACGCGCCCTAGTCTTCTACCTAGCTAACTCAGAACTAGTTGAGGAAGTCGAAGCTTCTGCCTATGGACGAACGCACCGCATTTACTCCTGTCCAGAATGTGAGAGTTCATTAGTCTTACGTGATGGAGAACTGATTGCCATGAGCCGTCAGCCAGGAATAATCCCAGAGCATCTACCCATTGATGAAATGGCAAAAGATGAAACTCATCCCAAGGGTGAGGAAGAATTGGTTCCTTGCTAGGTAAGAATGATGAATAGAAAATTCATGATTCTGTTGCCACAACCAACAAACGATGTCTTTACTGTATAAGGTCTCAAGCAGGTCGATTGTATGAAAGAAGAGCTCAATATCCTAATTCAAGCTCAATATCCTCTAATCTACCTTGTGACCTCAGAGGAAGAGCGGGCGGAACAGGCAATTTCCACAATCGCCCAAATATTAAAGCCCCAACGCCGCGTCTACGTCTGGACAGTAACTCACGGCATCGTGGAATATGGGCAACCCCGGAATGTCACGCAGCACAATACTGTTTCACCAGAAGCTGCTATTGAGTGGATCATCCGGCAGAAAGAACCTGGTATATTTATTCTTAAAGATTTACATCCGTTTATTGATGCGCCTGCGACAACAAGATCCTTGCGTGATGCGATCGCTAGTTTCAAGGGAATGCAGAAAAACATCATTTTGATGTCACCCATGCAGCAAGTTCCCATAGAACTAGAAAAAGAAGTTGTCGTTCTTGACTTCAAATTGCCAGACATGGCTGAGTTAAACAAAGTATTAACTTATCATTTAGAGCAAAATCGAGGCAGACGGCTGACAACCGAGGCGCGAGAAAAACTTCTCAGAGCAGCTTTAGGCTTAACTAAAGACGAATCTGAGAAAGTATACCGGAAAGCACAGGTAACAACTGGACGGTTAACGGAAGATGAAGTAGATATTGTTCTATCTGAGAAAAAGCAACTCATTCGTCGCAATGGTATTTTAGAATACATCGAAGAAGATGCAACCATTGATGCGGTAGGAGGCTTAGAAGAACTAAAACGGTGGCTCAAACAGCGCTCTAATGCCTTTACTGAAAGGGCGAGAGAGTACGGTTTGCCTCAGCCAAAAGGAATGTTAATTCTTGGTGTTCCCGGTTGTGGTAAATCGCTAATTGCCAAAACGACCTCCCGACTATGGGGTTTGCCATTACTACGCCTAGATATGGGGCGAGTATATGACGGCTCAATGGTAGGACGAAGTGAAGCCAATCTACGTAATGCCCTAAAAACAGCAGAATCCATCTCTCCGGCGATTCTGTTCATAGACGAGTTAGATAAATCCTTTGCGGGTAGCTCTGGTTCATCTGACTCCGATGGTGGTACATCAAGTAGAATCTTTGGTTCTTTCCTTACATGGATGCAAGATAAGAAATCTCCCGTATTTGTCATGGCAACTGCTAACCGAGTGGAACGCTTGCCGGGAGAGTTTCTGAGGAAAGGACGCTTTGATGAAATTTTCTTTGTGGATCTGCCCACAGCCGAAGAAAGGCAGGATATCTATAATATCCACCTCACCAAACGTCGTGAAGACATTTCCCGATTCGACCTTGAGCAATTAGCCAAGATGTCTGACGGCTTCTCTGGGGCAGAAATTGAACAAGCACTTGTGGCGGCAATGTACGAAGCCTTCGCCCAAGACCGCGAGTTCACCCAATTAGATATTATTGCTGCACTCAAAGCAACTCTGCCGTTGTCACGTACCATGCAAGAACAGGTAACAGCCCTGAGAGATTGGGCCAGACAGCGAGCCAGACCAGCCGCAGCCTCCGTTGCTGAATATCAGCGCTTGGAGTTTTAAAAGCTTTCCCCTGCTAATACCAGGGGCAAAGGCTAGCCCCCAAAGCTAGCAGTTAAGAGAAAAAGCCGCATTTTTATCAGCGCGGCTTCCCGAAAAAAAAACCGTTGTCTTTTTCTCACACTTCTCACTGGAGGAAACCCAAATGTCTCATTTTAGCACTCTGCGTACCAAAATCACCGATGCTGAAATCCTCAAGTCTTCTTTGCGCGACTTAGGTATTAGCGTCAAGACTGAAGCTGATATTCGTGGTTACAATGGCCAGCGTGTTCGTTCCGACATCGTAGCTGTTTTGGAAGGTGAATATGATTTAGGTTGGTCTCGCAATAGCGATGGTTCTTTTGACCTGATCGCTGACCTGTGGGGCGTTGCTAAGAAGCACAACCAAACCGAGTTGATCAACTCCATCAACCAAAAGTATGCTGTTAACAAAACTTTGTCTGAAGTAAAACAGCGCGGTCTGCAAAACGCCAATGTCAAGTTGGTATTGCAATAGAATTTTCTCAGCGCGTTCCCAAAGCTGAACGGGTTAACCACTTTCTTAGCGGTTAGCCCGCTTTTTTTTATGGGTATTTATTGCTACAGAAGTTATTTTTTTACTCTACTTAGCACTACCAACCTCATTGAATGTAGAATTTGCCTCTCTTTAGGTTCTTGAGTAGCAATCAAGGTTTTTCGCCGGTTGTGATGTAAAAAGTCATACCTCCTTCTCCCATTCCAAGGCATGAAGCAAATATTTTATACTTAATATGATCGAACACAGCTAGATGTGTGATCCGACATCGCCAGATACTTTGATTACACATACTTAACATCTAAATTTAAAATGTTAAGATATAATAAGAATAACCTTTCAAATCAATAATCAATCAAATCAACGGTTTCGAGGATTTAGCAATAACGATATAGCTAGTTTAAGAATTTGAAAGGCTGATTTGTTAATCAAAGACTACAACTAACTATGAGCCACCAAGACTTGACGATATCGAATTCCATACTTGATGAGTTTAAAAATTGTAGTCAAATGCAATACAACGGTTGCTTAAGAATTACAAGTATCCAGGGACATCACTGGAATTTTCTTTATCGTCTAGGACGCATAGTTTGGGCTAATGGAGGAATTCACCCTTTCCGTCGCTGGCGGCGAAATATGGCTCAATATTGCCCCCAAATTGATATAGAGCAGTTAAAATTGCGTGGAGAAGACTTAGAAAAAAATTGTTGGGATTATCGCATTCTGGAAACGCTGTATAAAAAACACCAAATACAACGAGAACAAATTCACACGATGATCGAAAACACAATAGCAGAATTGTTGTTTGATGTAGCGCAACAAACTAATTGTGTGTCTGTAAGTTGCGATCGCACCCAGGATATTATCATTGAAACACCAGTGAGTTTCACGAGTGCAGATGTGTTTATGAAAAATATGCAAGACTCGTGGAAAGTTTGGTCAGAGGCTGGTTTGGCTAATTTCTCTCCTCAATCAGCCCCAGTTATCCGAAAACCAGAACAACTTGCGCACCATGTCAGTGAATCTGTCTACAAAAAGTTTGTGAATTTGCTCAACGGTAAATATACGCTGCAAGATTTAGCAGCAAAGTTTCAGCAAAGTGTTGTGACTCTTACCCGTTCATTGTCTCCCTATATTGTTAGAGGGATGATTGAATTGGTAGAAATCCCTGATGTGCCTTTATCATCGACAGCATTCAAAAAGAATGATCATTCCGCCTCACCTAAAACATCAACTGCGCCATTGATTGCTTGCATAGATGATAGTCCTCAGATTTGTCAGACAGTAGAGGGAATTATCGTCTCCCAAGGAATGAGATGTATCAAAGTTCAGGATGCTATACAAACTTTACCAATCCTGATTCAAAACAAGCCAGACCTCATCTTTTTAGATTTGATCATGCCTATTGCTAATGGTTATGAAATTTGTAGTCAGTTGCGCCGAGTTTCCGCCTTTGCCAATACACCGATAGTGATTCTAACGGGAAACAATGGTCTTGTGGATCGAGTCCGCTCTAAGGTAGTCGGTGCGACAGATTTTATGGCTAAACCCGTAGAATCAGAGAAAATCATGAGTGTAGTACGGAAATATCTACCCGTCGAGACTCAACATCAAGTCAAGTATGGTTATTGATTTTCTAGCAGTATTGGGTTCAATGCAAAAATATAGCAGGGAACAGGGAACAGGGAACAGGCTTGCCCTGAGCGTAGTCGAAGGGCTGGAAACTCGCTAATTGTGAGGGTTTCATTATCTGTTTCTGTCCTAACCTCCTTGGCGGTTGCTATAGCTTTTGGTTCGACCCAATTCATCAAACTGATCATTATTCATGTCCAAAAAAACATAAGGGTAGTTTTACCAAAAAATGGGGTGTAAAGCCCCGTCTCTTCAGGACGGCTTTCGAGAGCGTGATTTAGGCAAAGAATCTTGATGCATCATAGTCTGTAATCGTTGTAAAATAAATGGCAAGTTCTTCGACATACTTAAGGTATAGGGTTCGACCCAGAAGTTGGGTTGGTAAGATCTTAGACGCACTGTAAGAATGTAGCTGAGTAGTTTAGTTGGGAAGAAACGAGTTGCTAGCGGTAAAATGCAGGACTCAATTAAGTTCTACGAAGCCTAAAGTCAGAAAACCAACTCTGGTAGTTTGGAATAATCCAACTGGTGAGGACATTTTCCAGTAGGAGAGGAAAAGTTAGACGGGCTTGAGTCCGCATTTTCCGCCAGTATCCTATAATCCCTGTCCCTTCTGGGGCGGGGAGTATGTCAATGGCAATACCCGGATTGGGGATTATATTTACTCTGAGAGATTAACTACAGTATCAACTTGAGATGAAGCTAAGGTTGGTGTAGTGAAGATAGTCGAATATAGACTTGCGGGTTGCTGACGTGCGAAGACTGGTAGAACTTGACGCGCATGGGTTGCTAGTTCCACTGCTTTCACATCGTAAGTCTGCGTCACTAACTTGGGATAGAAACCAATACCGATAATAGGAAGAATCAAACAAGCGGTGATAAATAATTCACGAGGTTTGATGTCAGAAACTACAGTATCTAAATGTAATTCTTGGTTTTGTTCGCCGTAGAACACTTGGCGCAACATTGATAGTAAATAAATGGGAGTTAAAATCACGCCTACTGCCGACAACACGATGACTACAATTTTGAAGCTGGAACTGTAAACATCGCTGGAGGCGATACCGAGGAACACCATCAACTCACCCACAAAACCACTCATTCCGGGTAAAGCCAGAGAAGCCATTGCACCAATTGTAAAGACTGCAAAGGTTCTGGGCATTACTTTCGCCATACCGCCCATTTTGTCCATCATTAAGGTGTGGGTACGTTCGTAAGTTACACCAGATAAGAAGAATAAGCTAGCAGCAATCAAACCGTGGGAAACCATCTGTAATACAGCACCGCTAATCCCAATCTCTGTATAAGAGGCTATGCCGATTAAGACAAATCCCATGTGGGCAATTGAGGAGTAAGCCAGGCGACGTTTCAGATTTGTTTGGGCGAAGGCACAGCAAGCACCGTAGACAATGTTAACTACACCTAAAACTACTAGGACTGGGGCAAAGTAGACATGGGCGTTAGGCAACATTTCGACGTTAAAGCGGATGAGTGCATAACCACCCATTTTCAATAACACACCAGCCAAAATCATGGAACCAGGTGCAGATGCTTCGCCGTGGGCATCAGGTAACCAAGTGTGTAAGGGGAAGATGGGCATTTTCACGCCGAAGGCGATTAAGAATCCTGTATAAGTTAATAATTCTAAGGCTTTGGGGTATTGCTTCATTCCCAGAGTCGCCATGTCGAAGGTGACGGTATCTCCTGAGAATGCCATTGCAAAACCAGCTACCAAGATAAATATTGAGGCGGCGGCTGTATAAAGAATGAATTTAGTGGCTGCGTAACGGCGGTTTTGTCCTCCCCAGATGGAAATGAGCAAATATACAGGTACTAACTCGATTTCCCACATTAGGAAGAATAATAGCAAGTCTTGGGCGACAAATACGCCTATTTGGGCGCTGTACATCACTAACATCAACGCATAAAACAATCGCGGCTTAGTGGTTACTTTCCAAGCCGCGAAGATTGCCAGTGTGTTAATTAAGCCGGTTAATAATAGTAAGGGCATTGATAAACCATCAACACCGACTGACCAATTTAAACCTAGCTGTGGAACCCAAGCATAGTTTTCTACGAGTTGCAGTGTGGGGTTTTGGAAGTCGTAGCTATACCAAAAGGCAGAAATTATCAGGGCAAAGTCGGCGATCGCCACTCCCAAACCATACCAACGAACGGTCTTTCCTTCTTTATCTGGGATGAAAGGGATGGCTAAGGCAGCCACCAAGGGTAATAAAATTATGGCTGATAGCCAGGGAAATTCAATAGCATTCATTACTTCTGACAATCGATTTACCTTTTTGGTTATGATTTCACTATATGAAGGAATTTGTAGTTTTGTAAATATTTTTAATTCCTAATCTCTGCTTTTTGGGTAGATTTTAGGAATAAATACTTACCAATTCCTGTCAAAACCATTTTAGTTGTAAACTTTTGCAACGTCAATACAAAAATATATAAAAAAAGGTGACTAAAGCCACCATTCTCAGTTATAATCTCATTCGTTTTTGATAAATATAGGCAATTTCAGACTATCCGATTAACAATAGACCAGACTTCGCCATCTGAGCGCACATAGGGAACTGAGATGGTCTTAAACCCAGTAATAAAGGGCTTGTAGTAGACGTGCCAATACATGGGACTCAAATAATCAGCGCAAGATTTCAGCAGACGGATTTCCGTAGACAATTCCGCCGCTAGTTGATTAATGCGTTTAGCATGAACTTGAGCTACTTCTCTAGCTTGTTCTAACTCTTCCACTTGGGTAAGTTGTTGGGATTGTTTTTGCCAATGTTCTAATTCAGCTTGTTTGTATTGTCGCTGTATTTCTAGGGCGGCGATCGCATCGTCTATACCCTTGAGTTCTACAGACAATTGGGCATTTTCTCTGGCTTGGCGGCGACAAGCTTCCACCATTGCGGAAGGTGAATCATTCTTGCCAGACAATACATTATTGATACTCAGGGTAGCCCGTTCTTGCTGAAGCGCCTGAATTTCTGAGTTAAGGGTGGTGATTTCGGTATGAATTTCGTTAATCATGACGGTTTATCCTTGGTAGCTTGCACCTTGGGTATCCAGAGAAAGCGATCGCACTATGGCTGTAATTCCTACTTCTTGCCAAGCTGATAACATCGCTGCTTCTACAGCCGGAGAATGTAACTTATCTACTAAAGCTAACAGTGTCGGTCCTGCACCACTAATTACCATCCCATAAGCACCAGCTTTCATTGCAGCTGCATTCACCGCATCGTAACCAGGAATCAAGGCTTGGCGATATGGTTGGTGTAATCTATCTTGCAAAGCTGTGCTTAACCATTCTCCTTTACCAGTTTCCAAACCACGCAATAATAAACCCAAATGTGCTGTGTTGAAAATTGCATCTGCACGACTCACCTGAGTGGGTAAAACTTGTCGCGCTTCACTGGTGGAAAGCTCAAAATCAGGAATGGCCAGAACTGGGACAACATTTTCATCCCAAGGAATATCGCAAATTGTCCAATCATTACCAGTGGTAGCAGCCAAACGACATCCCCCTAACAGCGCTGGAACTACATTATCAGGATGTCCTTCCATGGCGATCGCTAATTCCATCACCTGTAACTGAGTCAAAGGCGCACCCGCCAGTTGATTCGCACCAACCAACCCGCCGACAATGGCTGTAGCTGAACTACCCAAACCTCTCGCCAAAGGCACACCAAGCTCAATTTCCATCTTTACCGATGGTGGTGTCTGTCCTATATATTGATATAACTTGACGAAAGCCTGATAAAGAAGATTACTTTCATCGGTTTGCACCCGTTCAGCTTCTGCACCTGTGACATCAATAATTAATCCACCCTCATCTAAGGCAGTAAATTTAAACTTGTTATACAGCGTTAAGGCTGCACCGATACAGTCAAAACCAGGCCCCAAGTTAGCTGTAGTGGCGGGAACGGTAACAGTGATACTAGAAATAACAGACATCTGCAAATACTCTCCAATCATCAACCAGCATCTCATGTTAAGGGGTCATTGGCTCATGAGTCTTGGTAATTGCTGCCAGAGATGATTTGCAAAACTTAATATATGAGTTAGCGATCGCTTTGAGAAAATCTGGATAATTTACAGTTGTGGTGAGGCTAGGCAATGCCTAGCCTATTATCGTTAGAAGTTCTTGAAGTTAGCGATCGCATCCTTCATTTTATCCACGACCTCATCCACAGGGATAGCGCCTAACTCCCCAGAAGCACGGGTACGGATACTCAAGCTATTTGATTCCACTTCTTTAGCTCCAACCACCGCCATTACAGGTATCTTTTGTTTCTCGGCATTGCGGATGATTTTACCCAGGCGATCGCCACTGGTATCGACCTCAACCCGGATACCCGCAGCCAGCATTTTTGCTGCCACATCTTTAGTAAAATCTAACTGAGCTTCACCCACTGGTAACAATCTCGCTTGCACAGGTGCTAACCATAAAGGGAAATCTCCAGCGTATTCTTCAATCAAAATCCCAATCAGCCGTTCTAAAGAACCAAAAGGCGCACGGTGAATCATTACAGGACGTTGGCGGGAACCATCTTCAGCCACATATTCCAAATCAAAACGTTCTGGTAAATTGTAATCTACCTGAACAGTTCCTAACTGCCATTCCCGTTCCAAAGCGTCACTAAAGATAAAATCTAACTTAGGACCATAAAACGCCGCTTCCCCAATTCCCTCAAAGTAATTCATTCCCAACTTTTCCACAGCGCGGCGAATAGCACCCTCGGCTTTATCCCAAACTTCATTAGAACCGATATACTTATCACTGGCTGGATCACGGAAACTGAGTCTAGCTTTAAAATTCTTCAATTGCAGACTTTTAAACACCGACAGAATCAAATCCACCACATTGAGAAATTCACTGTCTAGCTGTTCAGGAGTAACAAACAGGTGAGAATCATCCACAGTAAAACCGCGCACTCTGGTTAAACCACCCAATTCTCCTGATTGTTCATAGCGGTAAACCGTACCAAATTCGGCAAATCTAATCGGTAATTCCCGATAGGAACGTAACTCACTCTTGTATATTTGGATATGGAAGGGACAATTCATCGGCTTGAGGACAAAACCCTGCTCTAAAGCTGCGGCTTCCTCATCATCCGACATCAAAGGAAACATATCTTCCTTATACTTTTGCCAGTGTCCAGAAGTTTTAAATAAATCCACTCTCGCAATGTGGGGCGTTACCACAGGTAAATAACCCCGCTTTAGCTGTTCTTTTTTGAGGAAATCTTCTAAAACACTCCGTAACAAAGTACCTTTAGGTGTCCACAAAGGTAAACCCGGCCCCACTTGTTCGGAAAATATAAATAATCCTAGTTCCTTACCAAGTTTACGGTGGTCTCTTCGTAAAGCTTCTTCTTTGCGCCGCTTATACTCAGCCAGTTGTTCTGGGTTTTCCCACGCAGTCGCATAGATGCGTTGTAACTGCGCCTTGGTTTCATCCCCACGCCAATAAGCCCCAGCTACACTTTCTAACTCAATGGCTTTAGGGTTTAAGTCGCTGGTATTTTCCACATGAGGCCCGGCGCACAAATCCCACCATTCATTTCCCAGATGGTAAATTGTGATGGGTTCTTCTTTAATATCTCCCAGGATTTCCAGTTTGTAAGGTTCCTGAATTTCTGAGATTCTTTTTTCAGCTTCTTCTCGGCTGACTTCTTCTCGCAGCACTGGCAATTTACGATTAATAATCTTCACCATCTCTTTCTTGATGGCTTTCAAATCATTTTCGCTAAATGCTTCTGGACTATCGAAGTCGTAGTAAAAACCGTTTTCAATCCAGGGTCCGATGGTAACTTGCGCTTTAGGAAACAGCTTTTGTACCGCCATTGCCATTACGTGGGAAGCTGTGTGGCGAATCTTCTTTAATGACTCCGATTCGCTAGTACGCGGTAAATAAATTTTTTCAGGTTGTTCTGATTGAACTAGAGATGAATTTGGCGACATCGGCTACTGAACCATTAGCGAAGTGATTGCAAAAAGATAATTTTAGTAGTTAAAACTCTGAATAATCTACTCAGTTTCTGGGTAATAGTATTTTTTTACTCAGCAATCAGTATTCAAGGAGCATACATCACCCATCGATGCTGCCTCAAATATAACGAGTTTTTTTAGTTTCATGACTACCAGTGAGACGTTAATATTTTTGTTTAATTGACCCTGTTCTCATAAACTTCAGATATTTAGGTTTGAGGACTCAGCGTTACACTGAGAAATTATGCAGTGGCAGTTTTAGCTCAGTTATAGTTAGGATCAAGCAATATTCAGTCTTTTTTGTATGTTTAATTTTTAGATATAGCTCACGGCAATCCTAATCATAGCCTATTTTGTCACTATTCTTGAAAATATTCCCAAAATCTGTCTGAGGAAAGAGACGAACAAATGTTAATTTTTGTGAAAAATGTTAATATTATGGGTGAAGTTAGAAATATACTTTTTACTTATGCAGGACTCGAGTTTACCAGGGACAGAGATGCTGAAAACGGTATTAGAACCTCTACTGGAGGATTTTAATCATTGGTTTACGCGATCGCGTGAATTGTTAGAAACCGGGCAACTCTCATTTATGAGTCACCAAGAGCAATCTGATTTACTTTTGCGGGTGAAACAGGCGCAAGAAGAACTCAAGGCAGCAACAATGTTATTTACCGCCACCGATGGACAAGTAGGGATTGAGATGAATACCTTAATGCCTTGGCACCGATTGGTAACGGAATGCTGGAATGTATCCATGCGTTTACATCAAACACGAGAAGGATGAGAGAACACTGCTCATTTATTTCAGCAAACTGATTGGCAGAATAAAAAACACTATACAAGTCGCATTGAAGATACAAGATCCTTAATATTAATTTTATTAATAAATAATGTATCCCATGCTACGTTAGTTTGAATAACGATTAACAAATTTTTTCCTAAAAGTATAGACGTACCAGGTGTGCGTTAGATATTTATCTTCGCCGGATATGACAATCGAGGCGAAGCAAAAGTTACCGATTAAAGATTTAAAACTTGCTGCTCTTGGAGGAAAACCCGATGTTACACCTACTTTATATTTTGGCTTTTACAATTCTGGCGTTGATAGCGGTGGCTAACTTAATCCGTAACTTGATTATGTTTAGTTTTGATCGAGAGCGGGTTTACCCAGCTAAATATTCATCAGCAGATAATCCCGGTTATCTTGCTTCCAGAAAACAATTTATTCCCCACCCAGAGTTATTAGACAAAGCAGGAAATCTGATTAAAGAACCTTTGTTAGTTATGCGTTCAGTCAATGTTGAAGATGCTCGTCAACAATTAGATGCTCTTTATGAGTCTTCTCCAGGACACAAAAGCGATCGTCAAGAAGAAGGTTAGTTTTTCACAGTCATTTTAGTATTTGTAGCATTGGGGGTTTAGAAAAGAACCCCTATAACTACTATAAATTATTCCTGAACATGATCGATGTATTGGGGAAACCAGTTTTCATCTAAGATTTGTTCTAAGAGGGTGTTTGAAAAGTTTTAGGGAGTCAAAAATTAAGCTAGTCGCCTGACCATAATACGGATCATGGCAAGGTAGATAAATGTCTCTGATGTTTCCGGTAATAACTCATAGTCTCTGACCAATCG